>CAMCXE010000066.1 GCA_945882995.1 Thalassocella blandensis | reverse complement strand
GGGCGCCAAAAAGCTGTGTAATCCATTGGTGTGATTAGTGAAAGTTAAAAATCACGGGCAACCTGGTTGGTTGTTCGTGATTTTTAACTTTTGCTAGGCGCGCCAAGGGGTTGCGCAGACTTTGGTGATCCAACTGAGGTTTCTAGGTTAAACTTGCTTGACAATAGAGAAACCTAAAAAGCGGATAACGAGAAATTGAAACAGCTAGATCGAGTTATTGCGAATTAAGGCACGGCGACTTCTACCAAAATTTCATTCCTCCGCATGAATGGTAAGGTCCAAGGCGGGTTGTAGCGAGCTAGCTGCGGTGCGGCAATGGCCCTTTTGTTTTTTGCCTTGAGCCACACTAAAAGTTCGTCGACTTTTTGCTGTACTTTCTCTTCACCCGAGAATCCCGAAAAAACAAGAACGGCAAAGCGTTTGCTAGGCACCTCCCTTAGGGTGACGGCGGGGTTTCGCGGTTTTGGCAAGGTTGCCATTGAATACTCGCTGGGCATCGCAAACTGCACACGCCAACGCTTGCCTTGCGTCATCTTAATAGTGGAATCACCTAGGGGTTCGACGCTTACCGGTGCAGTCATTGCAATTGTTTCCGAAGGCACCGCCGGTTCAACCGACACCGGCGCTGTCATGGCAATTTTTTCCGATTTCTCAGATGACTTGATTCCCGACTCGCGTGCTGACAGATTGTTGCCAAAAATATAGTCGGCAATCAACCGAAAGCCTTTACTCGACGCGGAGCTCATGTCGCCATCAACAAAGGTCTCAGCCACAATGAACGGGCGATATTGTCGCACCTCGATATTGTCGACTTTCTCTAGCCTGTCGAACCCCGGTTCCTCTATAGCCATAGCGATCTCTCCAAGGAATAGTCCAAGTGTTGCCATTGTCCCAATTGTAAATGACCGCAGGTTGCTATTCATTGGAGATACGCCTATGGCTGGTCAGTTGATTTTTGTTGAATTGCTTAGTGTAAACCGCGAACGCGTCCAATATTGAGTTAATTTTTGTGCCGGGTCTGTGCGGCGTCCCACGCACCACTCATGATACGAAACCCATTGGCCAGGAGTTCAATGTTTTATCTGGAATCAGCGAATCCTGAGTGAGGGTGTCATGACCACACCGCTTTTTGAACATAGTACGCAGCGAGTGCCATATTTAGATCATTGTTTTGATTGCGCAGATACACCCACTTTGCGCCTCGAGCAGAAATTGTCGGTACGGTTTTAAAATTGTAGAGTCGTACCCAAAGCGGAAGCTCTGGTCTGGCAAGAATTTTACTCTGACCCCGATCTTACTCTGACCCCACTGCTTTTTATGGCCAATTTGTATTGTATTAATTGCTTAGTAGTAATTGTATTTGGCACAGAGTTATCCTCGAATAAATCAATAAAACTTACATTGCAGATGAATTTTGCAGGCTGTCAGTAGTTTTTTTAGGGTCAGCTTCGTTTACTTTAAAGCTCAGTAGCAAGTGTGTGCTAGCCTGCCTGATTGCGCTCCAATCTTTTAATAGTTTGGGGTGAAAAGCCACAGAAACCGACACCTCTGCTTCTGGCTCTAGACCAAAACGCATGTGACAGGGCACTACCCCCCTTGGCACCAATGTTCTACCGCAGGATATATAGGTGTCCACATGGCCAGATAGATCCCTAAAGACATAAATGTCTTTGGTTAAATCGCTCAGGCGCGCCGGCTTTCCCGTTTTAGGGTCGGCACCTATAGGCACATAGGCTTCTAATCCATAAATAGAGCTGGGTAATCGCTCATGGTTATCAAACCAAAATTCACTGGGCTGGCCCAGATTTCTTGCTTGACCATCGCGCGCCCTTGCGCCCAAGCCTGGGTAGAACTCACCCGCATTAATGCTGATGCTAATCCATGGGTTATCTGGGTTGAGCTGATACGATTTATATTCATTTACTGCCGCTTGATCTTCCAGCCCTTTCATGCCCGGGAAGCGCGCCTCAATCCCAAAACTGCTCAACCTTGAGTCGAATGTGCGATCGGGTAAAGCACCGTTTCGCTTCCCCCCAAAACCAGGGTCGCCGTCATATTGCACATATTCAGCATAATAGCGCGGAATCCTGACTTTCATTCCGCCAAGGTTGCCAATGACATCTTTTTTCGCGTACCGTGCTCGGGCCATCTCTGGCGGCTCAAAACCGAATTGTGCGGCTTTGAAGGAGTGAACCTCCCAGTAGGCATAACCAAAAACGGCAGCAAGCCCAAGAAAAAAGCCGAATGTTTTTGACCGCAAAAAAGAGATTTTTTTATTATTACTATTTTGGTTGTCAATCATTTCTAATATCCAATGGGTTTCCACATGAGCCTGCTTAATGATAATGGGCATAACCGAAACCAAAGAATGCCACTGAATGCGGCAAAGATTAAAAACATGCCTTAAAAAGCCCCGTCAAAAATGGAGACTTATACACTGGGTACATTTACTTACGACCAGAAATGCCCAGCGATAACAAATTTAAACATACTGAATTGGGTTGAATATTAGGCATTTTTTGTAGGCATTTCTTGATTGTCTACGAAAATCACTTTATGGGGAACTCTCAACGCAGGCCACAATGTCATGTCAAACCAAGTTTCTAATATCTCTTGTATTAGTGCCATTAATTCCTGCTGAGCATCAGCGCTATTAAAAAATACCTCTGGCATCATGGATTTCTCAATATCCACAATTACCTCAGTGTAGACTCTAGCCCCCCCCCTCATAAACACCTTTAGAATAATAAACAACTTTAAGGGACACCTGTTTATACTTAATTAACATCAGCCGCCACCAAGGCATAGTTGATAACGCATACCTAGGCATGACGCAGCCAAAACTTACGGCCAGCAGATTCCGCTCCTCATCGATAATCCAACCTTCCTCATCCGGAATACGCAAGCCACCCCAACCCCATGGCTGAAAATCTTTATGAATTTTATTAAAGGGGTAGGTTAAATCGGCTTTGTCTAATTGCAGGGCTTCGCCAGAACTGGGCAGAATGTGTTTAAAAGCCATGGTCATTTCCTTGGGGTTAGAATACACAAGTTAAATTGTGCGAGTGGATATTAATATTTCAGGATTAAATTAAAATTTCTTCAACCTGTTTTGTAGCAGGATTAATATGAACCATTTTTAAGCGCTGCCCCTTCAAAACCGTGTTCATTAAATCTTGAATCATCTGCTCACGGTGTTTGTTCTCAGAAGTATGAAAGGCAGAAAGAGCAGTCCACACAACGAAAAAAGCGCCGCAACCGCCTTGATCAGCGGGTATAGAGGGTATTAATTTTTCAAAATTTTGGAAAATTACCGTACTGGGTCTATCCCGGGTTGTTCTAAATGCGACGGCATAAAAAGCAATTAACGCCTCTTCGATTAGGGCTAATAACGCCTGCTGATAATCGGTGTCATTAAAAAATGCAGCGGGCAGAATGGACTTTTCAATATCCACCGTGAGTAGCCTCCAAAAACTGCCGTCACTGTTTTTCTGGAGTTTATTCACATACAGAACCTTGAATGATTGCTGTTGGTATCTAATTAAGACAAGAGTCCACCAAGGGTGCCTAGACAACATCTGCTGCGGCAGGATACAGCCGATGTTTACAGCCACTATGTTGCGTTCCTCATCTTTAATCCAATAGAGTTCTCCACGGCCCCAACTGAATTGACCCCTTTTTCCCCATTCCGGGTAATCTTTGGATATTTTATCAAAGCAGGGGTAGTGGTAATCTTCTTTGGTTAGAATTAGGCTTGGGTCTGTGCTAGGGTCAACGGATTGAAATGCCATGAGTGCAGCCTTGGGTATAGGTAAAAGACGGTAAGAATTGTGTGTGAGTGGGATTAAATTAAAATCTCTTCAACCTGTTTTGTAGCAGGATTAATATGAACCATTTTTAAGCGCTGCCCCTTCAAAACCGTGTTCATTAAATCTTGTACCATCTGCTCAGGGTGTTTGTTCTCAGAAGTATGAAAAGGCAGAAAGAGCAGCCCACACAACGAAAAAAGCGCCGCAACCGCCTTAATCAGCGGGTATAGAGGGTATTAATTTTTCAAAATTTTGGAAAATTACCGTACAGGGCCTATCCCGGGTTGTCTCTAATGCGACAGCATAAAAAGCAATTAACACCTCTTCGATTATGGCTAACAACGCCTGCTGATAATCGGCGTCATTAAAAAATGCAGCGGGCAGAATGGACTTGTCAATATCCACCGTGAGTAGTATCCAATCACTGCCGTCATTGTTTTTATTGAATTCGGCCACATACAGAACCTTGAATGATTGCTGTTGGTATCTAATTAAGACAAGAGTCCACCAAGGGTGCCTCGATATCATCCCCTGCGGCAGGATAACGCCGATGTTTACAGCCACTATGTTGCGTTCCTCATCTTTAATCCAATAGAGTTTTCCACGGCCCCAACTTAATTGACCCCTTTTTCCCCATTCCGGGTAATCTTTGGATATTTTATCAAAGCAGGGGTAGTGGTAATCTTCTTTGGTTAGAATTAGGCTTGGGTCTGTGCTAGGGTCAACGGATTGAAATGCCATGGGTGCAGCCTTGGGTATAGGTAAAAGACGGTAAGAATTGTGTGTGAGTGGGATTAAATTAAAATTTCTTCAACCTGTTTTGTAGCAGGATTAATATGAACCATTTTTAAGCGCTGCCCCAGCAAAACCGTGTTCATTAAATCTTGCACCATCTGCTCACGGTGTTTGTTGTCAGAAGTATGAAAAGGCGCAATGAGTTCGATCAACCACGGGGTGCCGCCTTCTTGCCGCACCAAACCCTTCACGGGGTCCACTTGGGCATTGTTGCCCCAGTCTTCGCCTTCTATTTTGCCGTGGGTTTTAAACTTGGCTTCGGCTTCCGGGCTAAGGTAGGCCCACAAGGCAGCGCCTATAGGGGTTTTGTTGTCATTAAAAAAGATTTTGTATTGCTGCAGTACAATGGGGGGCATTAGTAGCCAGTCGAGGTCTTTAATGCGAAGCTCTCGATGAATGGGCGATTGCCCCATAAGCCAAACCATTTCACCGATATGACTACCGAGGGGTTTGGAATAGCTACTAGAACCCGAAGACAGTGATGCCAGGTGTGTTTTGGGTGTTCGGGAGGTAGTGTTGGCGCGGCGAACGGCCATAAAAACACCTTATGTCAAGTCTTTGCGCTTATCGTCTATTCAGTAAGCCCACCAGTGTTAGGGCTATACATAGCCTAAATTATACCAACGCGCGCTGTGCGGACGCAGGGGGGAAGGTTCGGGTAGAGCGTCTAAACTATGGGTATCTCACGTTTAGTGACTGTTCTCAAGTTTACGCTCGCTGAGCTGAGAGCAAAGCGTAACCGACATGCTAGCACATCTATAGGGCACCTCCGGAAATCCACTTTTCGCGCCCTCGCTGCGTTATTTTCGTGCTCAGTCGGTCATTTATACCGCATAAACTCCGTCCCTCCGCGCGAAACTGCCTTGCGATCATCACGAAAATTGAATTTCCGAAGGTGCCTTATATTGTAACTTTTTGCAGCAATAGCTATCAGTATTGCGAGTGACTAATTTACGACTTTGATCGTTACACCTATCCATTGAGAAATATTTTATGTTTAATTTGAAGAGATTGCGCGCTAACTTTCCACGCGCCACAAAAACGCTATTTGCACTGTGCTGTTGTTTAGGTATGAGCGTTAGCGTGAACGCCAAACAGTCTGAAGTGCCAAAAAGCGCGGATGATGTTACGCCCATCCTGATCGGCCAAGAAGTGCCAAAAATCACCTTGACGACGCCGGAGGGTAAGTCTGTTAGCTTAAGCGCGCTACTAAAAGAGAAGCCCACATTACTGATTTTTTACCGTGGTGGTTGGTGTCCTTATTGCAATCTGCATTTAGCTGAATTGCGTAAAATCGAGCAACCATTGAAGGATATGGGTTTTCAAATTATCGCTGTCAGTCCCGACAAACCGGAGGACTTGACGAAAACAGGTGAAAAACAAAAGTTGGGTTACACCTTGTTGTCTGATAGCAAGGCCGAAGGAATTAAGAAACTGGGTTTGGCATTTGAAGTCGATCAGGTAACAATAAAAAAGTACAAAACTCACAATATCGATCTAGAGAAAAGCTCTGGCGAAGATCATCACCTATTGCCAGTACCTGCAGCACTGCTCGTGGATACGAATCAAATCGTCACTTTTTCTTTCATCTCTCCTAACTACAAGGTGCGAGCGGATAATGATGTGATTATGGCAGCCGCTAAAGCACAGTTAAAAGCTAAGAAATAGCATTAACGCAGAAGATTCAATGGGGAGATTAAGGGGGGCAGGCTCCAATGATTCTCAGAGTGAATTTTTTCAATTAAATGTGGCAGATTAATTTGAACGCGAGAGTATCAATAAGCGCTGAAATAAAACAAAATGCAACGGCGGCGGGACGGGAGAGGCTACAACTTTAACAGTTTATTTTCATTGCGTTATCTGAAGCCCTATTTTTCATTTTGCTTCATCACTCGCGGCTCGGCCGTTGGCACTAATTTTCCATCGCGTAATTCAATAGCTTGAGATGCTCCCATGCGGGGCCATATTTTTAATTCATGGCCCTTATCTTTTAAAGATTGCTGAATCGCTGCTGGCATGGCTGCTTCCACAAATAACACATTAGGGTTCCATTGTTGATGAATGCGCGGCTGCATCATGGCTTGCTGCGCCGTCATACCATCGTGCAATGTGTATAAAAGTGTTTGTACAACCTGCGAAATGATGGTGGGGCCGCCTGCTGCGCCCAAGGTCATAACGGGTTTCCCGTCTTTAAAAACCAGTGTCGGGCTCATACTCGATAAGGGACGCTTACGGGGCTGAACGGAATTGGCTTCTGACCCTACCAAACCAAAGGCATTTGCAGTGCCCACCTGAGCGGAAAAATCATCCATTTGATTATTCATGACCACGCCGGTTCCAGGAATAACGACTTTGCTACCAAAACTGGTGTTTACCGTGGAGGTAATGGCAACCCAGTTGCCTGCTAAATCCGCTGCCGCTATGTGAGTGGTATGCTTATTCATAAGCGCTTGAATATCAATATCGGGGTTGCCGTGACTAATATCAATCTGGCTTTTTTCAAGATTTATTTTCTTTGCGATGAGTTTTGCATAGCGTTTATCAGTCAAACCTTTTGGCACAGCTGTAAAATCCGTATCGCCCAGCCAGTGCGCACGATCAGCAAAAGAAAATTTCATGGCATCGGCAATTAAATGATAGCGATTAGAGGGGGAAATGTTCGGCAAATCAAACTCGTCGAGAATATTCAATATTTGCGCAACATGGGTTCCGCCGGAGCTGGGAGGAGGAAAGCCGTATAGTGTGTAGCCAGAAAATTCCGAAACAATGGGGTCACGCAATTTAATTTGGTAACGCGAAAAATCCCTAAGCGTAATCAACCCACCATTTTCCCGCATCCATGCCGCTGCCTTTTTTGAAAAGTCACCTTTGTAAAAATAGCCTGGGCCTTGCCGTGCTATTCTTCGATAAGTTGCCGCCAAATCCCGTTGCTGAAGCATTGTGCCGGCAACCAGAGGCTTTTTGTTTTCATCCAAAAAAATCGCCGCACTTGCCGGAAATGTAGCAAGCTTCGCGCTGGTTGCAGCCAGTCGCTCTGCCATGCTGTTTGAAATCCTAAAACCGGTATCTGCTAAATCGGCAGCAGGCAAAACATCATCGCGAAACTTCAATGCACCGCCCAGCTGTTGTAATTTATACAGCGCCATGACAGAGCCGGGGATACCGATTGCCAATGCGCCCGTGCGACTTAGTTCGGGATTCGGTTTACCCTGCGCCAAAAACATGTCGCGGTTTGCCGCAGCCGGCGCCATTTCGCGACCATCAATGGCATAAATTTTTCCATTGGCGAGACGAACCAAAATCAAGCAACCGCCGCCGATCCCAGAATTTTGTGCATCTACCACACCCAATGCAAATGTTGCCGCAACAGCGGCATCAATGGCGTTACCACCCTTTGCAACCACAGCCATAGCGATGTTACTCGCATAGGTGTTTACGGTGGCAATGGCAACTGAACCGTCGGTGCTGATTTGTGCGTATTGATTGGCTGAGGGTGGTATTCCCGTTAGTTTTTCCGAACTGCTTGATGCGGTATCATCCGCAAATGTAGCGACAGAAAAAAAGAAGAAAAACAACACAACAAGTCGATCTGTCATACACCGCCCTGAAATTTTCTATTCAGAAAAATGGCCAAAAATACCAGGATACATTTGCCAAAATATTTATTTCTTTTTTGCCAACTTAATAAACTTTAACGTCATTCGATCACTCTCGCCAATGGCAGCGTATTTTTCCCGATCTTCATCTTTGTTCCGAAATGAAGGCGGGAGTGCCCAGACACCATTTTTGTGATCCGCAGTATCTTTAGAATTTGCATTAATATTGGATTTCTCAACCAAGGTGAAGCCCGCTTTTTCCGCAACTGAAATAACATAGGATTCATGTACATAACCACTATCAGCATTAGCCGGCCTAGCTTCAGGTAGGCGGTGCTCTACCACACCAAAAACCCCATTGGGTTTGAGTGAGTCATGAATATTTTTGAACACCACATCTATTTGGCCATTGCCACCGGACATCCAGTTATGGACATTGCGAAAGGTAAGTACCATATCCACACTGCCAGGCTTCGCAAAGTCGTATTTATTGCCGGGCTCAAAAATGCCTATTTTTACTTTGCCATAGACGGTGGGGTTTGCAGCTAGCTTTTCGCGATATTTCGTTGCGCTTTTACGTTGATACTCGCTACTGGATTGCGGGTCGCCACCTGCCGCAATCAATTGGCCTTTTTTGGCTAAATAAGGAGCAAGAATTTCTGTATACCATCCGCCGCCAGGCACTAACTCTACCACCGTCATGGCGGGCTTAATGCCGAAAAACTGCAGTGTCTCGTAAGGGTGACGCGCCGGATCGCGAGCTATATTTTCGGCGCTACGTGTTGGGCTTCCGATGGCCTTTTTTAAGTCATCATCAGCTCGCGCCACCGCCATCAGGTTAAAAGCCAAGAGCGCGCTCAATAGTATGAATTTCATGCTGTAATCTCCTAAAAAAACAAAAATGAATGTGCCCTTACGGTAGTGCATTGCCTCCGACAAAAGCAAATGAACCGCCAATTTAGCAACTAAAAAATAACAACTCCAGGGTCAGCATCAAAAGACGAGGCCATGAAGGTTTGTTAAAGTCGTTCAAGTCGACGACACATGAAAAGTCGCCGTTTTAATCGAGTATTAGTGTTGCGTTGTTTAAAAATTGTTTTCAATTTTTGGCGCGGAATAAATCAGCCAGGTTAAGGCTGTTGATAAAGTGATGACAATAATAATTGCCAAACCAATGCGCGATGATGTAATTTCCTTTACGCCCTCCAACCCTGCCGCATTTTTTTCTCCCGTCAACATTGCTTTGACAATATTGTCACGTTTAAAAAATACGTGAAGGCACACGGCAATAATGTGCAGGATAACGGCGCCGAGAATCCAATAAAATAATTGCCGGTGCAGTGAGGTTAGACTAAGGCTCAAGTCGTCGCTGACGTATCCGTAGAGCGGCCCCAGGTTGAATATTTCGTCGTTACTGAATAAGCCAGAAAAGGCCTGGGCTAACAGTGCCATTAATAATATTATCACCATGGCCCCGCCCAGTGGATTATGCCCCGCGTGCCGCGCATCCGTTTTTTTAATCATGCTGGCAATATAGTGCGCCGTGGCAACAGGGGGGCGCACAAAATTTATAAACCTAGCATGATAGGTTCCCACCAGACCCCAGACTAAGCGAAACATAGTCAGGACTATAACACTGTAACCACACCATGTATGGTATTTGAAATAAGTGGCGCCGAGATAATGGGTGGTATAAGCTTCAACAAATGCAGCTACAAGCCCCCAATGAAATAGGCGCACAGGCAAATCCCATATTTTCAGGGTGTTTTTCTGAGCTGCTAAACTAGCGGGAGCTTCTTCGGAATTCTCGTGCGGTGAGTTCATGTGTGCTTTAATCTGTACAGTTTTAAAAAATTAACCTGTATTCACTCCGCGACTATTTTGGTTTGAAAATATCGTGACAACCTTTACAATCTTTCGCTACTGCGCCAATGGCTTCTTTAACCGCATCGGATGTAGATTTTTCTTTTGCTGTAACTTGCACTAATATCGCTGCATGTTCTTTAAACTCCTTTAGGCGCTTATCGAAATCAGCGCGTTGCGTCCAAACCTCAGCTTTGGCTTTGGTGTCTGGTTCGCCAAGATTAGAGCTCTCAGGGAACGCACCGTCTAAAAATTCACCTAACATCACGATTCGTTTTGCACGCTTTTCAGCATCGGCTTGATTGTATTCAGTGGTGCCTTTTGCAACATCGCCTAGCGGTTTAAAACTAGCGCCAATTAACGTGAAAGCTGCCTTGCGAACCGCAATTGCTTGCTTGCCTGGGTTTGGCGCAGACTTTTCGCCTGCTGGTGCGGAATCAGCAGCGAATGTCGCAGAGGTAACTAAGGCTAGTAGGGTGAAGCTCAGTATGTTTGAACGTAGTTTCATGGCAATTATGCTCCAACTGTAAATGATCAAGTGTGTTTATTTTTGGAATGCCGATAGGCTTACTAGGTAGATAGTTCAATGCTATTTTTTTGGGGCCAATGTCTGGACAAATTCCAAGGCTTTTGCCACATTCTCTGCAGGGGATAGTCCACCGATAGTCGCCGCTATTTTTCCATCGGGTGTGATAACAAAGGTTGTCCGCTCTGCAAAGCCGTGATCTATGCTCGCGCCCCGCGTATCGAGTTTGCCTTCCATAGCGTCTTTTACGTTTAGCGCATACGCCTTGGCTACTTTGCCATCGCTGTCTGAGGCTACGGGGAATTTACCGGCACAATACTCTGGATCTGCCGAAAACGTATTTAAGCGGTCAATGCTATCCAGTGATATGCCGACAATAGAGGCACCTGCTGCGGCGAATTTTGCACTGTTAACTGAAAAATTGTGTGCTTGCGTGTTGCATCCGTTGGTGTACGCAGAGGGATAGAAGTAAACTACCACGGGCCCTTTCTTTAATTGCTCTTTGAGTGAGAAATCTGTAGATTTTCCTGCAAACGATGCAGGTATTTTAAAATTAGGTGCTTTATCACCAGCAATCAAGGCGGCAAAACTATGGCTGGTTATTGATAAGCAAACTACGGCGAGTGCGGTCTTTATTTTCATGTTAAAAAACCCAAACGAATACAAATTTGAAAAAATTATTTGCGCAAATGTTTGTTAAAAAATTCAATCGTGCGATGCCATGCTAGGTTTGCGGATTTTTCGTCGTAACGCGGCGTGGTGTCGTTGTTAAAGCCGTGTTGCACATCGGCGTAAATAAAGGCTTCATAGTGAATGCTGTTAGCTTTTAATGCAGCTTCATATTTTGGCCAGCCTGCGTTTATCCGCTCGTCGGTACCGGCGTAATGAATTAGCAGTGGTGCCTTAATTTTTGCGGTATCTGTATCTTCTGGTTGCTTGCCATAGAAAGGTACAGCGCCGCCTAAGTCAGGAATTCGGGTGGCAAGCGTGTTAGACATTCCACCGCCATAACAGAAACCCACCACACCGACTTTCCCGTTGCCTCCGGAAAAATGTTTTAGCACATCGGCGGCAGTTACAAAGTCTTCGGTGATTTTCTTTTGGTCGAGCTTCTGAAAGAGTTCGCGGGCTTTTTCTTCATCGCCGGGGTAGCCACCTAAACTGAAGAGCGCATCGGGCGCATAGGCAATGAAATTGTCTTTGGCTAAACGGCGGGTGATATCCTCAATGTGTGGGTTCAAACCACGGTTTTCATGCACCACTAAGACGGTAGGTAACTTGCCTTTAATTTTTTTGGGTTTCGCCAAATAGCCGCGCATTTTACCGGAGCCATTGGGCGATGGAAACTCTTCGTAGCTGACACGGATGGTTTTATCGCTGGGGCTAACTTGTTCCGCCTCTGCAAAGCGTGGACGTAATGCATCCAACAAGCTCGCGGCGGTAATGCCCGCAACGGTGTATTTGGCCGCCCCCGTTAAAAAATCGCGCCGCGAAGCTTCACCATGTACATACTGATCAAAAAGCTTTAACACTTCTGGGTGAAAATCATTCGCTGTTTTTCGTGTCATTTCAGAACTCTTTACGGTGAAGTGGCTTCGGGGAACGATGATTTACACGAGAGATGCGATTTACACGAGAGATGCGATTTACACTAAAGATGCTTAATTACTACAGACGTGTAGGGCTTCTGCATCCCTACCTGTCTACCGTCCTTCCTCCTGCTTGTGCTCGAACAATGTATCAATAGTGGATCGTTTTGCGGCAATGGCCCGATATTGCGTGTTGTATGAGGGTATGGTCGCTGAACAACGTCTTGCTTTATTATCACACTGAAACACGAGGTTAGCCTATGTCGCCCATTTTACGTCGGTGCGCAGTTATTGGTTTTGTCGTTACGACTTTGCTTTCTGTTCCTAGCCCCTTATGGGCAAATGAATCCCCGAAACGGTTTGTTCTTGAAGAGGCGACTATCGCCGATATCCAAAAAGCAGTGGATGATGGCGCCTTAACGTATGAAGCATTGGTGCGCATGTATCTGGCACGCATAGCGGCTTACGAAGATGGCGGGCCTAAGCTTAATTCGATTATTACGATCAATCCTGATGCCTTGGCGACGGCCGCTATGCTTGACCAGGAGCGAAAAGCCAAAGGTAAACGATCCGCGTTGCATGGCATTCCCGTGTTGTTGAAAGACAATGTAGATACCGTGGATATGCCCACCACCAATGGTTCAGCCATCATGAAAAATGCGATGGCGCCAGACGATGCGTTTATCACCCAAAAGCTGCGTGCCGCCGGCGCGATCATCCTTGGCAAAGCCGCCATGGGTGAATTTGCTGGCGGTAGTTATAACTCAGTGACAGGGCAAACTGTAAACCCCTATAACTTCAAACGTCATACCGGCGGCTCAAGCGCCGGCTCGGGTGCAGCCATAGCCGCAAATTTTGCAGTGCTTTCAGTCGGCACAGATACGAGCACCTCTGTGCGCGGGCCATCGGCCTACAACGGTATTGTTGGCATGCGGCCGACAACAGGTTTAATTTCCCGCGATGGCGTAGCGCCTAAAAATTTGAATTTCGATTCGGCGGGGCCCATGGCACGCACTGTAACCGATATGGCAGCTATGTTGAATGTAATCGCCGCACCCGATGCGGCGGACCCAACCAATATTCAGGTGTGGAACGAATTCAAAAAAGCCAACCCGCAGCAGCTAAATAAAAATAAAAAGTCAGTGGACTTTACCCAGTTTTTAAAGCCCGATGCCTTAAAGGGTGTGCGCTTAGGGGTGGTGCGTAATTTCTTTGGTGGCGATCCTGAAATAGATGCGCTGGCGGAAGCTGCACTTAAAAAAATGGAGTCTATGGGTGCCGTGCTGGTAGAGGTTAATTTAAGCAAAGAATTTGTAGAAGCCTATTTGGACAAAGGTGGTCGCAGTATTCGCAAGTTGAGCGACTATCGTTTTAAAGCCGATTGGGAAAAATATTTGGCAACATTTGATTCGCGTGTGCCAAAAACCGTTGCAGAGTTTGTACGGATATATGAAACCGAAATTAAGAAATCAGCTTTGCCGGTAGAAGACAGCGTGATGAATTTATTGAAATCATCATTAAAAACGTCTGTAGAAGACCCTGCCTACAAAGAGCTGATTAACAAGACTTTACCCCAAGCGACGAAAGATAAGCTGGCAATATTTTCCACTCACAATGTAGATGCGTTGGTGTTTCCCTATTTCAGTAGCTTTGCTCCGCCGATAAAGAATCCGGCCTTTGCGATTGCCGACCCTAGCTATGTTGAATCAAAAATTCCACAGCCAGCAATTCTCGCAGGTTACAGTTCTGTAGGTTTTCCATCGATTGTGGTGCCCATGGGGTTCGGCTCTCAAGGCCTACCCATGGATATTACGTTTTTCGGCAAACCATACGACGAAGGTAAGTTAATCAGTTTGGGTTACGCCTACGAGCAAGCAACCCAGTTGCGTAAACCATCGCCATTGGTACCGCCGCTGCCTGTTAATCCTTAAACCTAGTAACCTCAGTTGGATCACCAAAGTCTGCGCAACCCCCGGGCAGCGCCTAGCAAACGTTAAATTTGGCGAACAGCCAACCAGGGTGCCAACCAAATTTAACTTTCACGCATTACACCAATGGAACACACAGCTTTTTGGCGTTCTAGATTACAGGGCACCTCCGGAAATTCACTTTTCGTGCTATCGCTGCGTTATTCTCGTGCTCAGTCGGTCATTTATACAGCATAACCCTTCCTCCTCGCGAAAATGCTTTGCGATCATCGCCAAATTTAAATTTCTTGAGGTGGCCGTAAAGGCAAATGTAGGTTGTAAAAAAAGCGCACATCTTTCGGTGTGCGCTTTTTTATTGATTCGAAAATAAGATTAATGCGTCTGGAAAATTTCCTGATACAGCGCAATTTTCTTTTTGATGGCATCAGTTTCTGTGGTGGTTGGGTGTTCTGGGTCCGCAGCACGTGGCATTGGGCCGAGTTTCATTATTGCCCCGGTTAATAACAAACGCGCTTTGGTGGTGGTAAGGTTGTTGCCTTCAATAAATAGATTGTTGGAGTTAACCTTCACTAAACCACTGGCATCACCGCGCGCGGTTTTAACCACAGGTAATCCGTTTAACACGGCTTTTTCCAGAGCGCGATCTTGCGATGCAGACATACTGGAATAAGGCGCGGTTCCTTCGCCAACAAGGCCGGCTAATGGGTAGGTTAAAAGCTGTTCTATGTTAGCGATTATGCCTTTTTCATTACTGGGGTTTGGGCCGCCATCGTCATCGAACCAGGTGTCACCTTTAAGCAAAGAGACTTTTGGGATAGCACTGGGCAGCAGTTCTCCTTCAGGGGTTTTGATGCTTACCGCAACCGATTCAAATTTACCTTTGCGTTTGATTTGCCCGTTGATGGTAGTTGGCAATTGGCTTACACGAACGTCTGATTTCCAGGTGTGTTTGCGAGTGGGTACGTTGGTGAGATAAGCACCTGCCGTCATCGAGCCGAAGATTCCGCCGTAGCCACCGGTGACGACATAAGCGCCTGGATGCGCATCACCTTTTTCAATTTCACGGGCGGAATAAATAATTTCATCTTGCACCAGCACCGTACCCAGTTGGTTGCGGCCTTGTTCATCCGCCCAGACTTTGGAGAGAATAAAGTTAATGGATTGCAAAATATTGGCGTCGCCATCAGGGCTGATTTCACCACGGCTGCGATGTGCGGAGTTCGCGGTAATCGGCAACTTGGTGTCCACCATTAAACTGAGCCAGTAACTCGTGTTTTCTATTGACGGGCTACCTTCCAACCAGATTGCGCCTGCGTATTTTCCGGAGTTCATCGCCTTCTGTACGTAGTTCACCGAGGTCGCCATTTTGCCACGGCCTTGCGCGGCGCCGTAGGGTCCGTAGGTAAAGAAATTTTCGCCTAGCTTTTCTGGTGCAATATCACCATCACCCACATCTGTGCGTTTGGATTTTGCTAATCCTTTGGTGTAACCGCCAGCAGGTACAGCGCGATAAAAATCGTAATCTGCTTTGCTATAAATCTCGCCGCCGTTGCGTTCAATTTCTTCAAAAATGCGTGAGGCATCGGGTACAAAGGTTTGGCGCGACTGTGCAAACGGCGCTTTAGGATCGGTGGCAACACCTTCCCATGCTTTACCGTTAGCTTGGCGGCCCATGTAGGGCAGTGCGTACAAACCGTCTTCTGGTTTTAAGGTGACAGCGTAAACCGGTTTATCGCTTTCGCTGGATTTCGTTTTGGAAAATTCGCCCTTTGTATTCACGTAACCGTCGGGCGCCGCGTAGAGTTCTTTTACGTCTGCCTCCAATGGGTGCGCGGTAAATTGTTCGATATAAACGGTCACGGGCGCGGCTAAACGTTGATAGCGTGGCCAGTCTGCCGTGGTATCGCCCCACTGATCTTTGTGCAGGGGCAGCCCGTATTGTTCGCGCGCTTTGTTGCTGGTAATTAACGGCTTGTTGTTTTGAATGGTGGCCGTAGGGCCCGAAAAAATGGCAATTTTAGGTTTGCTTTCCGCGGCTTGCGCTATGGCAGTAAACAATAGGCTTTGGCTAAAACAACAGGCTATGAGCGTTAACTGTTTTACCGGGTATTTGGGGCGAGCTTTCATGGTCTTCTCCATCTTATGGTTTGGCAAACGGGATTGCTTAATGTGTGAGCGAGCCTGGTGTGTGGATGTTTAATAATTCATAGCGCGACAAATCTACAGCGGTTTGGTGAAGGGCGGCTTCAGGAATATCGCTAAGTAACTCTCGCAGTTCGCCCCACGAAAGTTGACCACGAACTTGCAGTAAGCTAATAATGAATCGCCCAATTGAATTAATGTTTAGGGTTAAATCTTTAATATCTATTGAATGGGTGTTTTGATCGGCGGCTATGTGCGCGTTGAGTGACACTATTTGGCTATCGCCAATTTTGTTTTTATTCAACAGGAGTGCGGTTTGGAATTCGCCACTGTGTTGTGCATTCACCCGTTGTGAATTGTTAAAAGTATGTAGATTGTGTTGTTGATTGACACTTTGTAAGAATTTTTCAATCGCTTGAGTCAATGCGGGGTCTTTGATCTGAGAAGGGCAGGTTTTGCGTGCGGCTAACGATGGTGGTAACTGGGTTTTGCATACCCACATGAGATAATCCAGCACGGTGGGGGGGTAAGTTCCTATGGATAAATGCAAACTTTCTACTTCGAAGGGTGTGACCTTGTGCCACCAACCTCTAGGGATATACAGCAAATCTCCGGCTGATAATGTGCACTCAAAACTCGGTTCTGTTTGTGGGGGTTGTGAATATTTAGCGCTGGTTTGATGGCTCAAGGGTAAGGGCAATGTTGGCTCGAAAAGTTGCCAGTGTTTTTTGCCAATAAGCTGTAGGGCAAATACATCGTGGGTATCCCAATGTTTGCCAAATGTCCCTTTTCCGCCGAACGAGAGATAGGCGTTACTGCTGGAGGTTTGGCCCGTAAAGTTTGCAATTTCTGCACATAAACGCTTGAAAACACTTGCAGTATCCTCCGCTTGATTAATTACCAAGGTGGCGCCTTGTTGCAGCAAGTTAAAAAAGCCAACCTTGTTGATGCGATGTTTATGACGGCCCAGCTCGAACACCTCATCCAGAAACTGGGGTGACGGGACTTGGCCTTGCAAAAACATTTGCAGACGACGCTCGTCGGGCTCTAGGGTGTTTAAAAGTGCGTCTATATCCTGTAACCCCAGGACGCTTTT
>CAMCXE010000065.1 GCA_945882995.1 Thalassocella blandensis | reverse complement strand
TAACCTTTGAGCTTGATAGCTGTATTTTTCCATAATATATGATCTTCTACATGATATTTTTCTATGGGTTGGGAGTGGCAATTTTAAAAAATTTTCAGGAACAAAGCCAGAGGTATTTGGGATAGTTATTTATTTCCACGGCCCTTGAGGGCTTTTATAACGAGGGGGTTTTGCATAATGCCGTAAATACCACCCATCGATAACACCACAAACCACACGATGGTGATAGGGCCAAAAATAGCGCCTACTTTTGCGCTGCCGCCGCGCTGTAATGCAAAAAGTGCAATGATGATTCCCACCGCAATGGGAACTATGTAAGGTTTGAAGCTGGCAGTGGCCAGTTTTAAACCTTCGAGCGCGCCCAATATCGACATGGGAGGCGTTAAAACCGCATCGCCATAAAACAAAGACGCACCCAGCACGCCCAGCATGAGCAAATAGGGCTTCCAATTCGGGTGCTCCTTAATCGCCTCAAGCACCTTGGCCAGCAAGGCCATGGTGCCGCCTTCGCCATGGTTGTCGGCGCGCATGACTAAGGTGACGTATTTAAGCGATACCACAAACATCAACGCCCAGAATACGGTTGATAGCCCGCCAAGCACGGTCATTTCATTGAGGGGCATGCCGTGATTTGGTTTAAAGATTGCCTTCATCGTATACAGCGGGCTGGTTCCAATGTCGCCAAACACCACGCCAAGGGCGGCGATAGTCAGGGCAATGTGTGAGGATTTTTGTGCGTTTGGCTGAGAACTCATGGGTTGATCTCGTACAACAAAAAGGGGTGGGCTCGTTTGGTTAGGGGATCAATGGAGTCTGACTCTATTGATCTGATGGGTTGATCTCGTACAACAAAAAGGGGTGGGCTCGTTTGGTTAGGGGGGTCAATGGAGTCTGACCCTATTGATCTTGACCCTATTGATCTAAAATTGGAATCTTTGAAAAACACAACATAAGTCTGCCCCTGAAAAATTACCTCATATCGGTGCTTGTAAGGCCTATACATATCCTCTGAATAAATCTCCATCGCAACAAAACAGTCGCCGTCTGAACTTTTTGTAGGCAGCTGTGATACCAATTTTCCAAACTCCGAGTAGCCTTCCTTACCATCGGAAAATAAAGCGTCAACGCGCGCCTGAAATGCCTTCCTCGTTCCTAACGGAATGCAGCCCCGCAAACCAGAACCAAGGAATTGCACATGCTCTCGGGATGTGCGGCCTTTGAGATAATCAAGCACGCCCAATTTAGCTATGAAATAGTATTTGTTCAGCTTAGGAGGGCTAGTCTCTTCAAATGAAAAATTAATGGTTCCGACAATAACCTTTTCATATTTGGACAAGGATTTTGCAAATGCGTCATTAGGCGTCGCCAAACCGGTGCCCTTAAATGCGCCATAAACAATATCCGCCATGGCAAATGGCGTCGTAAGCAATGGCAACGCCAACATAAGAACCAAATTACGCGCCAACATCAATACATTTAGGCAATACCTTCTCATTTTATCGGCTTCATAAACGTAGCGTCATATGGAGCGAGATCTTGCACGGGGGTAACGCGATCGCCACTAATGTTATGAGTGTCTAAAAAAATGACATAAGTCTGCCCCTGAAAAATCAATTCGTATCGATGTTTGTATGGGCGATGAAAATCCCCAGCGTAAACTTCCATCGCAACAAAACATTCGCCGTCTGAGCTTTTTATAGGCAGCTGCGATACCATTTTCTCAAACTCCACGGAGCCTTCTTTACCATCAGAAAAGAGGGCGTCAACACGCCGCTGAAATGCCTCCTTCGCTCCCGAAGGAATGCACCCCCGTAAGCCACTTCCGAGGAATTGCATGTAATCTAAGGGCTTTCGCCCCTTAAGGTAATCAAGCACAGCCAATTTAGCTCTGAATTTGTATTTGCTTCGTTTTGGATGCACAGCTTCATCAATCGAAAACACGATTGTGCCGACAACCGCCACATCAAATTGCGCTAGGGATTTTGTAAAAGCGTCCTCGGGAGTCGCTAAGCCGGTGCCTTTATAAGCGCCATAGACTATGTCTGCCATGGCCAACGGTGCCCCAAGCAATTGCACCGTCAACAACAAAACAAAAAGCGAATTAATGGTCATAACGCACTCGTCAATTTACATCAATGGGTATGCCGCTTTCCACATGAGGCCCAGAATGAAACCTAAATTCCTCGTCATTTTGCTGTACAAGATTTCTATCCTGCTCCAAAAACACATCAATGCGATCATCGATGGACGCCGATGCTACACGCCGCGCCAAATCGAGATAATCCATAAAATGCCGCGATTCAGATTTCAATAAAGACAGATAGAATTTTTGAAGTTCCTCGTCTAAAAACGGCGCAAGTTTTGCGAAACGCTCACAGGAGCGCGCTTCAATAACGGCGCCCACAATAAGGGTGTCTATGAGTTTGGCTGGCTCAAAGGTGCGTATTGGTTTGCGCATCTGCGCCGCATAGCGCGAGGCGCTGATCTGGCCATAGACGATGCCACGTTTTTCCATGAGTGTAATAACTTGCTCGAAGTGCCGCATCTCTTCGCGAATTAACCGCGACATTTTGTGCATTAACTGGAAGTTAACCACCTGCCCGGTGCCCGGACACTCATTGCCATCTGGGCCGTATTTCCAAATTAGGCCCATGGCGGTTTGCGCCGCTTTTAATTCGCAATTGGCGTGATCCAGCAATAGCAGCTCAGGATACTGTAATGCATTTTGCACCCAAGCATCCGGCGTTGCACAGTGTAAAAAATCGGTGATCGCTTGCACTTAGATGGGCCGCTTAAAATATCGATCGTAATGCACTGAGGACAAAATAAGAAACTCTTCGTCCAGAATGCGCTTAAGTTCTAACAAGGAACCTTCCTGAAAAGGAGGCAATAAACGGCAGCCAAAATCCTCTACACGGGTAATTTGGCTAGCGCCCGCTTTGATTAAGTCCATAAACCAAGCATAAGGTGACTGGTCTGGGTTATGACGAATGTGCTGCAGGTTCATCTGCTTACGCAACATGGCCGGATCGTAAATTTCCACGCGCGGCTGGATAAGCTGTGTTAACAGGCTATCGAGGCGCGCGTTAACGCTGCGTTTTTCGGCGGCGCTGTACCCGTTCCACGCAATAACCTCGTGGGTAAAACGCTTACAGCCACGACAAACACTGTCGCCAATGCCTGTAGAACAGACGCCAATGCAGGGGGTTCTTACTCGATGCATCTTGGCTCCTGGGTTTACTGGCACAAATCCGAAGTTAATTCCGCGAGGCGGCTACTTAACGCCACTATAAAAGGCGCGGGTTAGCGCGTCCAGTGAAGGCTGTGTTTTGGCTGGAACAATTTTTAACAGCCCTGCCTTGTGATATGTAGCAAATATTCAACTGATTTTTGTTTGTTTAGCATTTCCGCCTCCTCTAAAGGAGTAGCACAATCATCAATTTCGGTACGTATTGTTAAATCTGCGCCATTCGCAACAAGAATTTTCATCGCTTCAATGTCTTCACATACTGCGGCCATATGAAGAGGGGTCCAGTCATTAATACCTTTCTTATTGATTGGAGCTCCATTTTCAATGAGGAGCTGGATTATTTCATGCTTATCAGATAACTCTCGATTTATTGCACTCAAAATTGGCGTATAACCTTCATCATTTCTAAATGATAAATCTACCTTTCTGGAAAGTATCCATTTAACGGATTCGATAGATCCGCAGTCTATAGCGTTAGTTATCCAATGCCTTTGAATAAAACTGTCAATTCCTTTTGGAAAGTCATCAATAATATTTTCAGCCTCCTCTAATAGCGCAACATCGCCTTTGGCTAGCAAGTCAATGAGATAGCTATAGTCTTTATAAGCATCATTCATATCATATAACGGCGGTGTTAAGCACCGAGGCCAAGTCCTTCGCTTCCCAATGCGGGAAATATTTACGAATCAACGCATTTAATTCCACTTCGAAATTGTGAAAATGCGTGGTTTCTGGATTTACAACGGCATTTTCCAATGCCGCGCAGACCATACCCGCACCTACCGTAACATTGGTTAAACGGTCAATGACAATAAATGCTCCCGTGCCGCGATTGCCAGCATAAGCGTCTATTACCACAGGTTGCTGCAGTTCCACATCTACCTGCGCAATATCATTAAGTTGCATCTGCTGGGCGGGCAACTGCTCTTGAGTATTCACATCGATGCGGTGATGAATGCTACCTATGCTGCCAGGCGTAACTTTGGTGGCATATTTAAACAGGTACTGGCGGCCCAGCTGCAGCGGTTGCTCGGCCATCCACACTAAGTGGGCAGTCATCGTCTGCGCAAAAGTGACTTGCGCGCCCGCATCCACCAGCATGTCGCCGCGGCTAATATCAATTTCGTCGTCAAGGGTTAGGGTAACCGCTTGCCCAGCAAAGGCTTCTTGCAAATCGCCGTCATAGGTAACGATGGATTTAACCCGGCTGGTTTTATTGGAAGGCAACACGCGCACCTGCTGACCTTGGCGCACAAGGCCCGAGGCCAAAGTACCGCAAAACCCGCGAAAATCCAGATTGGGGCGATTAACAAATTGCACGGGGAAACGTAAATCCTGATAATTTTTATCGCCGGCGATTTGCACGGTTTCCAAAATTTGCATCAAGGTTGCACCCGTGTACCACTGACAGCGATCCCCTGCATGTACAACGTTATCCCCATCCAGCGCCGACATAGGCACAAAGAAATAATTTTGCTCGCCCAGATTCTTTGAAAATTCTAAATAATCCGCCTGAATTTTACGGAACACCTCCTCCGAAAAATTAACCAAATCCATTTTATTGATAGCCACCACCACATGTTTAATACCCAACAAGGAGGCAATATAGGAGTGGCGGCGGGTTTGGGTAACCACACCATAACGCGCATCAATTAAAATGACTGCCAAGTCACAAGTGGAGGCGCCCGTAGCCATATTGCGCGTGTATTGTTCATGACCGGGGGTGTCGGCAATAATAAATTTACGTTTCGCCGTGGAAAAATAACGGTAAGCCACATCAATGGTAATGCCCTGCTCCCGCTCAGCTTGCAGCCCGTCCACCAGCAATGCCAAATCCATTTTTCCGCCGGTAGTCCCGTGTTTTACGGTATCCGATTGAATGGCTTCCAACTGATCTTCATAGATCATTTTTGTGTCGTACAACAAGCGGCCGATGAGCGTAGATTTTCCGTCATCCACCGATCCGCAGGTTAAAAAACGCAATAATTCTTTTTGTTCGTGCTGCGCCAAATAGGCGTTAATATCGGTTTCGATTAATGCGGACTGATGTGACATTGCAAACTCCCAACCGGCGCAGCTAATTGGCCGGCCTTAAAAAATAGTAAATAACGATGAATGGTGTAACCGCAAGAGGAGGCCCAGCAACTCCGGCGCCAATTTACCCGCATAAATTCATGGTGGTATTTATGCGGTGTTACGGTGTGGACTGTGCATTATGAGTAATTGCGACACCCTGTGGCACCTTGCACCATTGAGGTGAGCAAACCACACAACGGCCGAATTAAAAATAGCCTTCCTGTTTTTTCTTTTCCATGGAGCCGGAACTGTCGTGATCAATAACTCGCCCTTGACGCTCAGAGGTTGTGGTTAACAACATTTCCTGAATAATCTCGGGCAAGGTAGTGGCTTCCGATTCCACAGCGCCAGTGAGTGGATAACAGCCAAGGGTACGAAACCGCACCATTTTTTCCTCAAGCACTTCGCCCGGCAATAATTCCATGCGGTCGTCGTCTTGCATAATCAACACACCATCGCGTTTCACTACTGGGCGCTTGGCGGAAAAATACAAAGGCACAATGGGTATATTTTCTAAATGGATGTACTGCCAAATATCCAGCTCGGTCCAATTGGACAAGGGGAACACTCGGATCGACTCACCCTTGTCCACTTTGCCGTTATACACATTCCACAACTCGGGGCGCTGATTTTTTGGATCCCAGCGATGGTTTTTATCGCGAAAGGAATACACGCGCTCTTTAGCGCGGGATTTTTCTTCGTCGCGACGTGCGCCACCAAAAGCAGCGTCAAACCCATGCTTATTCAGCGCTTGAATTAAACCTTGAGTTTTCATGACGTCGGTATGCTTTGCACTGCCGTGAACAAATGGGCTGATGCCCATATCCACACCGTCCTGATTAATGTGCACGATTAATTCAAGCCCTAAATCCTTAACGTGCTGATCGCGAAAACGAATCATGTCCTGAAACTTCCAGGTGGTATCCACGTGCAATAGCGGAAACGGTGGCTTGCCAGGCGCAAAAGCTTTCATGGCCAAATGCAGCATTACAGCGGAATCTTTCCCGATGGAATACAGCATAACCGGGTTATCAAACTCGGCGGCTACTTCGCGGATAATATGAATACTCTCCGCTTCCAGCTGTTTAAGATGGGTCATTTTAAAATTGTGGGCGGTATCGGGCATCGAGGGTTCCTAATTTTGTAAACAGGGCTTGCCGCTAAAAAACTGAATAAACTGAATAAACTGAAAAGCGCGTCAAGCGTTTAATTATTCATGATCGTTAAAATTTGGCAAAACCACGGGCACCGCGTGTTGCGCGCCGGTGGCCAGCATCTGCGTAAAATGATCCCGCGCGGCTTTGGCGCGGGTAAATATCGCCAACAATTGCTCAGAATCCTGTTGCGCTATGGCTTCGCGCATGGCGGCTAAATTGGCGCTAAATAAATCGATTGCGTGCAAAACACTGTGCGTATTCGCCAGCATAATATCTCGCCACATAGTGGCGTCGCTTGAGGCTATACGGGTAAAGTCACGAAAACCGCCGGCGGCATAGCGAAAAATATTTTCAGTTTGACTATCGTGGGCAAGCGTATCCACCAACGCAAAAGCAATGGCGTGCGGCAAATGACTGGTTGCACCAAGAATATCGTCGTGGTCTTGCACACTGAGCTCTAACACCTCAGCACCCACGGCTTGCCACATACTGCGCACCAAGTGTAAATGTTCGCTACCGGTCTGCTCGGTGGGCGTCAAAATTACCCGGTGCTGTAGGTACAAATTGGCATTGGCTGCCTCCACACCACTTTTTTCAGCACCGGCTATGGGGTGCCCTAACACGAGTTGTGGCGGAACATGGCCGTAGACTGCTTGCACATCCTGCAACACGCTGCCCTTCACGCTAGCGCCGTCGGTGATGGTGACCGCAGCTGACACCAGTGGCCCCAAACCAGCCAACACCCGCCGCACCGATAAAGTGGGCACAGCGATAAAAATTACATCCCCTGCGCCTAATTGGCCGGCCACGTCTGCAATATTGGTGGTGGCTTCATCAACGATGCCCAATTGCCGCGCCCTGTCACAGGTGCGCTGATCACGCGCAATACCCACAACGCGTTGGCAACTGGCGCGCTGCTTACTGGCCAAAGCCAAAGAACCGCCGATCAAACCAAGACCGATGACGACCAAAGTGCCGATGGGTGGCTGCATAGGCGGGCTCACAACTCTGGCCTCGGGGCGGGAAAATGCGCTACCACTTACAGCACGCCCTTAGGATAGGAACCCAGAATTTTAAGATCCGAGGCGCGGGATGCAACTTCTTGCAGCGCGGCCGCAACATTGGGGCTGTGGAGATGCCCGGTAAAATCGATAAAAAATACATAATTCCAAGGCCCGCTGCGCGATGGGCGGGTTTCCACACGCGTGAGGTCTATGCCGTGACGCTGAAACGGCTCTAATAAATTATGCAGGGCGCCTGGCTCGTTATGCATGGAAACCATAATGGAGGATTTGTCGTCGCCACTGGGCAACACTTGTTGATTGCCAATAATTAAGAACCGTGTGGAATTGTCTGGACGGTCTTCTATTTTTTCCGCAAGAATTTTTAGGCCGTAAAGTCCGGCGGCGACTTCACTGGCAATCGCTGCCGAGTTCCATTCGCTGCGAATACGCTTAGCGGCTTCAGAATTGCTGCTAAGGGCGATGCGTTCAGCATTGGGATAATGCACGTCTAGCCATTTGCGGCACTGCGCTAGGGATTGGGCATGTGAATAAATTCGCGTGATACTGTCGGTTTTAGTGACATCGGACACCATTAAATTTTGATGGATTCGCAGCACTACATCCCCACAAATGGTGAGGTTGGAATCCATAAAATTATCCAGCGTATGCGCCACCACACCTTCAGTAGAATTTTCCACCGGCACCACACCATAATGTGCCGCTCCCGCTTCCACTTCGCGAAACACTTCGTCAATCGCGGAAAAGGAAATGGTTTGCGCAGAATGGCCAAAATGTTTAAGCGCAGCCTGTTGGGTGAAGGTACCTTCTGGCCCCAGAAAAGCCACCTTAACAGGGTTTTCTAGCGCCAAGCAGGCAGACATAATTTCGCGGAACAACCGCGCCATTTCTTCATCACCCAGCGGCCCTTGATTGCGCTCCATGGCTTTACGCAACACCTGCGCTTCACGTTCTGGGCGATAAAACAGCGGTGCCTCGCTTGGGCTAAAGCGTTTTTTAATTTCCGCCACTTCCTGGGCACACTCGGCCCGGGCACTAATTAGCTGACCGAGCTGCGCATCGATGGCGTCGATGCGATCACGCATCACCGCCAGTTGTTGTGCTTCTCCCATTTCGATCAGGTGTTGGTCGCTCACGCGCTTGAATCTCCGCTGGGTTTAGTCGTCGCTAGGTTCGTCTTGATCGTCAGGCGTGGCGCCGTCATCATCAGCAACATCACCTTCATCATCGGCTGGCTCGTCTGGAATAAATTCGGCGCTATCACCTAAGTCAGCCACCGCGGCAAACGCGGCCAATTCCGCCTCTTCAAGCTGCGCTTCGGTTTCACTTTCGGCCACGCGCTCTAGGCTCACAATGTGCTCGCCGTCTTTGGTTTTAATTAGGCGCACGCCCTGCGTGTTGCGGCCCACCAGAGAAACCTCAGCCGCACGCGTGCGCACTAAGGTGCCCTGATCGGAAATCAGCATAATTTCATCGCCCGCAAATACTTGGATGGCACCCACAATCACGCCATTGCGTTCGGAAGCCTGCATGGCGATAACGCCTTGGCCGCCGCGACCCTTGGTGGGGAATTCGGTAACGGTGGTACGTTTGCCATAGCCGTTTTCACTCACCGTGAGCACTTGTCCGCCGTCTTTCGGGATGATCATGGAAATCACGTGGTAAGCCTCATCGATACGCATACCGCGCATACCGCGTGACGAACGGCCCGTGGAGCGCACTTGGCTCTCGGCAAAACGCGCGGCTTTGCCATTGGAGGCAAACAACAATACATCGCAAGAACCGTCGGTAATAGCGGTGCCCACCAAGTGGTCGCCTTCATCCAGTTCCACCGCCCGTAAACCGGCAGAACGTGGTCGCGCAAATTGCGACAGTGGCGTTTTCTTCACAGTGCCTTTAGCTGTGGCCATAAAAATGAAATGATTTTCGTCAAATTCACGTACCGGCAAAATAGCGGTAATCCGCTCGCCGGCTTCTAATGGCAACAAGTTCACCACGGGACGGCCGCGGGAGGTACGGCTGGCTACGGGGATTTGATAAACCTTCAACCAATACACTTTGCCGGCGCTACTGAATAACAGTACAAAATCGTGCGTGCTGGCGATAACCAAATGTTCAACAAAATCTTCGTCTTTAACCGATGTGGCCGCTTTGCCCATGCCACCGCGTTTTTGTGCTTGATAAGCCGTAACTGGCTGACTCTTCGCGTATCCACCGTGCGAAATAGTCACCACGCGATCTTCTTCGGTGATTAAATCTTCTTCGGTTAAATCAGTGTGAGAATTTTGAATTTCCGTGCGGCGCTTATCGCCGTAATCCGCTTCAATTTGCGTTAATTCTTCACGAATCAATTCCATAAGGCGAACTGGGTTGCTTAAAATATTCAGGTATTCGCCAATTAATATCAGCTTTTCTTCGTATTCGGTGAGCAGCTTTTCATGCTCCATCCCAGTTAAACGGTGCAAGCGCAAATCTAAAATGGCTTGCACTTGTGCAGGGGATAAATAATAGGCGCCATCGCGCAAGCCGAATTCCACTGGCAAACCATCAGGCCTACAGGCTGCCTCACCGGCGCGCTCTAAAAACTGACTAACCACACCAATTGGCCAGCCGCGAGCGATCAACGCATCACGAGCATCATTGGGTGTGGCGGAGTTTTTGATAGTGGTAATCACTTCATCGATATTGGCAATGGCCACTGCCAAACCTTCCAACACATGGCCGCGCTCACGGGCTTTGCGCAACAAGAATACCGTGCGGCGCGTAACCACTTCGCGGCGGTGACGAATAAAATATTGGATGAGCTCGAGCAAATTTAATATGCGCGGCTGACCGTCAACCAAGGCCACCGTATTGATGCCAAACACGGTTTGCATTTGGGTTTGGGCAAAAAGATTATTTAAAACGACCTCGCCCATTTCCCCGCGCTTAATTTCAATCACAATGCGCAGGCCGTCTTTATCCGATTCGTCGCGAATTTCGGAGATACCTTCGAGTTTTTTCTCTTTCACTAACTCAGCGATTTTTTCGATTAAGCGCGCTTTGTTTACTTGGTAAGGTATTTCGTTGACGATAATCGTCTCGCGATTGGTTTTCGCGTCTACTTCTACAAACGCGCGAGAACGCACATAGATACGACCACGCCCAGTGCGATAGGCCTGCAATATGCCGGCCCGGCCGTTAATAATGGCCGCCGTGGGGAAGTCAGGCCCCGGGATATATTCCATCAAATCGTCTACGGTAAGCTCGGGATTGTCCACCAAGGCAATACAGGCGCGCACCACTTCCCCCAAATTGTGGGGCGGAATATTGGTTGCCATGCCCACCGCAATACCGGAAGAACCATTCACCAATAAGTTGGGTACACGGGTGGGCAACACTGCGGGAATTTGTTCGGTGCCGTCATAGTTGGGCACAAAATCTACGGTTTCTTTTTCGAGGTCGGCCAGCAATTCATGGGCAATTTTGGACATGCGGATTTCGGTGTATCGCATGGCGGCTGGGCTGTCGCCATCCACCGAACCGAAGTTACCTTGACCATCCACCAACATGTAACGCAGCGAAAACGGCTGTGCCATACGCACTATGGTGTCGTACACCGCCGAGTCGCCGTGGGGATGGTATTTACCGATCACATCACCCACCACACGGGCGGATTTTTTATAGGGTTTGTTCCAGTCGTTGTTGAGCTCGCTCATGGCGAACAGCACGCGGCGATGCACGGGCTTTAAGCCATCGCGCACGTCTGGCAAGGCTCGGCCCACAATTACACTCATGGCGTAATCGAGGTAGGATTGTTTCATTTCGTCTTCAATACTGACGGGGATTACTTCTTTAGCGATGTCGCCCATGGGCTGAGGCATTCCTTCTGATCAGAAATTAACAAAAGACAGCAGTAGGGAGTGATTGCGCCCCGCACTGGCGAGCGCCCTACGCATAAGGGGGCGGATTCTAGCATGACAAGAGCATTTTTAGCACCTAAGCCTTCCCCGATTCGAAGTGCCTAGCCCCCTAGGGGGCACCCCACAATGGCTAACAGCAGCCCAACCAAACCGTTATACTCCCCGCCGCAATATTGACACCCAGGGCCGCCTCACTAATTGGTGATTTTATGCTCAATACGATTAATGCCGATCTTTCTGAACTCGCCAAATTCGAACGCATTGCCCACCGCTGGTGGGATAAAAGCGGCGAGTTTAAGCCCCTCCACGACATGAATCCGCTGCGCGCCAACTACATTGACCAAGCGGCGTCCGTGGCCGAAAAACGCCTCCTCGATGTAGGCTGTGGCGGTGGCATTTTGAGTGAGGCCATGGCCCAGCGTGGCGCATCGGTTACCGGTATTGATATGGGTGAAGGGCCGCTGGAGGTGGCGCGGTTACACGCACTGGAGTCTGGCTTGGGCATTAACTATCAACACGTTAGCGCCGAAGAATTCGCGCAAGACCACAGCGCGCAGTTTGAAGTAGTGACCTGCATGGAAATGCTAGAACACGTGCCCGACCCCGCCAGTGTGGTACAGGCCTGCGCCCAACTTCTCTGCCCCGGCGGCCAGGTGTTTTTTTCCACGCTGAATCGCACCCCTAAAGCCTATGCCCTAGCGGTGTTGGGTGCGGAATACGTCCTACGGCTGCTACCCAAAGGCACGCACGATTACCAAAAATTTATTCGCCCCTCCGAACTTGCCAGCTGGTGCCGGGCTGCGGGGCTAGAGCTACAAGACGTTTGTGGCATTACCTACAACCCACTGATTAAGCGTTTCCGCCTGAGCCCTAAGGATGTAGACGTAAACTATATTGTTCGCTGTTACAAACCCCTATAGAAGAAACCCATGGCTTTGCGCGCGCTGCTATTTGACCTAGATGGAACACTCCTCGATACCAGCGGTGACTTAGGTGGAGCGCTTAATACGTTGCTCGCCGACCACCACCGCGAACCTTTGCCACTGGCGCAAATACGCCCCCATGTATCCAACGGTGCCAACGCCTTAGTCAAGTTAGGGTTTGGCAACGAGCTTACGGACACCCAGTTCGCCGCATTGCGCCAAGGCCTACTCGGCCATTATTTGGACAATATCGCCACACACACCCGCGCGTTTGAAGGCATCAACGATCTCATCAGCGAATTAGCAGCGAGGCGAATTCACTGGGGTATAGCCACCAACAAACCTTGGTTGTACACACAAAAACTCATGCCGCATTTTCAATTTGCCAGCCCCCCTGCCGTAACCCTTTGCCCAGATCAGGTGCCACAAGCCAAACCCGCTCCCGACATGTTGCTACTGGCCTGTTCACAAATTGGCTGTGAAGTGCATGAAGCCATTTATGTGGGAGACCATGCGCGGGATATCGAATGTGGTCAGCGAGCAGGCATGAAGACAGTGGCCGTAGGTTATGGCTTTACGCTCAGCCCAGACGAGCACCGCCAGTGGCAAGCCGACCACTGCGTGGACCACGCCAGCGATATTTGGCCCCTGCTGCGCGAATATTATCTATAGTAAATTTGCGCCACCTTGAATACCAATAGCGAAGGGCCAGCAGGGCCGCCCTTGATAACGACTCAACACAGCCATTGAGTTAAAATTTTCACGAGCATAGGTATGAACACCGAAACTGCATACGAATTAATTGCCCTACACGCCGCAGCCGAAGCTGGCAACACCCATTGGGACACATTAGTTTCCGAGGTAATTATCAACCGACGCTCAGCCAACGTTCGCACCTACGCACAAGTGGGCGACGCGCGCCAGGCAACCACAACCCACGCACCTACGTTACTGCTAACGCGGGCGCACAATGCCATTTTATTTTTGCGAGATACCTGGTGCGAAGCCACGGGTGAGGTGGTGTGGGGTTTCACCTTCACCTATTTTAGCGACGATAGTTTTACCATCGACTATTTGTACGAAAGGCCAGATTGGATAGCTCCCTTGGCAGTAGGTGAAAATTTACAAGGCGATTTTACCGCCTGACCCACCGAAGTCCGCGGCGGCCCAATGGTCGGCCGCTGGGCGTTCGCTTAACAAAGCATTTTCTGCACCACACGCCCAAGCTCAGGCGCTACACTCCGCACTAAGCCCGCGGTGAAGTCAGCGCGAAACAACACCAGTCCTGTGCTCTAGGTGCAGCCTGCATGACGCAAACCCTAGAAAACCAACACGCCTAATCTCTAGACTCCACAACTTATTGAAGAACTCAAGGCCACCATGTCACCCACTCCCCCTTCTACAACCCCAAACACCCTCGCGAACAAAATCATCCTAATCACCGGCGCCAGCGGTGGCATCGGTCGCTGCGCCGCCCTCACCTTCGCACAACTCGGCGCATCCGTAATTTTATTAGGGCGGAATTTGAAAAAACTCGAAGCCGTATACGATACCATCGAGGCCGCAGGCGGGCCGCAACCCGCCATTTACGAACTCAATTTACAAACCGCCACACCCCATCACTACGAAAACCTAGCCGCCGCCATGGAAGCGGAATTCGGCCGTATTGACGGTGTGCTGCACAATGCAGCCGAGCTAGGCAAATTAACGTCGCTGCGACAATACAGCCCAGAAGTGTGGCAACGCGTTATGCAGGTAAATGTAACGGCGCCATTTTTATTAACTCGCGCACTTTTGCCGCTGCTACAAAAGTCCTCTGCGGGCCGCTTAGTGTTCACGGGTTCCGGTGTAGGCCGTAAAGGCCGCGCTTACTGGGGGGCTTATGCAGTGAGCAAAGCGGCCACCGAAAACCTCATGCAGGTATGGGCCGACGAACTGGAAGACACACCCATCCGCGTAAACTCCATCAACCCCGGCGCCACCCGCACGGCCATGCGCGCAGGAGCCTATCCGGCGGAAAACCCACTAATCCTAAAAACACCGGAAGACATAATGCCAACCTACGTCTATTTGTTTAGCGATTCGAGCGGCTTAGTACATGGCCAGCAACTTGATGCGCAATAACCGTTAATTTTGGGCGCATACATCATTGAAAACCCTAACACCCAGCACTAATGGCATAAACAGTCCGGGCTCAGCAAGCAGCGCCCCTACAACAAACAAAACCCTTGATCTAACCACATCGCCCCAACCTAGATGTTGATCCACCGAGGTCATTGCCAGCGCTCCAACTGAGTTAGCCATCGCGCCCGAAAGAGAGGGGCTACTGGCCCGGTCTCACACCACGGGTCTACCATCACGTCACCGGATCGAACTGGATATGACGCAGCGCATGGCGTTCGCCGCCTGATTCGCCATGTCCGACTACCGATCGTTTGACGGACATGTTTGACGGACATGGAAAGTAAGGCATTTATGCATTACCCTACAAGGTATCAACCTACGAGATCGCGAGGGTACACCACCATGACTACATTGACCGTTACCGCACGGGGACAAGTGACATTTCGCAAGGAGGTACTGCAACACCTCGGCATCAAGCCGGGTGACAAGATCGAACTGGACTTGCTGCCAGATGGCCGGGGGGTACTCAAAGCGGCACGGCCCGCAGGGACCATAGCCAGCTTTGTCGGCCTGCTCGCGGGTAGAACGCAGAAGGTTGCCACCATCGAAGAAATCAACGAGGCGGCGGCGCAAGGCTGGGCAGACAAGCAATGAAGGTCGCCGTCGATACCAACGTCCTTGTGCGTGCGGTTGTGCGTGACGATCCCACACAAGCGGATGTTGCCGCCGCAGTCTTGACCGACGCCGAGTTGATCGCCGTCGCTCTGCCGTGTTTATGCGAATTTGTTTGGGTGCTGCTGCGTGTTTACGGCTTCCAGCACGCCGACGCGGCCGGCGCGATCCGGGCACTATTGGCCGCCGCGAAAGTGGAAGTGAACCGGCCTGCCGTGGAAGCTGGCTTGCTGATGCTCGACGCGGGCGGAGACTTTGCCGATGGCGTCATTGCCTACGAAGGCAACTGGCTTGGCGGGGAAACCTTCGTTTCCTTCGATAAGAAGGCGGTGGCACTGCTTACCGCGCAAGGGCAATCAACGCGCCTTTTGTGACGGACATGAGCATGAACCCAGAAACCTCAGTTGGATCACCAAAGTCTGCGCAACCCCCGGGCAGCGCCTAGTAAAAGTTAAAAATGCCGAACAACCAACCAGGTTGCCCGTCATTTTTAACTTTCACTAATCACACCAATGGATTACACAGCTTTTTGGCGCCCAACTGGGGTTTCTGGGATGAACGAATTCCGCTGACTGACCGCGAATATCGACCAACACATGCAGCAGCTTGCTGCCTAGGGTGTCATCGAGACCCATGACGTCGGATGGGGTACGGGCCGGACCTGCACAGCAATTGGGTCGGCACATCCGATAGCAGCTCATGGCATTGTCTCGCGAGTTCCCAGTGTTCTGCCACTGCGCCCGCATCATGGAAGATGCACCAGACGCCGAGCGTCACAAGGCTTCGCGACCCTATGACGGCATGGCCGAGTTCTCAGAACAGCACAAGCAAATGGGCGCGCAACGGCTTACCACGGCGGCCACTAGGCATTTCGTACAAGCAGTTCCAGGTCTTCCGGCCTCAGCTTGACGAACTGGACCGCCTGTGCCGGCAATGGCCGCCGGACCTGCACGCAAAATTTAGGGTGCATACATCATTCCCCCTAACACCCAACATAAATTTCATTAAGTGAAGGAAAAACCTAGGGCGCTGCTTGCCGTGCCCTTGTCGGACGGGAAGAAACCGCAGGCCCTACATAGCTTGGGCGCAGCAAGCAGCGCCCCGACAACAGCCAAACGCCTTACCTCAATAACCTCCGCCGTAACCCCGCCACAAAATAAATACGACAAACAACCCTTGCCCAAACCCACAGGGGGGGTAGCATAGCCGCCGCAAAAGTCAAACATTTGCAACGGAACAGGGGCAAAAAGGTCGTATTGGGTATGCAGGGTTTATTCAGAAAACAAGCGCTAGACCACCAAAAGCAAGGGCTTTACGGGGAGGTATTGTTACTGCCCCGCGTTGCCCATGGCTGGCTGGTATTTTTGCTCGTGGCATGGGTTGCAGCCGTGCTCGTTTGGCTGTTCACCAGCCACTATGCCCGCAAAGAAACGGTAAGCGGCTGGCTGGAACCGCCTCAAGGCGTGGTGCGCGTCTACGCGGAAACCTCCGGCATTGTACAAAAAGTGCTGGTAGCCGATGGCGACGCCGTAACCCAAGACCAACCCCTGCTAATTATCAGCGATGAACGCACCCTCGCCAGCGGAGATAGCCTAGACGCCAAGCTATTAACCGAATACCAAACCCAAACCGGGCTGCTCGAAGAACAAATTGTCCGCACCGAATCTAGCTACAGCGAACGCCAACAATCCCTAGTAAAACGCATTGCCTCCGCCCAGGCGGATCTCCAGCTCATAGCGCAGCAGCGCCAATTGCTAGCCCAGCGCTTAGCCTTTGCCAGCGCCCAGCTGGAGCGCTTCCGCGCCTTACAGCAAGCCGGCCATGTCTCTGCCCTTGAGGTGGATAACGCCAACACCCTAGTATTAACCCTTAAAAGCGACCAACAAACCCTACTGCGTAATGGCGTAGCCCAAACCAACTTGATCCAACAATTGGAATCCGAGCAAACCCTGCTGCCCACCGAAAACGCCAACAGCCTAGACCAACTGCGCAGCCGCCTCAGCGACATCACCCAGCAAACCACCCAACTCAATGGTCGCAGCGGCCACATCATCAAAGCGCCCCGGGCCGGCAATGTCATTAAGTTAAGCCCTACCGCGCTCGTTTTGCACTGATATAGAAGCGTATTTTTCGAATTTTGGCATTGGATCTAACGAAGGATCGGCCGGGCCTTACGGCGCACACCGTATCAAGCAGCAAGGCGATATAGTGTTCAAAT
>CAMCXE010000064.1 GCA_945882995.1 Thalassocella blandensis | reverse complement strand
GGCGACAAGCATCGCCATTTAATCTTTGACAGATCACACCCCGCCTAAGCAATTTCCTATAAATAAAGTACGAAACCTTCGTTCAACACCGGGCTTGTACAACAATCACGCCAAATAGCGGCTGCGCGCTACTTGGCCTTATTTATTATGTCAATGGCAAATAGTAGGGAGCTGGTAGGTAAGGTAGCTCTTATAGATGAGGAGCCAAAACAAAAGTCTACTTTTGGTGGATTCTTAAGTGTAATTAGGCCTCAAGTTATTTTGCCAAAATTTTTAATGTTATATTTCAGAACTCCAAAAGTGAAGGAGACATTAATTGGTAGTGCCAGTCAGACAACAAACATAGCAAATATTTCTTTAGCAAAATTAAATCCACTTCCTTTTGCTGTTCCCCCCCTCCCCGAACAACACCGCATAGTCGCCAAAGTCGATGAGCTAATGGCCTTCTGCGATCAGCTGGAGCAAACCCAAAGCGACAATATCGCCGCCCACGCACAACTGGTAGAAGCACTGCTCGCCACTTTAGTTGAAAGTGGTTCGACTGCTTCGCGCTCACCACAAACGGAGTCCGCCGCTCTCCCAGAGCCTGCCGCTCACCCAGAGCTTACCGTTGGCCCTGAGCCTGCCGCTCTCCCAGAGTTTGCCGTTCGCCCTGAGCTTGCCGTTCGCCCAGAGCTTGCCGTTCGCTCAGAGCCTGCCGTTCGCCCAGAGTTTGCCGTTCGCCCAGAGCCTGCCGCTCTCCCAGAGCCTGCCGTTCGCCCTGAGCTTGTCGAAGGGCAAAACGACTGGCAGCGCATAGCCGCGCACTTCGATACCTTATTCACCACCGAACACAGCATCAACCAGCTCAAACAAACCATTCTGCAATTAGCCGTAATGGGCAAACTCGTCCCCCAAAACCCCAACGACGAACCCGCCAGCGAACTCCTTAAAAAAATCGCCGCTGAAAAGGCGCGGTTGATTAGGGCGGGAAGAATTAAAAAAGAAAAGCCGCTGCCGGAAATTACGAATGAGGAAAAGCCGTTTGAGTTGCCGAGGGGGTGGGCATTTACCAGACTTCAAGAATGTTTCGACGTTAGAGATGGAACGCACGACTCACCCAGAGACGCGACTGGAGAAAATACGTTTCCATTAGTCACGAGTAAAGATTTTTCTGAAGGCAATATCAATTTCGAAAACGCAAAACAAATATCAGAACTTGATCACAATGAAATATCTAAGCGTTCGCCAGTAGAAGTCGACGATATACTTTTTTCCATGATCGGCGGGAATATCGGAAATCAGGTTATGGTTAAGGATAGCAGGGCGTTTAGCGTTAAGAATGTTGCGCTTTTTAAATACTACAAGAAGTCCTTTACATATCCTCAATATTTTAAAATATATACAGAGCATCTTGCGCGCTCTCTTCAAAATGAAGCATCTGGCGGCGCTCAACCATTCGTGGCGCTAGGAACTTTAAGAAAGTTAATTTTTGCATTACCCCCACACTCCGAACAACACCGCATAGTCACAAAAGTCAACGAACTAATGACCCTCTGCGACACCCTAAAAGCCAACCTCCAAAACGCCCAAACCACTCAGCTCGCGCTGGCGGATGCCTTGGTTGAGCAAGCGGTGAATTAACCTATGGCCAAGATGCCTAAACCTGTGCGCCTATTTCATATCACTGCCAGTAACAATTTAGCGGCGATTTTTGAGCAAGGGGCCTTGTTGTGTAAAACGCGCTCGCAAGCGGTGGGCATTGATTACCAAAATATTGCACACGCCTGCGCGCAGGGCGTGCGGGCAAGCAAAGCGGTAATTGACCCACCCGGTGGCTGTATTCACGATTAGGTGGATTTTTATTTCGCGCCGCGCTCCCCTATGTTAATGGCGATTCATGGGGGCAAGGTGCGGGAATGCGACATTGTGCATTTTGAATTGCGGTTAAGGCCGGTGGTGGATGCAGCGCAGGACTTCGTGTTTTATGACCCTAATGCCACTTAAGCTATACCTTAGGTGGCACGCCGGCGTCACACTAGAACCCAAACACGAGCCACAGCTAACAAAAAACGTGCGGCAATAAAAATCCGAATACCCTTAATTTAGCGAACTTTTAAAACTGCCGCACATTAACACCCGTGGCCCCGCCGCCAAACTAGCGCTCACCATGGAGCGCTGAGTTCTGGCGAAGGCTAAGCGCGTGAGGGGCGATCGGTTAGGCGTACTAAATCATTCATAACGCCGTCTAAGCCGCCATAAACGTTAAGTGTGTTTATCCTACCGGTTATTTTTTCCAAAATTTCCAACTCTTTAAGCCGCAACAACACTGGGTTGCCTTCCATAACTTTAGCGGTGTTGTGTAGTGATCGAGTAGATTGGGTTTCTTCCTGCCTTTTTATTAAATTAGCTTCCGCCAATTTTTGCGCCTCCACCACCTGGGTTAAAATTGCCTTCATTTCGCCGGGTAGAATAATGTCGCGGGCGCCGACGGACTTCACGGCAATACCGAAGGCCACTGACTTGCTTGCCACTATTTCCTGCACTTGCTGGTTAAGCGAATTTTTATCGGCCAACAATTCGTCCAACGTCTGGGTGCTTACAATGGCGCGTAACGCCAGCTGTAATTCGCGATATAAATAGTCCTTGGCATCGGCCAATTCGCGTTTCACGACTTCGGCATCAACAATACTCCACATGGCGGAAAGGTTAACCCTCAGGCTTACACGATCTTTAGTCAGAATTTCCTGACCGTTAACTTCCATGTTTTGCAAGCGCAGGTCGAATTGTTTTACCTCTATCACCCGGTTGAATTTCCACCACATATGCATACCCGGCGCTAGAGTACCCAGTGTTTGGCCATCCACCATTAAAAAACCGATATGGCCTTCCGCTACACTGGACACTGCCACAGCAGCAGACGCGGTGCGACTGAGTAGCGGTTCCCGCGCGCCGGACAACACATAACTTAGTGTGTCCATAATTCTAAAATCAGTGCTTATATCAATGGTCACCATGGTAATAGGGTGTGGCGTTTTCCAGTAGGCGCCGCGCTGACCTGGGGCTTTAATTTCCCGCAGAATGCCTTGCTGGTAAATTAAGCCAACTTGATGCTCAGCCGTTTCCCACCGTTGCAGGTGATCAGCAAAAAGGTCTGGGTACACGTCTGCTAGGTACATCACTTCTTTGGTTACGCCTTCATACAAGCCATTAGCAATATTTACGGACTGCACTGTGTAAATTTGGCGCCAAGACCGAAAACTGTAGGTACCTGCGGTCAACACCCGCTGAAATTGCTGCTCTTTAAATAGCAGACCAATTTGAGATTCTGTAATTATAAATTTTTTAACAACTATCATAGTTTTTCCCTCATTTATTAGTAGACGGACCCCCACACTGCGCTGGCTAACCTGACCGTTTAAATACTGGGGTTTGTGGGGCTAAAAAATCCTCACTTTTCGCAGCAATTCTGCATCATGCTAGGCAGCGCAGTGTTCGATTAACACAAAGTGCGCTTCCTCGTTATTCGTAATCCCTATTACCTCCTTTTTAGCGCTTCCTGTTTTTCGCGGGGGCCGCGGTGTTCTTGCGAACGTTTTTTAAAGCTACCGGAAAGGTAGATTGCTAGTCGGAATCGAACCGACAACCCATTGATTATTAGTCAACTGCTCTACCGATGAGCTATAGCATCGTACTGTGACGGGATTCGAACCACGCGCCCACGGAACCATTCCGCTGCTCTACCACTGAGCTACACAGCAATATCTGGTGCCCACTCGCCATGGATACACAAATTGCCAAAGGCATTTGCGTCAGTTAGCTGTTACGCTAAACCGCTGATGACGAATGGTGTTGTTATTTTTCCATTCATAACAACACACCAAATTCTGGTTTAATTGCCGCATACCTGCGGCAAATTTAAGTTAACCTTTTACGCACAACACCTGTTTTAGGGTATGTACAATTTCCACCAAATCCGCCTGCGCAGCCATTACCTGCTCAATAGGCTTATAGGCGGAGGGGGTTTCGTCTATTACCTTGTCGTCTTTTCTGCACTCCACCCCTTCGGTAGCCAATACATGTTCCGCAAGCGACACGCGGCGCTTTGCTTCCGTACGCGACATCACACGGCCGGCGCCATGACTACAACTGCAAAAACTTTCCTCATTACCTAGGCCGCGAACAATGTAAGACCGCGCCCCCATGCTGCCAGGAATAATGCCCATTTCGCCTTTTTTGGCACTTACCGCACCCTTGCGTGTTACCCATACATTTGCGCCATAATGATTTTCTCGGCTGATGTAATTGTGGTGACAATTCACAGCCTGCAAATGGGCATCAAACGGAATTTTGACAATGTCCCGCAGCGCTTTTAAGGTTCTGGCCATCATGACTTCGCGATTAATTCTTGCAAAATCCTGTGCCCAAGCCACTGCGCCTACATAGTCACCAAATTTTTCGCTGCCCTCTGGAATATAGGCCAAGTCTTTATCGGGCAATTGAATAAACCAGCGTTCCATATCTTTTTTTGCCTGCTCGATAAAATGCGTTCCTATACGGTTGCCTACACCGCGCGATCCGCTATGCAGCATCACCCAAACTGCGCCAGCTTCATCAAGGCAAATTTCAATAAAATGGTTGCCACTCCCTAAGGTTCCCAAATGATTTATGTTGTTGGTATTTTTTAAAAATGGGTGTTTCTCACACAGACGCGTAAAACCTTCGTGCAAGGGACTCCAGGCATTTTGTACGTCGTCTGGTGTATTGGCCCAGGTTCCTTGGTCTCTCATACCGCGGCGTTGGGGGCTCATGCCGTGGGGCACCTTTTTTTCAATTTCCAAGCGCAGTGCCGCCAGCGAATCCGGCAAATCATTCGCTCGCAAACTGGTTTTTACCGCCATCATGCCGCAGCCCAAATCCACGCCCACTGCAGCAGGAATAATTGCACCCAGGGTTGGAATTACGCTGCCGATGGTGGCGCCCTTCCCTAGGTGAACGTCCGGCATTACGGCTATCCATTTATGGATGAATGGCATGCTGGCCATATTGTTCACTTGCTGCTTGGCGTTTTCATCAAAAGCTACACCCCGCGTCCAGGACTTTACGGGCACCTGCCCTTTGTTGTGCATTACTTCAAAACTGGCCATTTCCTCACCTTTTCCATCTCATCGACTGATTATGTGTTGTCTGTTGCTGAGTGAGTTATTGCACTCCGGGTGCCAACATTCCCCCACTCACACAAAAAATTTTTAAATTGCTGATTTAAAAGTACATTTTATTTTGATTGCGGCTTAACAGTGCCGCCGCTAAAATCCACACTAAACTTTTTCGTATCCTATTAGATAGTGGAATATCCAAATGAATAATGTGGTCATCGGCATTTTGGGCTCTCGCTTGGATCATGGCGGGCTAGGCAGACGCCGCTTGGAACGTTGGCGGCCCACGGTGTCGCTATTGATGCACCCCGAATTCCCCATTCATGAATACCTGCTGCTGTACCTGCCGGAAGACGAAGCGCTGCTGGCCGTCACCTTGCGGGATATGGCCGCGGTGTCGCCCCATACACGGGTAAGCTGCTTCCCCATCCCCTGTGATGACGCATGGGATTTTGAACAGGTGTATAGCCAAATTCACGGCATAGCCGTAAGCCAAACCTTTGATACGGAAGCCAACAACTACTTTGTTAACATCACCACCGGCACACACGTTGCGCAAATTTGTTTGTTTCTGCTCGCGGAAGCCCATTATTTTCCCGGCAAATTGCTGCAATCCTCGCCCAGCAAAGCCGGCCCGCAAGGCACCTACCACATCATCGATCTGGACTTGTCGCGCTACGATCAAATTGCATCGCGCTTTGCGCGGGAAGCCAGTGATGCCGTAGCCTATTTAAAAGGTGGCATACACACCCGCAATGCCGCTTTTAATGAGTTGATAACGCAACTGGAGCAGGTTTCCATAAAATCCGTAGCCCCTATTTTGTTAAATGGGCCCACGGGCGCTGGCAAGTCGCAATTGGCAAAACGCATCTTTGAAATTAAAAAACAGCGCGGCTTGCTGGCCGGCAAATTGGTGGAAGTAAATTGCGCAACCTTGCGTGGCGACAATGCTATGTCTGCACTATTTGGGCACGTAAAAGGCGCCTTTACGGGCGCACTAAACGCACGCACGGGATTACTGCGCGAAGCCCATAACGGCATTTTATTTTTGGATGAAATAGGCGAGCTTGGCCTAGACGAGCAAGCCATGCTATTGCGCGCCATAGAGGAAAAAACCTTTATGCCTTTTGGTGGCGACCAAGCCGTGGCTAGCGACTTTCAATTGATTGCAGGCACCCACCGCGATTTATTCGAGCAGGTGCGGCAAAAACATTTTCGTGAGGATTTATTGGCGCGCATTAATTTATGGACCTACGAATTACCGTCATTAAAAAATCGCATGGAGGATTTTGAACCGAATATCGATCACGAATTGCAGGCCTTCACTCAAAAATCTGGCCATAAGGTGAGTTTTAATAAAGCGGCCAGAGCAGCCTATTTGGCCTTTGCCCACCAGCCGGAAGCCTTGTGGCGGGCGAATTTTAGAGAATTAAATTCCAGCATAACGCGCATGGCCACGCTGGCGGTGGGGGGCCGTATTACAGAAAATATCGTGCTCGGCGAAATACTACGCCTGCGCAAAGCCTGGGCGGGGTTTCAGGAATCCACTGTGCAAAATACGGTGCTGGAGCGCTATGTGTCGCCTCAGCAGTGTGAGGCCATGGACCTATTCGATCAGTTGCAATTGGGTGCCGTAATCACACTCTGCGAGTCGAGCCGGTCCATGGCTGACGCGGGGCGAAAATTATTTAATCAAAGTCGAGACAAAAAATCCTCAGTTAATGACTCGCACCGCTTAAAACAATATTTGCAAAAATTTGGTTTAACCTTTCAGGAGGTCCAGAATATTGCCAACAACTAACACCCGCCCGCTAATCCTCGCGTAGCCATGTTGCTAATTGCCCGGGATAGTTAAAAGATTCAAACCCGCCGGCACAGTGGATTGCCCCAAACCATTTGCGCCCCAAGCCACTACAGAGCCGTCTGCCTTTAATGCGAGGTTTTGTGCGGCGCCGGCGCTTATGGCCAGCACATCACCCAGCGCTGCGGCAGGCACGGTGGTTTGGCCGGCGAAGTTATCGCCCCAGGCCAGTACCGAGCCGTCGTCCAGCAAGGCAAGGCTGTAAAAATACCCGGCGCTCACCGCTTGCACATGGCTTTGGGCGGCAAGCGGCACGGTGCTTTCGCCGTGGTTGTTATCGCCCCAGGCCACTACTGAACCGTCCGCTTTGCGCGCCAAGCTGTGTTGCCCGGCGGCGCTTAGGCTGGTCACGCCCCACTGTGCCTCGGGCGGCACACTGGCTTCCCCGTAGCCGTTGGAGCCCCAAGCCATCACCGAGCCGTCGGTTTTTAACGCCAAGCTGTGGTAAGCGCCGGCGCTGATGGCCACCACACCGGTTTGCGCGGCAATGGGCAGGCTGCATTGGTCGGCGAGGTTGCTGCCCCAGGCCAACACCGAGCCGTCGGCTTTGAGGGCAAGGCTGTGTGCGCCGCCAGCGCTGATGGCCACCACCTTGGTTAAGGCCGCGGTGGGCACAGTGGTTTGGCCAAAGGTGTTGTCGCCCCAGGCCACCACGGAGCCGTCAGCTTTAAGGGCTAGGTTGTGGCCACTGCCGGCGCTAATGGCCACCACGCCAGATTGCGCCGCAAGGGGCACGGTTGTTTGCTGATAATTGTTAAGCCCCCAAGCCAATACGAAGCCGTCGGCTTTGAGCACGACACTGTGATAACCCCCCGCGCCGATGATTGCACCCTGCGGGGCGCTGGGTGTTTGCAAGGGAATTTGGGCACCGCTAGATGACGTGGTGCTGGAACTGCTGCTTGATGAAGAGCTGCTACTCGATGAAGAACTACTGCTTGATGAAGAACTACTGCTTGATGAAGAACTGCTGCTCGATGAAGCACTGCTACTCGACGAAGAACTGCTACTGCTTGACGACGCATTAACCTGGATAGGATCTAGGGATGCGCCATTACCGCAGGCGGCAAGGGCCAGGCTCACACATATTACCAGCCAGGGCTTTAATGGAATTTTAGGGGTGAAGGACACAAATACTCCCAATTGATTTTTGAATATAGCCAATGTTGAGGCGCGCTCACAGGTTTTGCGCCTAAACAATTAAGCCCACTGCCCCACATAACGCCTACACTGTAAAGGCACCGGTTAAGCGTTACTAGCTTAACGCACTGCACTGCGTACGTCTTATTCGTGTGTGCCGTTTTCAATTAATACCATAAAGCTGCCCATGAGATAGGCAACTTCCATGCTCGCCATTCACTACCTCCCCCCAATTGGCCGCGCCTACGCGCTGGCTTTACGCACTTTATTACACCGCAAATAAACCCACTGCGATCCTATTTATATCACTTAAAAAACCCGCCATTGGCATGCCAATAACTATCGAATTATTTACGAAAAATATTGGCGCCAAACACCATAATCACCAGTGAATTTACTCAGCATTGCAGACTCTAGGGAGTCCAGACCGTTAAGGAAAAAACACAACACGGTGCAGTCAACTAAATTAAATTGTAATAAATTATGTTATTACAATTCTTGTAAAACCTTTTTCGACAATTAAGAGTTAAAGACTCACAGCTTTCACCTTGGAATTACCATGCGTATCGCAATACCCAAAGAAATTTACCCGCTAGAAAGACGCGTTATGTTACTGCCCGACGCAGTAGCTCAGCTCACCAACGCAGGGCATGTGGTTTATGTGCAAACCGATGCCGGCTCAGGCATTAACATTACCGACGAACATTACCGCGCCGCCGGTGCGGAAATTATGGTGGATGTACAGGTGATGTATGAATGCTCCGACCTTGTGGTTAGGCTTAAAGCCCCCACGGCGGAAGAATTTTCACTGATGCGGCGTGGCAGTTTGTTGTTTGGCATGTTTCATAGCGAACAAAACCCGGACCATATTTATTACGCTGGCCGAGCCGGCATTCGCGTGGTGGAAATGGAATCGGTGCGCGACAATAAAAATCGTCGTCTAATCGATCAAACCGATATTACTGGCGAGGCCGGTGTGTATTATGCGCTGCGTCACTCACGCAAAATGCCTGCGGATATGCGTGCGGTAGTGCTGGGTTATGGCAGTGTTTCCACGGGCGCCATAACCGCGTGTTCACGCTTGGGCATGGACGTAAAAATTATCCGCCGCGATGATTTCCCCTTCTTGCGTGAGCATTTAAAAGGCGCGGACATTCTGATTAATGGCATTGCTTGGCCAACCGAAAATCGTCAAGAGCAGCAATATTTAGTCACCCGTGAAGATATTATAAATTCTGCACCCGAAATGATTGTGCTGGACCTTGCGGTTGACTTCCCCAACCCCATTGAAACCATTCGGCCCACTACCTATGCCCACCCTTATTACTTAGAAGAAGGCCGTGTGCATATTAGTATTTACGGCTACCCAGGCCTTGCCCCTGTAACTTCTACCAAAATTTACAGCAAACAAGTGGCGCCCCTTGCGCTGTTAATTGCCAACAATAATGGCCTAGCAAATATCGAAGCGCAGGGAGAGTTAGGGGCGTATTTAGCCAAAGCTATAGTGGACCCGGAACAAAAAGGCTGGCGAAATTTATCGCCACTGGGCATTCCCGACGGCAGCAATATTGAGTAATGGGCGCCTCCGGAAATTTAGTTTTCGCGATGATCGCAAGGCATTTTCGCGCGGAGGAAGGGAGTTTATGCGGTATAAATGACCGACTGAGCACGAGAATAACGCAGCGAGAGCGCGAAAAATGAATTCCCTGAGGGGCACTTAAGGTATGGCCAGTTTATTAATTCTCGGCAAGGGCGACACAGCCTACACCGACCGCAACATGCAGCGCCTGTTTACGCAGGCGCAACAGGCGGGGATGGATGTACAGCGTTGCGACTACGGCGAAATAAGCACAGCGCCGAATTTTCGCCATGCACGCATAACAGTGATGCTGTTTTTTCCCTTCACTTTTTGGAATGAACACTGTGAAGCGCCGCAGGACACGCAGCTGTATGGCACGTCCAAACGCGCCTACGAATTATTTCGCGACTATTTTTTAACAGTGCAGGCGGACTTAGCGCGGCGTTACGGTGGCTCGCATCAATTGGATTATGTTATTAAACCCGAATTTGCCGCCCTAGACAGAGACAAAATAGCCACCATTGAACACCTAAAAAACAACGGCATTACCACCACTGAAAGCATTGCCACACGGGATTTAACGGCCATTTTAAGTGAGGTAACACCAGAGCGTGGCCTATTTATAAAATGCCGCTACGGCGCCGAGGGTAAAGGCATTACGGTATTGCGGCACAACCAATGGCGCACCAATTACCAAGTAGTGGGCGACAGACTAACCAATTACGGCACCAACGACCGCTGGCCATTTACAGACATAACCGGCCGGCGAGAATTGCTGCATCAACTGCTTAACCATGAAGTCATAGTAGAGCGCGAAATTTTAGTGCCCAACTTATTTGTCGACGAAAAATTCGATATTCGGGCTTATGTTGTGGGCAACGAGGTGCCACATTTTTTTATGCGCATTAACGCAGCGGATCGAGTTGTGACCAACTTTTCCCAAGGCGCCCGCATACTGCACCACCCACAAACCGGGCTAGATGATGCCTGTATAGCAAAAATTAAAAAACTCGCCTTAACGGCGGCGCAGGGGTTTAATTCACAATTTTTAGGTGTGGATATTATTTTTGATGGCTCTATGGACGAGCCTAGAGTAATGGAGGTGCAAACCTTTACCGACTTTCCGGATGCAACCAAATTTGATTTGGTGCGGTATTTTATTGGGGCGCAAGTGGAACAGCTAAACTCTCGTATGATTGGGGAGATGGAAATAAATGCGAGGGTATAGACTTTGTCTCACATAAATGTTGGGGGGCTCGTCTATTCGTATTCGCGATGAGAGCCGTAGGGTGGGCAACGCGCAGCGTGCCCACGCCGTGCTGAATCCAAACACGAAATGCAGAACCAAAACTTGTGCACCTCGGCAACCACAGTGTTTAAATTGGCGACGCTTGTTTTGTCAGCACAGCGTGGGCACGCAAGCTTTGCCCACCCTACGAAACGCGAATTACACGTTTAATGTCAGCTCAACGGAAACAGACACGGTTATGACGGAACTTGATGCCAACAGACCGCCAAAAACCTAGGCCACACGAAGCATCAATCGGAGCCAGACGTGTTCTTCAGGTCAGCAAATTTTGCCGCCATGGTGGCATTGCCCCGGGTTAATTTTTTAAGTGTTAAATCCTCGGCTTTGTTATTGGCAAGGCGCAGATTATTTTCCGAGCCCAGCAGCGCATCTTTGGTTTTTTGAAGGTGATCGATGGTTTTATCAATTTCGTCGATGGCGGTTTTAAACTTTTTGGACGCCAACTCGTAGTTGCGAGCAAACCCCGCTTTAAAAGACTCCAGCTCGGTTTCGAAATTGGTGATATCAATATTCTGGGCCTTTACCACCGCCAGCTCGGTTTTGAATTTCAGGGAGTGCTGGGCGGCATTTCGCAGCAGCGTAATAATGGGGATAAAAAACTGTGGGCGGACCACGTACATTTTTGGAAAGCGATGGGACACATCCACAATGCCGGAATTGTACAGCTCGCTGTCCGGCTCCAGTAGAGAAACCAGCACTGCATATTCACAACTTTTTTCATTGCGGTCTCTATCCAGCTCTTTAAGAAAGTCTTCGTTTTTCTTTTTGGTCGCGGTTGCGTCGTTCTCGTTTTTCATTTCAAACATGATGGACACCACCTCGGTGCCCGCATCATCCGCATCCCTAAAAATATAATCGCCCTTGCTGCCAGTGCGCGCATCGTTATCTTTCTCGAAATAGGCTTTAGGAAAAGCCGTGGCGCGCAGGCGGTTGAATTCGGTTTCGCAGTGTTGCTCAAGGGTTTCACCCACCATTTTGGTGGATAGGCGCGCCTTCATATCACGCAGGCGCTCAATTTCGCCTTCACGGTCTTTAATTTGCGTTTCGTATTTATCTTTAAGCGCCTGCTCCGCCAGCTGCTTCTCTAGCTGGGCTCGCTCAAGGTTGTTTTTGAATTCGTCGCGCTGTTTTTCCACGGCAGTTACCGCCTCCGTAACGGCCAGCTTCTGCGCAACTTCCATGGCATCAAACCTCGCCTTTAGGCTTTGAATTTCCGCGTCTTTGGCGGCTGCAATTTTTTGCAGTTCATTGGCCAGCTGCGCGCCGGCAAGTTGGGCGGCGGACTGTTCTTCTTGTTTGGCTTGTTTTAGCGCATTGGCCAGTTGGTCGCGTTCTTTTTCCAATGCACTTAAAGCTTCTGAAACCGCGAGTTTTTGCGTAACTGCGCCTACGTCCAACTTGGCTTTTAACTGTTGAATTTCTGCATCTTTAATGGCTGCGGATTTTTCCAGCTCACTGGATATTTTGGTGGTGGCCAGCTCAACCGCATTGCGTTTATCCAGCTCCGCCAACTCCAAACGCTCGTGCAACTGATGCTCAAATTCGCTATCGCGAACCTGCTTCACAATATCGGCGTAGCCGGCTTCGTCTACTTTGAAGGCTTTTTTACAATGCGGGCAAATAATTTCGTGCATACACATTTACTCGGGAATTTAACGATTTAACGGAAAATAGGCTGTTACTGGGCGACGGCAGATTTTATTAAATCAGCTGGAAATAGAAAACAAAAATAGCCCAAAAACATGGCAAAACGGCAACGTCAAAATGTTACGATGAACGCGTAAATTGTAAGCCCTGCCCTACTCGCCTATCAGGCCGCAATAGGCGCCAGGCTAATCAGTTGCAAGGTGGGTTTACCCTCCTCTTTGGCCAGGTCTTTATCCACTAAGAAGCTAGCCTGCCAATCATTCAACTCTTCAGGGTCAATCAGTACCTGTGCAATGGTCCAAATGCCCGCGGCATCGTCTGGCGTAATGTAGGTGTGTCTGTGGTTGCGTGCTTCAGGGTCTAGGGTTATGCGCTCGTGCTCTTCTGTATAGGCCGCCATGACTTCCACCAATTGCTCCGCCGTCCAACCCGGTACCAGTGCGGCGGCTGCGTCGTATTTACCCGCCGCCAGCGAACGCAAAAAGTGAAAAATTTCGGCGCGAATCAGCGCGGTGAACTCGCGTTTATTCTTGGTAATGTCGATCACTTCCGGAACTTGGTTAGCGCTGTCCTCATCGGTGGCTTGCCAGTCGGGGTTTTTCATTCGCTCCCATTCGTCTAGCAGGCTGCTGTCGGTGCCGCGCAACAGGCCGGCCAACCAGTCTTCAATTTCTTGTACATCCTCGGTTTTAAAATTCGGCGGAACGGTTTGCGCCAGCACTTTGAACACGCTGGATATATACCTTAATAACACACCTTCGGTGCGCTCCAAGTCGTAAAGTTTAATGTAGCCTGCGAAGTCCACATAATTCTCCACCATTTCGCGCACAATACTTTTGGGGCGAATGTTTTCCTGCCCCACCCAAGGGTGGCGCAGGGCGAAGGTTTGGAAGCTGAGGTAAATAAATTCCCGTAAGGGTTTGGGATATTCCATCTCCTCCAGCTTGGCAATGCGCTCTTCGAATTCAATGCCCTGACGTTTCATTTCGGCCATTTTTTCGGTTTTTAGCGCATCTAATTGCCTGCGCAAAATAATGTCGGGATTTTCCAAAATGGATTCAATTAGCGTAAGCATATCCAGCGCAAACGTGGGGCTTTCCATATCCAGCAGCGCTAGAGTGTCTATAAGGTAAAGCGAGAGCGCATGGTTAAGTGAAAAATCGTCTTGCAAGTCGATATTCAAACGCACCTTAGCGCCATTGATGCGTTCGGACTTTGGCAAAATTTCCACAATTTGGCGCTCCACTAGCGAGCGAAATAATTGCCAAGCGCGCCGGCGATGGGCTTTTTTCTGCGCCGGTGTTTCATGGCTGTCGCGGATAATCTGCTGCATGGCGCGGCCACCGTCGCTGTGGCGGCTAAGCACCTGTAGCAGCATGGCGTGGGTCACTTCAAAGCGCGAAACCAGTGGCTCTGGCGGCGCTATTTGCAATTGGCTATAGGTATCAGCAGACCAGCCCACAAAGTTTTCGGGGGGTTTACGCTTCACCAATTTTTTCTGCTTTTTAGGGTCGCCCGCCGCCTTGGCTTCCTGCTTAGTATTTTCGATCACATGCTCGGGCGCCATGGCCACCACATAACCAATATCATCAAAACCCTTACGGCCAGCGCGCCCGGTAATTTGATGAAAATCCCGCGCACTTAAAATTGCCACTTTGGAGCCGCTGTATTTACTCAAACGCGTTAACAACACCGTGCGTATAGGCACATTTACGCCCACACCCAGCGTGTCCGTACCGCAGATTATTTTCAGCAGGCCCTTTTGCGCCAAACGCTCCACCAATACACGGTATTTCGGCAATAATCCGGCATGGTGTAAGCCAATACCATGCCGCAAGAAACGTTTAAAATCTTTACCGTAGGGGCTGGTAAATTTCACGCCAATTAAGGCTTCCGCAATGGCGGCTTTTTCCTCGGCGTTACAATAATTTTGGCTCATCAAATTTTGTGTGGTTTCGGCGGCTTCATTCTGCGTGAAATGCACCACATACACCGGCGCCTGCTTGGCTTCCACCAGCGACATCACCGTGGCTTCCAGAGCGAACTTATCCTCGTAACGGAACGTTAACGGCACCGGCCGCAGGGTGGATGACACCACCGTGGTTACCGCGCCGGTCAAGCGCCGCAATTCCCGCTCAAACAATGCGGTAGCGCCTAAAGTGGCGGAGATCAGCAAAAAGCGCGATTGATTCATGGTTAGCAGCGGCACCTGCCAAGCTACCCCGCGTGAGCGGTCGGAGTAGTAGTGAAACTCATCCATAATCACATCACGAAAAGGCGCCTCAGCCCCTTGCGCCAAGGCCACATTCGCCAAAATTTCCGCCGTACAACACAAAATCGGCGCATCGCGGTTTACCGTGGCATCCCCCGTGGCTATGCCCACATTTTCCGGCCCAAAGTCGCGACACAACGCCAAAAACTTCTCATTCACCAGCGCCTTAATTGGGCAGGTATACACACTGCGCCGCCCCTGCGCCATGGATTTAAAATGCAGCGCCGTGGCCACCAGCGACTTGCCCGAGCCGGTGGGCGTATTAAGGATGACATTGCTATCTTCAAACAACTCTAAAATCGCGTCCTCCTGCGCGGGGTAAAGCGCCAGCTTGCACTCGCTGAGGTAATCCAGAAACCGATCAAGTAACTCCTCGCTGGAGCAATCATGAGTAGTGGGAAGGCGGCGGAGCAGTGCATTGTTAGACATGGCAGTGGCTTCAGAAGAGGGACTGAAAGCATAGCAGTCTATGGGCTTGAAGATTGGCTGGATTCTGGGCTTGGTTATGGACGCTTGATTTATGGATGTCCTCGTGTTTTTTCCTCGTGTTTTTGGATTGCGGGCTTGGTTATGGACGCTTGTTTTATGGATGTCCTCGTGTTTTTTTTGCTTAATCCAAACCGCCCGCCCTTGCGGGCGGGAACCTTAACACCCCATCACCTTTTTACCACCGTGCCATTCGGCTAAGGGGCTCCCTCCGGAAGTGTTGAAAAGGGTAAAAGTGAAAAGGTAAAAGCTAATTAGACCGCTCTCGCCCGTCCTGGGCTGCGCGGCATAAGTAATTCCCTTTACAAATCCTGGACGAGACGAAAGCCGTAGGCATTGGAGCGAAAGGAGACGGGAAGCCCGGAACGGTAGGCAGAACGCAAGCTGTCCGGACTATTGACCCAAGAGCCGCCGCGCAGCACACGATCCTCGCAGGGGGCAGTAGAATCCCAGCAGGATTGCGTCCACTGAAACACATTACCCGACATATCATACAGACCGTAAGGGTTTGGCCTAAAAAAGCCCACTGGAGCGGTTTGTAATCCGCCCCACTCACTGCCACAGCCATTACAATTAGCATTGGCATCGCCCCAATAATACGCGGTGGTAGTGCCGCCGCGAGCCGCATATTCCCATTCCTCTTCGCTAGGTAACCGAAATTTCCCGCCGGTTTGGGCGCTTAACCATGCGGCGTAAGCTACGGCGTCATCCCAGCTCACGTTAATTACGGGGCGATTATCTCTGCCCCAACCGGAATCGGCTGGTTTAGGTGAATTAGTGGAGTTGACGTAGGCATCATATTCCGCAAACGTGATGGTATATTTACTCATCGTAAACGCTTTACCGGGGATACTGAGCATTTCCGGCATGGCGAAGCTGAGCGCTGACGAACCAGACGAGGAGCTAGAGCTAGACGAATAACGAGAAGAGGAGGTAGACGAAGAACGAGAGGAGCTAGAGCTAGAGCTAGAGCTAGAATTGTCCTGGACGAGACGAAAGCCGACGATATTGAAGCTAACGGAGGCGGAGCCCCTGGAACGGAGAGCCGAACGCAGGCCGTCCGGATCATCGCGCCAAGAGCCGCCGCGCAGCACACGATCAGTGCAGGGGGTAACAGAATCAGGACAGCTTTGCGTCCACTGCCACACATTACCCGCCATATCATACAGACCGTAAGGGTTTGGCTTAAATGAGCCCACTGGAGCGGTTTGTGTGCCATCCCACTGGCTGCCACAGCCATTACAATTTGCATTACCAACGCCTATATCATTCCCCCAATAATAGGCCGTAGCAGTGCCGCCGCGAGCCGCATATTCCCATTCGGCTTCGCTAGGTAACCGAAATTTCCCGCCGGTTTGGGCGCTTAACCAGGCGGCGTAAGCTACGGCGTCATCCCAACTCACGTCAATTACTGGACGGTTGGCCCTACCCCAACCCGAATCGTCTGGTTTTCGTTGGCCGGTGGCTGCGGCATAGGCATCGTACTGCTCAAAGGTGATGGTGTATTTACTCATCTTAAACGCTTTACCGGGGATACTGAGCATTTCCGGCATGGCGAAGCTGAGCGCTGATGAACCAGACGAAGAACTAGAGCTAGACGAAGAACTACTATTGGAGCTAGATGAGATACCGAGCTTAGATGAGCTGCTGTAACTGGAAGAACTGCTGGACGGTGAGGTGGAGCTGCTGGCCGCCAGTGAAGAGCTAGACCCGCTTGAGCTGCTCGCAGCGTTTGAGCTACTGGATGAACTGCCAGAAGATGAGGTGGAGCTGCCGGCCAGAGCTGAGGAGCTAGCAGCCTGTCGGACTTTCCTGGCCCGTCGTTAGGCCCCATGAGAAAATAGGCCTCCCACACCACAGAATGCCGCCATGTCCCGCTTCATAACCATTGATCGCAACACCAACTTCCTGCTGCCGCCCTCCATGGACGATTG
>CAMCXE010000063.1 GCA_945882995.1 Thalassocella blandensis | reverse complement strand
CTTAACCAGACGCGTTTTAGCCAATTGAGCCGCGGGCTTTCCACCGCACGCCAACTCAGGATTTGCGGGTTATTGCTGCTACCCTGGCTGTTGGCCATTTGGGGGTTTTGGGGTTGTCCCGGCTTGCCGCTGGGCGACGGTAAAATTCCTGTATTGATCACCCTTGAGGTTGGCTTGCTTGTTATTTTGCTGGCCGACCTCTTCCGCCTGCTGAGGCCCGAGCCTAGCCGCACCGCCACCGTAGCACCGGTAGCCGCACTCAACCGACTGACCACTTGGCTGTTGTCGACGCTAGTGGCACCGCTAGAAGAATTTTTTGTGCGCAAAGGGGCCAAATTCGCCCTTACACTCTTGGCGTTTTTATTGGTGTTCAAACTCGGTGAGGCATTTTTGGGCCGCATGTCCATCGTGTTTTACAAGGATATTGGCTATTCCAACAGTGACATCGCCACCTATTCCAAACTGCTCACCTGGTGGGCCACCGTGTTATTTGCCATTCCCTGCGCCCTACTGAATGCTCGGTTTGGCGTATTTAAAGGGCTATTTATCAGCGGCTGCGCCATGGCGGCTAGCAACCTCATGTTTGCTTGGATCGCCGTAGTTGGACCCGATGTGCACTTGCTGACGGCCGCCGTGTTGGTGGACGGTTTCACCCAATCGTGGTCGACCATCGCCTTTGTGTCTTTTGTGTCGACGCTTTGCCATCAATCCTTTTCGGCCACGCAGTACACTTTATTTGCCGCCGTGGGTAATTTTGGGCGCACCACCATCGCGGCGAATAGCGGATTTTTAGTGGACAGTTTAAATGGCAATTGGGCTGTATTTTTTGTGCTTACCTGTTTGATGGTAATACCGGGGTTGGTGCTTTTGACGCTACTGCGCAAGCGTCTCTAGAAATTATTAAGGATTCGATGTCTGGCTACGCCATACCTCCCGCCACTGCGGGCTTGAGATAGAATACCATTGACGCAAGCAACTATTTTTTAACCAAAATACATTCAGGCAGCTGACTTTTTTGCAAATTTCGGAAACGCCCAAGTGACTACTAGAATGAAGCGCATCGAAAAACCTATACCGAGGTATGTGATGACATGGTAAAGCACCGCTCAATACGCCCAGCATAGCTCGTCCAAATTGTAAAAAAACTACCAATACCATGACAACCCAAGGTTTCCCTCAGTATATTCGCCCCGTTCGAGACCGGCCCGGATATCGAAATTTTTGGCTATGGCAAAACGATTTTCCACTCTGAATTGAGTTATCTTCTGTCCTCGACGCTCAACATTTATGCGTTGCGATATTTCACCAAGAAAACTCCATCCGTGGCTAACTTTAAAAACAATTCCGACGGTCGGGCCGAGGCTTAATGCAGATGATCCTTGGTAATTGGTTTCTACCCGCCCATTTAGAAGAGTCCACGCAGCCATATCGCCATTAAAAAGTTGTACACCCTTACCGTAGCCTCCGCCCACATAAGTCGTCAAACAACTTTCACAGCCTCCAAGCTGTTTTTCAACGCCGGCCGCAAACGCCCAAGCAAAACCTCCGTCATGCGGCAGGCCGGTCTGAGACAAATTAAGATTTATCACATTAATAAGATCCAATTTTTTAAGCAACAACGTCCCTGAATCAGGATCATATCGAACATGCAAATCAAACATTTCCAACTGAGAAAAAGGCACAACACTACGATCAGAACTTAACAAGTCATAATACACGGGCCTAATCTGCAAATTAAGACTACCTGACGTACGTTTACTGCTCACAAAGGAAGCGCGAAATAAACTTGGCTTATTCGAACCATCCGGAGGATCCGATGTGTAATCAGCTGTTTTTAAATTGATTTTTTGCCGCCCCCTAATAGCCTGCTCCTTCATAAATAGTACTCTACGCGACTTAGTGGATTGAACATCAACATCTTTCTTTAGCAAAAAATCTTCATAATCAACCATGACCGAAAGAACACGCCCTCGCTGCTCATCGCTCAACAGCCCAAATTCTCGAACACCCAATGGATTCGAACTTTTGATCACGGCCCGCACAGCCAATTTTTCAGCAGCTTCGAGGCTATCAAATTTTTCATATAAAATATTCTGTCTTGACGGGTAATAGTCAACACGATCAACCAATGGTATGTCACGATATTTACTCGCGGCCAAATTGTGAAATATCGACGCAGGCACAGCCCACGGCTTGGCTTCGACATTCACTTTGTCGGGAACAACAAGCTCAACAATTTCCGCGAATCTATAGGCACAGTTTTTTTTAAAAAAATAATACCGAAATTTCGCCCCAGACAATTCCCAAAGATGGGCCAAAACCAACAACACATCTTCGCGGGGGAGTGTTAATTTGTATTCCCATAAATCACGCAGCTCTTCCTGCCCGTATTGATATTGATTCACATAAAAAGCGGAATTACTAAAAACAGCATCGTACCCACCAAAAATGCCCTTAGCCACATAAACTAACGCATTGTCACGCGCAGACAAAATAGCCCCAAAGTTAAAAGCTCTATCAAGCTGCCCGCCTGTTGCTGCACTGTTAGGAGAATTAAATTTGACTAGTATGTGGCCGTAAAATGACGCTGGATTCCCCAAATAGCCTGATGCGAAATACACACTAATGGAATCAGCCCCAATTTCATGCGACCAATTGAGGTAATCGGTGCAATTGGCAACTGGCCATTGCGCGACCTCTTCAGGATTCATTCGTTTAAGCCAAAGAAATCGGCCCGGAAACCTGCATTGAGCATGTCCAGCACCGCTCAATCCTTCGTGATTTGACATTGCGCTGATGGTCGCAATTACTTCGCTCTTTGGGTCAATGTTTCCTGTTGGTGCGAGAAAAAAATCCGAGGACTGAATTTCACTTCTATACCCGCCCCCGAAAAAACCAGTGACGATTTTATAATGCCCTAGCTTGAGCCAAGTGCCATGCGCAGCCAGACCATCCAACTCCACCGCGGTATACGCATTAGACTGCACAGCAGCAACCATCAATGCCAACGCCGTTGAGATTCTTTTTATTAAGTACGTAACCATGCCTCCCATACAGCGCATTCTGTCCAATGTTAGCTCACCCACAAACGCAACCAGCGGTGCGTACCATTTTTTTGACATAAAAAAACCCGCAAATTGCGGGTTTTTTTATGTCAGTTAAAATCACGCACTGCAAGTGGATGATTCAGAAATATTTTTCTGAAGAAGGTTATAAATACGCGATGATTTTTCTACTTGGTTCATCGCTGCATCAACCTTAACGTCCATCACGGACCCCAAATCAGCCTGAAGACCATCAAAAACCTTTTGATGGTCTCCTGCACCACATCCCATGAGGGTCAGCGCAGATGCTAAGTGATCACCGCGCCCTACAACAGCCTCCTCCTCAAGTGCAGCATACGTACGCAGAATGAATTCTGCAGCAGCCACTTTCTTTCCGCTGCAAGTTTGAGGCGACGACACTGCCGAAGTTACAGCAGTGGTGCCCACATCCCAGATTACATTGGATATCACTGCTCCCACTGGCGTCTTTGGAAAAAGCGCCGCGCCTATCCCACAATCACTATAAGGATTGGGGCCTGAGCCTGCAGGAGCGTCGGCAGCTGCCAATGCTGAGGCTGCAAAACCCACTGAAACAACAAATACACAAAATTTGAAAGCTGACTTCATTTTAACGTTTCCCATATAAAGTAAATAACAAACAATCCCGATACTGCAGAGTGAGTATACACAACGGGATGGAACGGTCAAATGAATCATACGAGAGATTGAAACACTCAAGATGCTCGGCAAGCTACGTCCCGCTAAGGTTGCCACCGGCGTTGCTAGGGGTCTCCCCAGCCGCCCTTAAAGCCGCCAAATACTCCACCCCATGATGATGTTGGCTAATAATTTGCGCCATCGTTAAGCCCTGAGGGTTTTGGGCGTTGAGGTTGCGGCCCGCTTCCACAAAAAAACGTACAAAACTCGCGAAGTTTTCTTCGTTCATGCCGCGATAGGCTTTTTCCAATACATAAAAATCCGCGTTTACGTCGCCGTAGGGCGTGGGCAATAAAAACGTTTTAATGCGTTCGTCGTCGAAGGTTTCCACTAAAACCTTTTTTTTGTCTTTTTTCTCACTCATAAACTTTTTTCTCACTCGTAAATAGGGCCTTTATTGCAATTTGGCTAAGAGGATGGCGTTTAGTTGTTGAGGGTTGGCTTGACCTTTGGAAGCCTTCATGGCCTGCCCCGTAAAAAAGCCCAGCATTTTGGCTTTTTTGTCGTCGGGTGCGGCGCGATAGCTTTCAACTTGGGCGCTATTGGCGGCAATGATGTCGTCGATAATTTTCTCCAGTGCGCCCGTATCGCTAACAACCTGTAAACCTTTGGCGGCAATTATCTCGTCGGCGGTTTGACCTTCCCCTTGCCAGAGCGCATCAAATACGGTTTTACCGCTTTTGGCGGTAATCGTGTTGTCGGCGATACGTTGCAAAATACCGCCCAGTTGATCGGCGCTGACGGGGCAGTTTTGCAGGCTGATTTCGTGGCGGTTGAGCTGCGCCGAGACTTCACCAATTACCCAGTTAGCGGCGAGTTTAGGCTGGCCGGATGCCGCGGCTGCAGTTTCGAAATAGCGCGCGGTTGTGCTGTCCGCGCTGAGAATGCCGGCATCATAAGCCGGCAACCCAAAACTGGTTTGATAACGTACCGCTTTTGCGGCGGGTAATTCTGGCATTTGTTGGCGTACGGCTTCGATGTAAGCGTCGTCCAATACCACGGGAAGTAAATCTGGGCAGGGGAAGTAGCGGTAATCGTTGGAGTCTTCTTTACTGCGCATGCTGCGCGCTTTTTTAGTATCACCGTTATACAGGCGTGTTTCTTGAGTGATCACACCGCCGCTTTCTAATACGCTGATTTGGCGCTCCACTTCCAATTCAATCGCTTCATCCATGAATTTAAACGAATTGAGGTTTTTGGTTTCGGTGCGTGTGCCCAGCTTCTCTTGACCTTTGGGGCGCACCGAAATGTTGACGTCAAAACGCATGGAACCTTGGCTCATTTCGCCGTCGCAAATTTCTAATGCGGTAACCAATGCATGGAGTTTTTTGGCGAAGGCCACAGCTTCTTCTGCGTTGCGCATATCCGGTTCGGAGACCACTTCAATTAATGGCGTGCCGGCGCGATTAAGGTCGATACCACTCATGCCATGAAAATCTTCGTGCAAGGATTTCCCAGCATCTTCTTCAAGATGGGCGTGGTGAATACGCACTTGTTTCACCCCTTGCGCGGTTTCAATCTCCAAAAAGCCGGGGCCGACAATGGGTTCCGCCAACTGCGTGGTTTGATAACCTTTGGGGAGATCGGGGTAAAAATAGTTTTTGCGCTCAAACACCGAGTGCTGATTAATTTTGGCGTTGATACCCAAGCCGAACAACACTGCCATGCGAAAGGCTTCGGCATTGGCCACTGGCAAGGTGCCTGGCATGGCGAGGTCGATGGCGCAGGCCTGAGTGTTAGGCTCGGCACCGAATGCGGTGCTGCTGCCGGAGAAAATTTTAGATTTGGTGGCCAGTTGTACGTGGACTTCTAGACCAATAACGGTTTCCCATTCCATGATTAACGCCTTTTAAGAAATGGCTGCAGGTGCAAGCGTGTGGAAGTCGGTGCCCAATTGATACTGGTGGGCGACGTTGAGCATGAGGCTTTCGGCAAAATAATTACCAATTAATTGCAGGCCCACGGGTTTGCCATCCACTAGGCCACAGGGTATGGACATGCCCGGCAAGCCGGCCAAGTTGGTGGCTATGGTGTAGATGTCTTCAAGGTACATGGCCACTGGGTCCTGGCCTTTGGAGCCGAATTCGAAGGCGGGGCTAGGGGATGTAGGCCCAAGAATGATGTCCACCTGTTGAAAGGCGCTGACAAAATCTTGCTGGATCAACCGCCGCGCTTTTTGGGCTTGACTGTAGTAGGCATCATAAAAGCCCGCGGACAATACATAACTGCCAATCAAAATGCGGCGTTTGACTTCGTCGCCAAAACCTTCGGCACGGGAGCGTCGATAGAGGTCTTCGAGGTCCTGCGGGTCTTTGCAACGATAGCCGTAGCGCACCCCATCAAAACGCGACAAGTTGGCAGAGCATTCCGCTGGGGCAATCACATAATAAGCTGGCACCGACAGCGACGAATGCGGCAGCGAAATGGATACTAGCCTAGCGCCCAAACTTTCATAGTGTTTCAGCGCGGCGTCTACCGCCGCTGCGGTGCCGGCGTGCAAACCTTCGCCAAAATATTCCACGGGCACACCAATACGTAAGCCGTTCAGTGGTTTGGTGAGGTCGGCGCGGTAGTCGGGGATCGGATGGTCCACACAGGTGGAGTCTTTAGCATCGAAGCTGGTGAGCGTATTGAGCAACAGCGCTATATCTTCAGCGGAGCGCGCCATCAGGCCGGCCTGATCTAGGCTTGAGGCAAAGGCGATCATGCCCCAGCGTGAAATGCGTCCATAGGTGGGCTTAAGGCCAGAAATGCCGCAGAGGCTGGCGGGCTGACGGATGGAGCCACCGGTATCGGACGCGGTGGCAGCAGGCGCTAAGCGCGCCGCCACACAAGCCGCGGAACCGCCAGAGGAGCCACCGGGCACGCAGTGGGTGGCCCAAGGATTTTTGACTGGGCCGTAGTAGCTTGTTTCATTGGAGGAGCCCATGGCGAACTCGTCCATGTTGGTTTTGCCCAGCATTACCACACCGGCGGCGGCATAGTTTTCAACGATGGTGGCGCTGTACGGCGGAATAAAATTGTCGAGCATTTTGCTACCGCAGCTCGTGCGCACCCCCTGCGTACAAAAAATGTCTTTATGCGCCATGGGTAGGCCGCAGAGGTCAGGGGCATTCCCTTGTGCCAAACGGGCGTCGGCGGCGTCGGCTTGCGCTAAAGCCTGCTCGGCAGTAACCGTAACAAAGCTGTTGTAGCCGGGGTCAAGCTGCGCAATGCGGTTTAAAAAGTGCTGAGTAAGCTCGCGGCTGGAGACCGCTTTAGTCTGCAGCTGGTTGATCAGCTGAGCGATGCTGAGGTTGTGCATGGGGGAAATCCGAGGCAATTGGAAAAGGTGCTAGGCAAGCCAAGCAGGTTAGTCGATTACTTTGGGCACCAAATACAGCCCGTTTTCTGTGGCCGGCGCTATGGCCATAAACGCCTCGCGCTGATTGGGCTCGGTGACTAGGTCGGCGCGCAAACGCTGCACCGCATCCAGCGGGTGGGCCATGGGGGTTACCGCGTCCGTATTCGTCGCCTGCAATTGATCCATCAGTGCCAGCACATTGCCAATGCGCTTGGCCACTTCGGCGGCTTCTTCCGGCTTAATGTGCAGACGAGCAAGTTTGGCGAGTTTTTCGATTTCGGACGGTTCCACAGGTATCTCCGCAGGCGAGGCTATAAGCACTGGCTGGCGCCAGCAAATGGGCGGCCAAGTTACCACATTTGCGCCTTGCCCTAAATCCCTAGCATTGCTAGAGTGCGTGCCCGGATTTAATGCCGTCCGATGCGCTTCTGTAAGGGTTTTCAGCGCCGTGATGTGCAACCGCCCGTGTGCGCTTGCAGCCGCTGCCCTATTTGTAACTCCCCGTCTTTTTTAAAGGTTGAATAACACCATGTTTAAACGCTTGCGCGGTATGTTCTCCAATGACTTATCCATTGATTTGGGCACCGCCAATACACTGATTTATGTGCGCGACCGCGGCATCGTCTTAAACGAGCCTTCGGTAGTGGCCATCCGTAATGTTAATGGACAAAAGTCTGTTGAGGCCGTGGGCACTGCCGCCAAGCGTATGCTAGGCCGTACACCCGGCAACATCACTGCCATCCGCCCACTCAAAGACGGCGTCATCGCCGACTTCCAAGTCACCGAAAAAATGCTCCAGCACTTTATTCGCAAAGTGCACGAAAACTCCTGGTTCCAACCCAGCCCACGGGTATTAATTTGTGTGCCCTGTTTGTCCACTGAAGTGGAAAAACGCGCAATTCGGGAATCCGCCCTTGGCGCCGGCGCGCGCCATGTGGATTTGATCCCCGAACCTATGGCAGCCGCTATTGGCGCCGGCCTGAATGTAGATCAGGCCATGGGTTCCATGGTGGTGGACATCGGCGGGGGCACTACGGAAATCGCCATTATCTCGCTGAACGGCGTGGTGCTGTCGGATTCCGTGCGTATCGGCGGCGACCGTTTTGATGAAGCCATTGTGAATTTTGTGCGCCGCAAGTACGGCAGCGTCATTGGCGAAGCCACCGCCGAGCGGATTAAAAAAGAGATTGGCAGTGCCTATGCCGGCTCTAAAGTCTTGGAAATCGATGTGCGCGGACGCAATCTAGCGGAAGGTGTGCCACGAAGCTTTACCCTCAACAGCGATGAAGTGCTAGAAGCCTTACAAGAACCGCTCTCCGGAATTGTGCAGGCCGTGAAGAGTGCACTGGAGCAAAGCCCGCCAGAACTGGCATCGGATATTGCCGAAAGCGGTATAGTGATTACCGGTGGCGGCGCACTGTTGCGTGACATTGACCGCTTGCTGATGGAGGAAACCGGCTTACCGGTGATTATCGCCGAAGACCCGCTGACCTGCGTAGCACGCGGCGGCGGTAGAGCCTTGGAGTTAATGGACGGCCATTTCGTCGATTTCCTTTCCTAACGCGCCTCGGGGTGAGGCATTAAACCGTTATTTCGCAAAGGGCCATCAGCAGGCGTGAGGTTCACCCTACTCGCCCTAGTGGCTATTGCGCTGGCGCTAATTTATTCGCGCACCCATTGGTTCGCGGAGCTGCAAAAAAAAGCCTTAGATATTGTGGCGCCCTTTTATTGGCTAACTGACATACCAAGAGAAATAGGCGAGTGGGGTGAAAAACGGCTCGTCTCCAAAGAGCAACTGCTGCAAGAAAACCAATCGCTCCATACCGAACTCTTAGTCCAGCAACACCGCGTACAGCAAATGGCGGCTGTGGTGGCCGAAAACACGCGCCTGCGGCAATTGCTCAACTCGGCGGATAAGTTGGAAAACCGGGTACTGGTGGCCGAGTTAATCGGCGTCGCCCCCAACCCCATGCTGCACCGGGTGATTATCAATCGCGGTCAAGATGACGGCGTGTACGTCGGACAACCCGTGGTGGATGCGTCTGGCCTAGTAGGTCAGGTGGTGGAAATTGGCAGCACCACCAGCTGGGTGATGCTTATTACCGATACCAGCCACGCCCTACCGGTGCAGATCAACCGCAACGGGTCACGCCTGATCGCCGAAGGGCGAGGTAACCTCTACCAGCTAGCTTTGCGCCACGTACCCAATAATTTCGATATTCAAGTGGGCGACTTATTAGTCAGCTCCGGCTTGGGTAAGCGTTTCCCGTCCGGTTACCCAGTAGCCGTGGTGGAATCCGTTAAACCCAATAAATCCAGCCCTTGGGCGGAAGTGCTCGCCAAACCCTTAGCCGAACTCAATCGCAACCGGCATGTTTTGTTGGTGTTTGAAGAAGCCGCGCGAGTGGCGCCCACTGGCGGCCTGACTCCGCCCACTGGGGAGGACACACCTGCCGTGGCAAGCCCAGTTGCTAACCCCACGACGGCCAAACCTAGCGCGAACTCAACCGCCACCGCAGCGTCAAAAATGCCAACGCCCAAATCCGAACCGGGCAAAACGGTGGTGTCACCCGCCAAATCCGCTCAAGCAGCTAAACCCGCCACCAATGCGGCCCCCGTAAAACCCAGCGCTACAACTCCCTCGCCCAAGGTGGCGCCGCCCATACCAGCGCCGAGCCCACCGCAGTGAACATCTCCCAGAGCCTGTTTTATGGATTGGTGTTCACCTCCGTATTCTGCGCCCTGCTGTTGGCGGTGGCCGTAATACCCCTGCAGTATGTTTGGCTGCGGCCAGAATTCGTCTGCTTAGTGCTCTTGTATTGGACGCTCTACACGCCTCAGCATATCGGCGTAGGCTTGGCTTGGCTGGCCGGCCTGCTGGAAGACTTAGCGGTCGGCGGTGTCTGGGGAGCGCACGCACTCGCCTTAGCGGTGGTGGCATTGGTGGCTCAAATCGCCTACCAGCGGCTCTGTTCTTACTCGATTTGGCAACAATGCTTTTGGATTTTCATGCTGGTGGGTGTGCACCAATTGTTTGCGAATTGGTTGGAGAGCCTACACGGCGTTGGCGGTCCTATAGGCTTGGTCATGCTGCCCACTGTTATCAGCGCGCTCTGTTGGCCACTACTGGTAATGGTGCTCCACCAGTTGCGCCGGCACTATCATTTGCAGTGATGGAGCTGGCATTTGCAGTGATGGAGCTGGCATTTGCAATGATGGAGCTGGCATTTGCACAACCCAGCTGGCGCTAAGGGCCACTAGTTTTAGAAACCAATCACAAGGGGATGTGCGGCAAGCATTTGCGCATTTCACTTAGCAACCAAACGCGGTTTAACCAGTCTGCACCCTAGACTGACGACGACATTATTTTGAGTGAACTTTTTTGTGAGCCACACCGCCGACCTGCTGCTTGCCTCCACCTCTCCACGCCGCCGCGAGCTGCTGGCGCAAATTGGCGTGCGGTTTGATGTGCTGCGCCTAGACGTGCCAGAAGAGCGAGCCCCCGACGAGGCACCCGCCGCCTATGTGCAGCGTTTAGCACTGGCCAAAGCCCAAGCTGGCTCCCGTCTAAGGCCCGAATTACCCGTATTAGGCGCCGACACCACGGTGGTGTGCCATGGCCAAGTACTGGAAAAACCCCGCCACCGCGCCCATGGGCTAGCCATGCTGGCGCAGCTTTCCGGGCAGTGCCATGAGGTGCTCACCGCGGTGGCACTCTGTCAGGGCCAACTCCAAGCCAGCTGTGTCGTCACCACACAAGTGCATTTTCGCCCCATCAGCATTGCAGAAGCCGAGCGCTACTGGGATAGCGAGGAGCCGGCGGACAAAGCGGGAGGCTATGCGATTCAGGGGCTGGGCGCGGTATTTGTGACGGCCATTGAAGGCAGCTACTCCAACGTGGTGGGCCTGCCCTTGGCGCAAACCGCCGAATTGCTGCAGACGTTTAGTATTCCTGTTTGGAGCCTACGCCATGACTGATGAGATTTTGGTCAACGTAGGCCCCACCGAAACGCGCGTCGCACTGGTTGAAAACGGCGTAGTACAAGAAATTTACATCGAGCGCGTCAAACACAAAGGCTTTGTGGGCAATATCTATAAGGCGAAGGTGGTGCGAGTGCTGCCGGGCATGCAAGCCGCGTTTGTGGATATCGGCCAAGACAAGGCCGGTTTTATGCACGCTGGGGATTTTGCGCCCCTAGATGCCAACGGCATGGAAACCCGCCATCATGCCACCACGGCGGATATTCGCGAGCTGGTGCGCGAGGGCCAAACCCTGTTGGTCCAAGTGGCCAAAGACCCGATCGGCACCAAAGGAGCCCGCCTCACCACCCACATTTCCGTTTCCGCACGCTATTTGGTGTACATGCCGCACACCCAGCACATCGGCATCTCCAGCCGTATTGAAGACGAAGCCGAACGCGAACGTTTGCGCAGCGCGGTGGAAAACCTAACCGCGCCCTACCGCAGCCAATACCCCGGTGGTTTTATCGTGCGCACCTTGGCCGAGGGCGTGAGTGAGGAGGAATTGGCGGCGGACATTCCCTTCGTTTACCACCTGTGGCACAACCTGGCCGATACGCTGAAAACCGCCCAAGCCCCCGCGCTGATTTATGAAGACTTGCCGCTGTTTATGCGCACCCTGCGCGACCTGATGCGCCCGCACATCGCAAAAGTCCGCATCGACTCCCGCGAGTCCTACCAACGCTTGGCGGATTTTGCTGCGCACTACGCGCCGGAGATCGGCGCACGCATCGAGCATTATCCCGGCGAGCGGCCGTTGTTCGACCTCTATGGCATCGAGGAGGAAATGCGCCGCGCCCTTGAGAAAAAAGTGATCCTGAAGTCAGGTGGCTATTTAGTTATTGAACAAACCGAAGCCATGACCGTGGTGGACGTGAACACCGGCGCCTTTGTTGGCCATCGCAACCTTGAAGAAACCATCTTCAAAACTAACCTCGAGGCTGCTGCGGCTATCGCCCGTCAACTGCGCCTGCGCAATTTGGGCGGAATCATCATCATCGATTTTATTGACATGAGTGAAAGCGAACACCGCCGCCAAGTCTTGCGCACGCTGGATAAAGCCCTCGAAAAAGACCTCGCCAAAACCAGCATCTCCGGTGCCTCTATGCTGGGGTTAGTGGAAATGACCCGCAAGCGCACCCGCGAATCCCTCGGCCAAATTCTGTGCGCCCCCTGCCCGGCTTGCCAAGGACGCGGCTTGCTGAAATCGGTGGAGACGGTGTGCTATGAGATCTGCCGCGAGATCCTGCGCGAGGCGCGTATGTACGACAACCAAAAATTCCTCGTACTCGCCTCGCAACTGGTGGTGGATCGCATGCTTGATGAAGAATCCGCGTATGTGGCAGACCTTGAAGCGTTTATTCACCGCCCCATTGAATTCCAGGTGGAGAGCGTCTACCACCAGGAACAATACGACATAGTGTTGGTGTAGCCGATGCCGCGAGTGATACGTCGCCTGCGCCGCTGTGCGCGCTACTTCTGGGGCAGTTTAGCCATAGTATTGGTAGTGCTGGCGGCAGCGGTAAGCCTAGGGCGGCAAGCCTTGCCATTACTCAACGACTACCGCACCGCCATCGCCGAAGCGCTGTCGAAGCAGATGGGTGTGCAGGTGCAGCTTGGCGCCATCGAAGGCAGCTGGCGAGGCCTGCGGCCGAGGCTCAAATTACAGCAGGTGCAGGTTAGCTCGAGCAGCGGTGTGCTAATTGTGGCCGCGGACACCATAGAAACCCAAGTAGACCTACCCAGCCTGCTGTGGGACTGGCGCATTGCCCTGCGCAAGCTCACCTTCTCTGGCCTTTCCGCCACCTTTGTGCAAAGTGAGGAGGGGCGCTGGGCGCTGAATGGCCTGCCTTTTAGTCAAGCGAAACAAAACGACTTCGACATCCGCGACCCCTTGGATATTTTCCTCTTTGGCCGCCGGATTCAGCTCCAAAACTCCCACTTCAACGTCAATTTTTACAGTGGCCAGGTCACTCAAGTCAGCCTGCCCGCCATTACGCTCGAGAATGACGACGATTTTCACCGCCTCTCTGCAGCCTTCAGTGTGGATAAAGACCAGCGCGCCCTGTCGTTTGTGATGGAGGGCACCGGTGACCCGCGCGATCAGCAACACTTTGACGCGCGCGGCTATTTGCAATTGGAACGTTTCCCCATGGAAAAGGTGTTGGCCGCTACCGCTATGGCCGCGTGGCAGCGCCAAGGCAGCGGCAACTGGAGCGACGGCAGCCGCATGGATCTCAAACTCTGGTTTGATGGCAACTTGCACAAAGGCTTTAACCTCAAGGGCCAACTACAGGCGGATGACCTTCCCCTTAAACTGCCGCCGGGTATGACCTTACCTGAGCGCACCCAGGCCAATGTGTTCGGCCACTGGCAGCTGAACGACGGCTGGCAAATACAATTGGGGCAATTAGCGTTCAGCTGGCCCGACCTTCAGTCTCCGCCGCTCAACGTTGCCATCAGCGGCAAACCGGGTTCCCCCCTAGTTCTGGCTATAGAGCAAATCGACCTCAAGGCATGGTGTGACGTGGCGGCACAGGCCGGCGCGAGCAATGAAGTCTTGAAAGCCTTACACCCGGAAGGCTCGCTCAAGTCGGTGCAGGTCACCCTGACCACACCCGAGCAAGGGTACTTTGACTTAAAAGCCCAAGTGCAGGACTTGGCCATTCATAGCGCCAACAGCAGCCCAGAATTTCACCAGGTCAACGGCTACCTGCAGGCTACGGCCAGCGCCGGTAGCTTCGACCTTGATAGCCGCAACGGCTACTCCATGCATTTCCCCATGGTGTACCGCGAGCCGCTCACTTACGACACCGCCAAAGGCCAGTTGCGCTGGGCGGTGGATAAAGCCAGTGATCAGCTACTGATCAGCTCCTCGCGGCTGTCGCTGCGCGGGCCAGACGGCGACGCCGAGGGGTATTTTGGCCTTAACCAACCCCTGCACAAAACCGCCACCAGCGAGCCTTTAATGACACTGCTGATTGGGCTGAAAAACTCCCAAGCGGCCTATCACAAAAAATATGTTCCCTACGCCGCGAACGAAAACCTGCAGCACTGGCTGGATGTTTCAGTCAAAGCGGGGCACCTTATCGAGGGCGCGTTTGTGTATCACGGCTCCCTGTTGCGCCAGCCACTGACGGCGCGCAGCATGCAACTTTATTTGAACGTTGATAACGCCGAGTTGCAATTTGAGCCGCACTGGCCCGCCATCACCCAAGGCCAGGCCCGCCTGCTCATGGATAACGCGGAATTGGAAGTTAACCTAGACAGCGGGCAACTGCAGGGCAATCAACTCAGTAACACCTTGGTTAAACTGGTGCGCGAAGAAGGCCTAGGCCTAGAAATCACTGGCAATATGAGCGGCACCAGCGAAAATGCGCTCCAGCTGCTGCTCAACAGCCCCATCAAAGCACTGGTGGGCGACGGCTTGCAGCAACTCAAACTCACCGGCCCCGTCACTGGCAGCGTCAACCTGCGGGTACCCCTCGTGGCCGGCGGCCCAAACCGGCAAGCGGTTCAGGTTCACCTCAACGAAAACCAACTGCAGCTGCCGGCCATTAATCTTACCCTCGAGCAACTCTCCAGCGACCTGTATTACACCAACGACAAGGGACTGCACACCGAACGCATCAACGGCAGCCTCTGGGGCAAACCCCTGCAGGCCAAAATCAGTACCGATACCGCCAAGGGCAACACCCTAGTGGACTTTAAAGGCCCGGTGAGCATGGCCAGCCTGCGCCAGTGGCTGAAACGCCCCGAGTTAGCCTACGCCCAAGGGCAAGCCACTGTGGCGGGGCAATTGGTAATTCCCGGCCGTGCTCAGGCAACCCCCCTCCAATTAACGCTAAATTCGGATCTGCGCGGCGTTGCACTCGCCCTGCCTCAACCCTTCGCCAAGGCCGCCGCCGATGTGCAGGACTTCAGTGGACTCATTCAAATCGACCCCGTCAACCAAGAGGATCGCTACCAGCTGGCGTTTAGCGACCTAGCCGACCTCACCTTCACGCGCAAGCAAGGTGAGCTGGCGAGTTTTGGCCTGCGCTTAGGCACTGCCCCAGTGCTGCGGCCCAGCGCCAACGCCATATTGGTGGAAGCGCATTTGCCCACGGCCAATTTGGCCGAGTGGCAACCCTTTGTGCTGGGCTACGCCGCGCTGCTCAGCAGCCAGCCCAGCGATAGCGCCGAGGCAGCTGCACTCACCCACTGGCCGCTAGATTTGCGTATCAACCTCGACCGTGGCGACTGGGGCGAGACTCACTTTGAACCACTGGCCGTGCGGGCTCAACAGCTGCCCATTAGCGGCTGGGAGTTTGGTTTCAACACGCCCATGGCCGGCGGCCGCCTCACCTATGGCCGCCCGCAACAAGCCAACCAGCTGCACCTAGACTATCTGCACCTTCCCGAAGATCCGCAAAGTAAAAGCCATGAGGGGCAATGTACGCCCTACAACACCTCAGGCCCCTTCGTGCTGCCACCGAGCAAAATGACCGACTTCGACCCTGCCATTGTGCCGCCATTGGAAGTGGCCATCGACCAGATCAGGCTGGGTAAAGAGGATGTTGGGCAGCTCAACTTTCATACCCGTCCTGTGGCCGGCGGCGTAACGCTCGACCCGCTCAGAGGCACCCTCTACGGCATGACGCTAAGCGGGTTCAGCCAGCCAGACGCCAGCTTAAGCTGGACACGGCAGGGCAACCAACACCAAACACAATTTGATGGCATCTTAAAAACAGGCAACCTCGCCAATGTGTTCGTCAAAATGGGCGACCCACCGGCCATTAGTAGCGAAACAGCGAAATTCAACCTGCATCTCGGCTGGCCGGGCGCCCCCGATCAAGGGGGTATGGCCAACATGTCAGGGTTTGCCACATTCGACGTCGTCAAAGGCCGCTTTATCCAAGGCGCATCCGCCGGTTCTAACCCCTTGCTAAAACTCATTAGTTTTTTGAATTTTGACAATCTCTCGCGCCGCCTCCGCTTCGACTTCGCCGACCTCAACCCACAAGGCATGGCCTTCGACACCCTGCGGGGCCGCGTGGACTACAACGCCGGAACACTGCGTTTTGCCGAACCCATACAAGTCACCTCCGCCTCCACGCACATTCAGTTGGCCGGCACGGTAGACGTGGCCAGCCAACAAGTGAACGCCAATTTGGTAGCCACCTTGCCGATCACCGGCAACCTCACCCTAGCGGCGGCCATGACCGGCGCCTTACCCGTCGCCGCCGGCGTGTATCTGGCCAGTAAGGTGTTTAAAAAACAATTGGATAAAGCCTCCAGCTTGCGTTACCAAGTGCGCGGGCCTTGGGTGGAGCCAGAGCTGTCCCTGCAAAGTATTTTTGACGATCAAACCATTCAAGAAGTGAAACCCAAACCGATCAAACCCTTGCGCAGCCGCAAGCAACCCTAAGCCGGAACGACCTGCGGTTTTGCCACACCGCAGGCGGACGCCGCCGCTAGGGGTTTTGCGACTATTCGTTACATTTTTCATTTTCTTACGTCATCCCCGCGTAGGCGGGGATCCAGATGGCTATTGCTCTAACGCTATTACGATCTTCACTTAACTAAAAACTGCCTATTTGCCGCTGGATCCCCGCCTGCGCGGGGATGACGGGGAAACACGCTGAATAGTTACGGGGTTTTAACCTAAAAACCTCAACTAGGCTCCAGGCTATGCAAGCCATTGGCGCCCAACTGAGGTTTCTAAGTGCAACGGAGGTTTCTAAGCTCAACGGAGGTTACTAGGCTCAACCCATGGCGTTCACATCTCAAGCAGCGGTGTTGATTTGGCTGATGAGCACAGGATCCAACGCATAAGCTTTCGCCTTGCTCGGATTAATAGTCCCGTCATTAACGGCATTACTGGTACCTGCGCCCTTACCCGGATTAGTATCATCGCCTAAGCCAGACCTGTTGGTGTTTACAGATGTATCTTTGCTATCAACCTTTGGTTGGACCTTATCCTCGACTTTAGGCACAACTTTAGCCTCAACCTTATCCTCGGCTTTAGGCGCAACCTTAGGATCAACGCTCGACGGGGCCAGCGGTTTTATGTTGCTTGGGTTCTCAGTGCCCTGATTGGTGGCATTGGTTCTACCCTCGCCTTGACCAGGATTGGTGCCGTCTAAAGTGGACCCCCAAGTCCAGACAAATCTTCACCCAATTTAAGATATACCCTAGCCACTCTATTGCAGCGGGTCGGCGCTGCCCCGGTTAGGCGGCGGACGCTTGTTGTCGTTCGCCAAATTTATCCACGATCTTCGCACCTCCAC
>CAMCXE010000062.1 GCA_945882995.1 Thalassocella blandensis | reverse complement strand
TTTTTATCTATTACTGGGGTGCTGCGCCTATCGCGCAGCACCCCAACATGGCGAAATGGCGCTAACAGCCACTCTGAACATTAACAGGGCGCGTAATGCATGACGCTGCGTTTACACCCCAATCGGAAAGGTTCCCGGTACTTCGCCTGCCGACCAGCGGTGCGGCGCATCGAGAGGTTTTAAGGCGTGAGTATTATCGCAGTGAATAATTGCGTCAAATTGCCGCGCCAGTTGAACATAAAAATAATGGCTTTGGCGTTCCGTTGCGGGTCGATAAATAACGCCTATGGCGCGGCTCAAACGGTGCTCGCTTAGGGCTGTCCGCAGCTCAGGGTTATCCCGCATCGGCAATACAAAATTGGGTATGCCTGTGCCATGCATAATGGCTTCATAGCTGTTTGGCTGAGCGTGCCTTATGGTCATATTTTCCGCCGGGGCGTCCCAGTCCCTTGCTGCGGTGACATTGCCTTGATAGGTGGTGAAACCGATAAGCACCGCATCTAGTCCATATTTTTCGCGGGCTATTTGCCCAAGGCTTAATTCGCCTTGCAGGCCGAGGTCCGTTGCGCGGGCGTCACCGATGTGGGAATTGTGCGCCCAAATGACAATTTTAGGTGGCGCACCCGTGGTTAAGGTTAGGTGGTTGGCGATAAAGCCCAAGGTGTCCGCCATGTGCTGATCGCGTAAATTCCAGGACGAAATTCGCCCGTAAAACATAGTGCGGTAATAATTTTCAGCACTCACCACTAGACGTGCATTTTGCTGCGCGTGAAATAGCGCATCCATATCGCTCTCGCCCGTTTCCAAGACAGCGCAGGCGGAGCGCTGGAATAGATCCTGAAGCTGTGCCATAACACCGTCTTCACAGGATTTTGTTAAGCCCAAGCTGGTCATATGGCCGTACAGTTGAGGCTCTTTATTAAAATGATCCAAACAGGCATAACGCGCCCGAGCAATTTTCGCGGCGGGTGGGTCGGCGTTGTCCAAATAGCGCAAAACTTCCTGCATTGAGGTGCAAAGGCTGTATAAATCCAGCCCAAAAAAACTGGTCATGAGAGTGGTTGAAGGCTGCCTTTTATTGCTAGTCTTGAGCCAGGTTAAAAAATCCTCCACCGGCGCATTTCTCCACATCCAATACGGAAACCGCCGAAAGCCATCCAACGCAACCCTCGCGTTACCATCATGACCATAGCCATGTAAAAAATGGTTAACCCGCCAAGCATCTGGCCAGTCGGCCTCTACGGCTAATGCAGTAAAGTGCTTCTCGGTAATCAGCCGCTGAGTGATACGTGCACGTTCCCGATAAAACTCCTCACTGCCATGGCTCGCTTCGCCCAACAACACAACATGCGCATCGCCGATAAAATCTAACAGTGTGTCGTAATCGTCATTGGCGCCGGTGAGGGGGTGTGCGTGGGTGGCGACTAGCTGACTTAAGGTGTCGGTGCTGTAGTTTTGGATTAAACTCGTCATATAACCCCCTTGGGTCTTCGGATTATGCGGCCAGTGAAGCTTATTAGCGAAATAGTTTTTTGAGTGGTTGTATGGAATAGGCGTGTAGTCTGAATAATTTCTGTCTGTTAGCTTTTGAATAAATTGATGCTAAAAAGTTCGCAGGCGGGTTCGATCTGTTTATCCCATGCCGGCGGAGTTATGTTTATGCATCAACCCGTTTTTGGCCAAGATGCATAGTGGTTTTAGCAATATTCGAAGCGATTTTTGTGCTGTTTTAAACTCTATTTAATCGCCATTATGTGCGTTTCCGAACGGAGACTAAAGGTTGGTGCTAGTAGTCTCAGCAAACTCTCTTGCAATCTTAATGCGGGTGTTTGCGAGAGGTAATTAAGGGCTTTTGCATCGACTGAATTGCGGTGGCTTGGGTTGCATCAGGCTGTGTTTGCTGTGCGGCGTGACGCCATGACAACTGACGTCAAGTGTAAACATCCCAGTGTGTTGACTTGGCGTTTGCAATCCAGTTTTCAGCTGCGCCTTTATAGTCAAGCTGACAGGGGGTAAGCCTCTTGAGGCTACATTTTTCCCGCCACACTATTGGAGAAGTCGTATGTCATTAACTCGATGGGAACCTATGCGCAATTTCGAAAATTTGTTTGATCGTTACTCTAGAAGCCTTGGCATGCCTATGATGGGGGAGCTTGACTCGCTCACCACCAGCGATTGGTTGCCGCGCGTGGATATTAGTGAAAATGACAAGGAGCTGGTGATTGACGTGGAAATTCCCGATGTAAAAAAGGAGGATGTTAAAGTGAGTGTAGTGGATGGAATTCTGACTATTCAGGGCGAAAAAAAGCAGGAGCGTGAAGAAAGTGGTAGAAAATTCTTCCGCTCCGAGCGCTATTACGGAAAATTCATACGCAGCTTCTCGCTGCCGGACAATGTAGATGAGAAGAAAATTCACGCCAGTTTCAAAAATGGCATGTTGAATTTGAGTATTCCCAAATCCGGTGAGCCGAAGCGCAAAGCGATAGAAATTAAATTAGATTAGTTCCGGCTGCGAATCTGACTCGAAAATATGCAAGGGCCTGTGACGCCGGCTTGAATACCCCGAAATTTTTGACAATGAATTCGCCTCGCTAAGGAGTGGTGGGGCTTTTGATCGTGCTCGTGGGTCATGCACTTAATTTGCACCTCAGGCATTGGTAGCGCCATAGTCGATGTTTGCGTTGGGCAAACTGTCAAACTATATCTGCGCGCCATTCAGTAATTAATAATCTGAACTCCCGCTACTATTTTCTCCCCCCGCATAGGCGTCTATTCCCCATTTGCGACGACAGGCTGCACAGAGTCCTGTTCCTTCGGTGTTTGTACCCACGCGTTGCATCCATAATTTCTCACCCACATAGGTCGAGTAAACACGTCACACTCTGTTAAACTCTCATGGCGGTTTACCGATAGCGTAGCTGGCGTGTATACGCCACGTTCAACTGAGCACTAATAGGTTGCGAGCTTTGTTGCGGTGACCGGCAATTGTCAAACTGGCTGTGCGCCCAGCAAATTGGTATTTGTGGGACTTTAGCAATGGGTTGTGAGGATACAGATGTTAACCACAGGTGCTAATAATTCTTCCGATGCTGCGCAGGGCGTGATGTTAAACGATCACCAATTTCTGCTTGAATTGCGCGAGAAAATGCTGCGCTTTACCATTCTTCAGCTGAGTGACCGGGTGCTAGCGGAAGATGTGGTACAAGAAGCCTTAGTAGGCGCATTAAAAAACGCTGGCAGCTTCAGCGCGAAAGCTGCACTTAAAACCTGGGTGTTTGCCATACTCAAAAATAAAATTGCCGACGCCCTACGCCAGCGCCAACGGTTGATTGCAGTGGAGCAGCCTACCGACGATGAAGCGGATGAGGGCGAATTTTCGGACTTATTTAATGGTTTTGGCGTTTGGCGCGGCCCTGCACACCCTATCGCTTGGGGTTCTCCGGAGAAATCCATGGAGGACGCGCATTTTTGGCGGACATTTGAAGCCTGTATGGAGCATCTGCCCGCACAATTGGCTAAAATATTTATGATGCGCGAGTTTATTGAACTGACTACGCCGGAAATTTGTGCCGAACTCGCGCTAAGCGAAACCAGCGTACATGTAAGCTTGTATCGGGCGCGAGTACGATTGCGCGAATGCCTAGAAAATAACTGGTTTGAGCGAGGAAAATCCTGTGCTAAATTGTCGTAAAGCCACCCGCTTATTGTCGGACCGTCTTGATCGCCCGCTCACACTGAAGGAAAATGTGCATCTCAAAATTCATTTATTGTGGTGCTCAGGTTGTCGTAATTTCGGCGGCCACATGCATAGAATGCGCAATATTTCACGGGGTTTTGTGGATTTCGGTGCGGACGATACAACGCCCGACGGTGGGGAATAATGGGCGATTGGCGGGTTTGTTGGCGTGGTTTTAGAAAAGTACAGTGGCATCACGAAAGTTGCAAGTCGCCAGCCATTGCATGATGCGCTGATTTATGGGGCATTTACGGTAGCGTGTCGAGTTGCTTGTTAGTTTTTGCCGTAGGCGTGCTGAGTATCAGCCACGTATCAATTTTTGAATGTGGCGATTTAAGGCGTAATCCAGAGAAATGCGCCCAGGACCATAAACCATGATAAATAATAAAACCGCAATCCAGGTGCCGTGAGTGGGGTAGGCATCCGGGTATACAAAAATCTGAATGACTAGGGTCGTTATCAATAGGCCGCAGGCGGCGAACCTTGAACCTAAGCCTAGCAGTAATAATAAGGCCAATAGGTGTTCAGCCACGGCTGCTAAGGGCGCGGCCAGTTCCGGTGCCATTAGGGGAATTTTGTATTCGTCCCGAAATAACGCCACCGCGGAATCGGACAATTGGGGCCAGCCTAGTTGAAAGTTACCGGCGATTAAATCGATGGAGAAGTTGTCCACTTTAGTTTGAGCGGACTGCCAAAATACGGCGGCAATTGAAAATCGACCGATAAAGGCGATCAGGCTCTGGGGGATACTTTCAAAGCGGTGGATTAATCGAGCGGTAACCTGTGCGCAGGCCTGTAGCGGTTTGGAAAATTTATCGGTGGTCACGGCTGGTTTCCTATAAGTAGTGGAAATGGGTGATAAGCTCTTTTTGCAGCAGCACATTAAGGCAGCGAATTAAGTCAAACTCTGCTTCGATCACTGACTCGGCCGCGGCGCCCAGCGGCTGGCCTTTTAGTAGCGCTTGCAAAAACTGACAGTCGCCAGCGCTCATGGGTAAGACTTCTACGGCCAACTGAAAACGCAAAATCCAAAGGGCTTCGGGTATTTCTGGCTGCACGTCTGCGATATTCCCAGCCCCCTGATGCGCAAACCACAGGGAGCCAATGGCAAAGGATGATTGCAGTGTCTGTAATGAAGGGTGAAGCGATAGCTGGAGTTGCGCCAATTTTTCTGTGTTAATGAGCAGCCCCTGCACTTGCTGCGTGGTTAGACTTGGCATATCCGCCGCATGAAAAGCTTGTATTACGGCATATTCTAAGCGCCCTATATCCGCAAGGTACGGCACCGACGCCGCCGGCGGAAAATCCTGTAAAAAATCCGCGAAATCCGCGCCGTAATAAGCCAGAACTGGTGAGCGGGGTGGGTGTTGGCGCACGTAGATTGCTGTCATTGCATTGAAAAACTCGTCACCCACCAAGGCATTAATCACGGGGAACGAATCCGCTAATGCTTGAATGAGTGAGGCCACCACATTATTCCTATAGACCGCGAAGCGTATAGCCGGGTCTGAATGGTTCCACACTCGTAAATCCGCGGGTAATTCGGCATCTGGGTTTAAAAGGCTGTGTGCCCATGCGGCGTCAAATGTCATGGCTGGGCCTTTGCCGGCAAAGTGTTATAGGCATCAAGAATTGTTTGCGCTAATTGCACTTCGGCCAGCAAGTCTGAAAATGGCGGTAAATTATTGTCCCATTCGATGAGCGTGGGAATTGGGCCCAATTGCTGAATAATGGATTTGTAGAGCGCCCAAACGGCGTCGTCTACCTGGGCGTCGTGACTGTCAATGAACAGCGCTTCGCCCATCGGGTCAATTTCGCGATGAAAGCCTGCGAGATGAATCTCGCGTACCGCAGCTAACGGCAGGGCACGAATATAGGGTTGTATTTCCCAATTGTGATTGCGGCAGGACACATACAGATTATTCAAATCCAGTAGCAAGCCGCAGCCGGTGCGTTCCACCAGGGCACTGATGAATTCGGCTTCGGTAAATGTGGATTGCGTAAATTCAACATAGGTAGAGGGGTTTTCTAATAGTATTTGCCTTCCCAGAAATTGTTGCACCTGTTCGATGTGTGCGCAAATTCGGTTGAGGGACTGTTGGTTGTACGCTAGGGGCAATAGGTCATTTAAAAAGTGATTACCATGATTCGACCAGGCTAGGTGCTCGGAAAATACGGCGGGTTGATAGCGATCTATAAGCGACTTTAGCGCTGTGAGGTGTTGCAAATTAGGCGGGTTTTGGCCGCCTAGGGATAGGCCAACGCCATGAATGGATAACGGGTAATTTTGGCGTATTTGGGTGAGATAATGGTGAAATGGCCCGCCCGCAACCAAATAATTCTCGGCATGAATTTCAAAAAATCCAAGGGGCGGCGGTGTGTGGAGGATGCTCGCAAAATGTTCGGGTTTTAAGCTGGCACCCACGCTGGCTGGCAACTCATACCCATTAGTGCTGAAATTGTTGGTGTTAAACGCTGACATGTTCGTAGACCTTTGCGGTGTTAAGGGCACCTCCGGAAATTCACTTTTCGCGCTCTCGCGGCGTTATTTTCGTGCTCATCGCGAAAACTAAATTCCCGGAGGCGCCCTTAAGTGTGCACCTGCCAGCAGCGTTAGGTGAATTATTTAGTTTTGGCTTTAAATTCGGCCAATTGGCCAAAGCCGGTAGGAGAAGTCGTTGAGGCTGTTTTTTCGCAGGTGCCGGCAGGTACGAATTTCCATGCGCTGCCTTCATAATCTTTCTTAGATGATCCGGCACAGCTGGTGCCAGCGCCTGCTTTACAGTCGTTTTTGCCTTTCATGGCCACGCCATAACATTTTTCTTTCGCCATTGCGCCGTCTTCTGCGTGGCTGACAGCGGCCGACAAGGTCATGGCGGCGCCAAAGGCTAAAGCGAGAGTAGAAGCTGATAGTGTGTTTTTCATGCGATTATCCTAGGGGTTGGTTGTAATTAAGGTTGTTGCGAGCCCATTGCTTAAGTCTCACCGGTATAGTCGTGCCAGCGCAGCAATCCTTACACCCTAACGTAAAAATATTTCAATGGGAATTTTTGAGACTGTGAACAGGGCGCTCGCGGTGCGCTTCACTGCCTAGGGCAGGCTGTATTGGAAGCGTATTGGTTAGGCAGTGTCTGGGTGTTGTGTAGGCATAGTGTGGCTTACCAGCCTATTGCACTGGTTAATCTAGCTTGCTCGGCGTTGTTTGGCGTATTCCAGTTGGGGGCAGGCTCTGTTTGTGTTGCCTAAGTGGTTTGGTTCGGGCCCGCGAGAAGCGCGTTGGTTGGCAGCTATTCTCAAGTTATCTACTAGGCTAGAATTAGTTTGTGCCATGTTTAGACGGTTACACTCCTTGGCGAAACCAGTTGGTTTGACATCATTGGCATGATATTCGTCATTAAATTCCGCCACTATCTGCGGCACTAAGTGCGTAATGTTAGGTACGCAGCGGCGCGATATTTAGTGTGTATTGCCGGAATTTGTCGGGTGTTGACACCTAGCCGAGCTAAGTTTTTTTTATGCGTCTGCGAATTATTCACGCTAGGTTTTTTATGCCCGTTAATTGTCGGTGCTGGTGTGCGTTAGGTTTAGTTAGTCAGTTGAGCCTGTTTGGGGCGTTCGCTTGTCCATTTTTTGGTATCGGGATTTTTTTCTATTAACTCTACAAAGGTTAGCTTCTTAATGAAAATTGCATTTTATTCTTTAGTTGTGTTGTCTGGGTTGGGTCTTGCTGGTTGTGAGCATACGGCATCAAATAATTTAGCCACCGCGCCTAAGCCGGTGGCTGCCTGCAGCGGCCAAGCGCCCAAAGGTGAATTGGTCGCAACACGCGTGACCTCGGCAAATCCCGCTCGTACTAAACCCGGCTTATATGAAGGCCCTGTATGGATTAAAGATGCATTGTATTTTTCCGACTTTACCTTCAGTAAAAATGATCCGGCGCAAATTCAGCGTTTAGATGCAAAAGGTGTGATGACCACTGCATTTAAGGATACGGGCAGTAACGGCCTTGCGGTTGATGCGCAGGGCAATTTAATGGTGGCCGCGCAGGATTTTAAAACCATTGTGCATATTGATATGGCCAGCGGCAAGCGTACCCAGCGTGTAAAAATGTACAACGGGCATGATTTTTTTGGGCCCAATGATTTGGCCTTGGCTAGTGATGGCGCGGTCTATTTTATTGACCCAAATTTTAAGCGCGACCCGTATGCGGATGCACAACCCAATACCAGTGTTTATCGTGCATCAAAAGACGGGGTGGTAACCTTAGTGGACTCTACAATTGCGAATCCCAACGGCGTGGCTTTATCGCCGAAAGGTGACACGCTCTATGTGTCCGGTGGTGGCAAGCAGGGTTTGGTGCGCGCCTACCCCATAGTGAAGGGTATACCTCAAGCCGGCACCGATGTAATTCCCAGTGTGATAAGCCCAGACGGTATGGTGGTGGATTGCCAGGGTAATATTTACGTGGCTGAAAACAATTTACAGCGCGTGCATGTTTACACGAACAAGGGGGAATCCCTCGCCATAATTAAAACTGATGCCAATACTACTAATGCGGCATTTGGCGGAGAGAGCGGCAAAACACTGTATATCACCGGCCTCGATGCCATTTGGAAGGTGGAATTAAATATTACCGGCTCGCCCTATTAACTTTGTGGTGAGTGGGCGATAAAAATGCGCTGTGATGGTGTTTTGCCAAGCACAAACTCATAAGTAAGGGGCATCGTTAAAAATATTGTAACTATTCAGCATGTTTCCCCGTCATCCCCGCGCAGGCGGGGAACCAGCGGCAAATAGGCAGTTTTTACTTAAGGGTACCTCCGGAAATTCACTTTTCGCGCTCTCGCTGCGTTATTTCCGTGCTCAGTCGGTCATTTATACCGCATAAACTCCCTCCCTCCGCGCCAAAATGCCTTGCGACCATCGCGAAAATTAAATTTCCGGAGATGCCCTTAATTGAAGATCGTAAGATCGTAATAGCTTTAGAGCGATAGCCATCTGGATCCCCGCCTACGCGGGGATGACGTAAGAAAATGAAAAATGTACTGAATAGTTGCTAAATATTTTTAGCGATGCCTTTTACGTAAATAGAAGTGTGCATGTGGTGGATTGGCTGGGTGCCTACACGATCAAAAAGCCGCGAAAAACGCGTTTTGGTGGTGGACTTTAAGTGCCGCGTAAACGGTCGAGTACTTCGTCACGTAGCTCTTCGTAATCGTCATCATCAAGCCCTAAATAGTCCAGTACCGCCGGTTTGGCGTGCAGCCATTCAGGGTTATCTGGCTGTTGCGAACGCTCAATGCGTGCAATCTCCCTCGCAATTTTTGTAATAGCCAGCAGGTCTTGCGCGCTGTCTCGTTCGCCATCTGTTAGTACTTTGTGCGCTAAATGCAAATGATAAATTGCCCACACCGTGCGTTCTGGCAGACACCAGTCTTGAGCCATAAAGGCGCCTAAGGCGGTGTGTGTTGTGTCGTATTTCATTTTTTCTTCGACGATTTGCGTGACCCAGCCTTCCGCATTGCCTGCCAGAAAAAATTGATGGTAGCTGGGGGATTGCGTCATTAACACCGGGCCGCAAGCATCGTGAAATAGCCCAATGGTGTAGGCGTCGTCGGCGAGGCTGGCCATTTGACACTGCTGTGCCACGAGTATTCCGACGCTGGCAACTGCGCTGCCGAATTCCCAGAAGTCCTCGAGATTAATATTAGATTTTATGGATTGGCGCACGGATACGGCATTTGCAATGGCCAGTATGCGCTGTAGGCCCAAAAGGTTGAGGGCTTGGTCGATAGAACCAACGGGTTTGTGGCGGCGAAACGCCGGGGAATTCACAATTTTTAAGGCAGCCGACGCAATGCCCACATCTTCGGCGATGAGTTGCGCGATGGCCGGGAAACTGGGATTTTTTTTCTTCAGCTCGTCATTAATGGCCATCAGTACCCTAGGGCGTGGCGGCAGGGAAAAACGTTCCAGGATCGAGCGGTCAGATGTATCAATTGCCAGTGCCATAAAGCTCCATGACGGTTAGAAGTGCTGTCGAAAGTTGTTGTTTTGGAAGCCGCCGCGCAGCGCCGAAAAGTCGGGGAGTTCGTTACTGCGCCACGGGAGTGCGTAGACTTTTGTGGTTGAGCGAACGTTTCTAGGATTATAGCAGTCGGCCGGAAAATGCTTGGCCGATGCCTAAAATTTTGCTAATAGCATATTGAAATATGTGTCGAGCCTAGGCAGAGAAACTGCGATCAGCATCGGCTGGTTCAAGGCTTGGCGCGCGGATTGCCGGTCAACCCAGAGCCATAGTTGGGCGCCTATCGGGGGTTTTAGGTTAATGGGCCGGCTAACGAAAATTCCACTCAATAGTAATTATTACCAAAAATGGCGAATATTATTTTTCACTGAGCGTTCGGCGTAAGTCCGCTAATATGGCCGGCCAATGTGTTTGCCAGCCTGTGTTGTGATGGGTGTTCGGCAGCGCTTTAAAAACGGCCTGTGTATCGCTCTGTGCTGCTGATTTAATTAGGTTGGCGGGAATGTTGGCATCATCGGCACCAGCAAAATGCCAGCGCAAAATGTTTGCTGGCAGCTGGGGTTGTTGTGCTGGGTTTAGCGAATTTACAAGTGGCGTATAGCCATGTAGTTGCGCCCATGCATCGGTATCTAAATTCCCCGCGAGCGTAATTATGGCGGCTACATTTTGTGTTTTTTGCGCCATTAACACGGCGATTGCGCCGCCGCCGCTGTGACCAATAAACACTAACTGTGCTGCTGTTAGCTGCTGCTGCTCAATAATAGTGTGCAGCGCGCGCTGCAGCTGTTGGATGGTTGCTGTGGAATAACGCTGCGTTGTCCAGTTTGCTGGTGTGCAAGTGAGTGGCGGTGTATTTACGCCATAACAGGGGCGGTTAAGGTAAATACTGGGTGCTGGGTCCTGCTGCATTAATTGCAGCGCCAATAATTGCGAGGAATTCGGATTAGCCGCCGCAATTCCTGGGCGCAAAAATGGCTGGCCATCGCCTTCAAAATAAATATGTACCACTGGCGCCGCCGGCGTTAGGTTGCGACTGTAGGCGAGGAGTGGGCCTTCCAGCCAGTGTGCGGTGCAGTCTGCGCAGATCTGCACACTGCGCTGTTCAACTGGCAATGCGCAGCCGGTTAATAGGGCGCTGCATAACAGACCCAGCGCCCTAAAGAGGACATGGCGATTACTGTTGCGCAAGTAATACACCGGTTTCTATGTGGTCGGTGAAGGGGAATTGATCAAACAGCGCCATGGCCTGAATGCGGTGTGTATTGCTAAGCTCGTGGAGATTGTGTTTGAGTGATTCCGGGTTGCAGGAAATATACAGTATGTTCGGGAAGCGTTTAATAAAATCTAGGGTTTGTGTATCCAGCCCGCAGCGTGGTGGGTCCACAAATACTGTGGAAAATTGGTAGCGCTTTAAATCTAGGTCGCCTAAACGGCGAAATTGGCGCTTTTGGGTTAAAGCGTCGGCTAATTCTGCACTGGACATGCGCAGCACTTGCAGGTTGGTTATGTTGTTGCGCGCTATATTGTGGTGTGCATCGGCCACGCTGACTTTTGCGACTTCGGTAGCCAATACCTGGTTAAAATTTTGAGTTAACGGCAGGGTGAAATTGCCATTGCCGCAGTAAAGTTCTAATAAATCACCGCCTAAATTTTGAGTATGCTCGGCCGCCCAGTTGAGCATGTGTTCACACACAAAACCGTTGGGTTGGGTGAATGAATTTTCGCTGTGGCGATAATGGAATTTACGCCCTTGCACAATAAATTCCTCGTTAACGTAATCCCTTCCTACAATCATTTTTTGGCCACGGCTGCGCCCTACAATGTTAATGCCGAGGCGGTGGCATAACTCATCGGCATGGGCTTGCCAGAGCGGTGTTAAGGGTGTGTGGTACACCAAACTGACTAGCGCTTCGCCAGTGGTGCTAGTGAGAAAGTGCGCTTCAAATAGCTTATATCTCAGCGGCGCCTGTTGATTAATGTTGTCCATAATTAATGGCATTAAGCGATTAATGGTGGTGGAGGCGGCGGTAAAAGCCTCGATAGCGACGGGGGTTTTTACTGGGCCAGGGGCAAACATGGCGTAGCTGGCGAATTCGCCGGCCTGCCAAATTTTAAATTCGGCACGCATGCGGTAATGGCTGGGCGGTGAGGGGAATACGGTTAAATCCGGCAGGTTGAATTCGGCAAAATCTGCACGAATTTTTTGGATTTTTGTATCTAGCTGGTGTTGATAATTCTGGGTGTCTGACATTGTATGATTTAGGTAATGGTGAGGTGGTTGGGATTTTGGGGTGGTTACAACGCTGAAAGTTATTGCAGTTGTTAGCGAATTTCCCCAGTGGTTCGTATGCGTTTGCTGCCTATGGCGGGTTGGTGAGTGATTGCTAGTGGTGTGTTCGGCGGCTTGGTCTGGGCGCCATAACGTCGGCAGTTTTTAATGGCTAACAAGCCTCCCGCAAGGAAAAATGCCATAAATGCAGGCTGGGCGAGGGGCCAGTTTGGGTTGGTCAGCTCCCAGCTTTGGCGAGCGCCGCCCACAATCAGCAGTAGTAATAACATTTTTGCCCCGAGCCTGGCGGCGTAGGTGAGATTAAATACTCGGTGCCCATCCGGCAGCCTACCGGCTAGGTACGCCAGTAGCACCGCATTACCTAGCAGCAGTGGCGCCGCTAAGGCGAGCTGCTGTTGAAGCTGGAGGCTGGCGGCGGCGAGCGCGAGGGATAAACACACCGTCACGCTGGCCACTAGGGTGGCGTTTATGATTAAACCCAGCGGCGACTGCCAGCGCAGCGTAACGCGGGCAGCCCCAGCGGCGGTGCATAGCAGTAGCAGGTTGGCGCCGCCTAGCAGGGCCGCCTTCAGCAGGCTGTTACTCATGGCGAATAAAGGGCTTAAGCCCAGTAACTGCACCAGAATGTAAGGATTCAGCCAAGTGTATGGGGTCATGGCGGAGCCTGCTGCAGTGGGTTTGCTGGCGCGGTTTGGAAGCGCGCCAACAGCGTCGTCTGTTGTGCCGCTATAAATTCCTGCGCAATTTTCACACTTTTTACCACTGCACGGGGCGTAATGGTGGCGCCGGCGAATTGATCAAATGCACCACCGTCCGCTTTCACTCGCCAGCGGTCAATGCTGGGTAGTTGCAAGCTTCTACCGTTGAAGCTGAGTATCCATGGGCTGTGTTGAATATCTATTTTATCGCCCATGCCAGGTGTTTCCTGGTGCGCCCGCACACGCACGCCGGCGATGCGCCCATCAACATAAATTCCCACCAGCAGTTCAATGGGCCCGGCGTAGCCTTCGTGGCTGGTGACCGGCAGTAGCAGGGCCACAGGCGCGCCTTGGCGACAGGCAATATAGAGCGGCGAACCCGGCGCTACGCCCAGTGCCGCCGCTTCCGCCGGTAGCAGCGCTACAGGGGATGCCAGTAGATTGTTGTCATAGGCGCTGCGCGGCAGCAGCTCCAACCATAAAGCCGCCTCAGCGGCGGCGCGTTGTTGGGCAATTCCGTTGGCGCTAATGGCGTAAACACCCAGCATCAGTAAGGCGCAAACTAGAGCTATGGCTAGCATTAATCCAGCGTTGCGCAAGCTTAGCCCCGCGGTAAACCTCATGACTCATCCGCTCTTGCGCTGGGTGGGCGTGGCCTTTGGCCGAAGATGCGCGGCGCGGTTAGCCGGTCTAGGCTCGGCGCGGTTAGGTTCATCATCAATACCGCAAAGGCTAGGCCTTCCGGGTAGTCGCCCCACACGCGAATGCAAAACACCAGCGTGCCCACGCCGGCTCCAAACACAAAGCGCCCAAGGGGGCTGGTGGGGCAGGTTACTGGGTCGGTCACAATAAAAAATGCCCCCAGCATGGTGGCGCCGCTGAGCAGGTGAAAAATGGGCGAGCCGGTAGAGTTAGAGCTGCCGTTGTCGTAGCCCAGTGCGGCCAGTAACGCAAGGCTGAACACCATGCCCACCGGTGCATGCCAGCGGATAAGGCGCTGCTGTAACAGCCAAATACCCCCGATCAAAAAACCTAAATTAACCCATTCCCAGCCGCTGCCCGCCCAGCGCCCCAAGCGCAATTGTGGCTGCAGGCCATACAGATCTTGCAGGGTATAGCCCTGATTGTGTTTAACCAGGTCCAGTGGTGTAGCAGTGGCTAAGGCGTCCACCCTAGTATTGCTCCACAAGTGGGTAAGGCTTTGCCAAATGTTTGTAGGGTTTTGTTCCGGGGTTAACAGGTCCCGGGGGCTGGGCCAGTGGTTCATCTCCCGGGGGAAACACACCAGCAGCAAGGCATAGGCGGCCATGGCTGGGTTGAATAGGTTGAAGCCTAGGCCGCCGTAGAGCTGCTTCACCACCAGAATGGCGAAACCGCAGGCCAGTACCAACAGCCAGCCCGGGCACTCCGGCGGCAAAGCCAGGGCCAGCAGCCAGCCAGTAACTAGGGCGCTGCCATCTTGCAGGGCTGGGGCGATAGGGCGTTGCCGCAGTCGCAAAGCGCCCGCTTCAAACGCGACGCACAGTAGGCAACATACCACCGCATGCACCAGATACCCGCACCCAAAAAACCACACCAAGCCTGCCAACCCCGGCAGGCTGGCCATGACCACGCTTAGCATCACGCGGGGCGTGGTGGCGCGGGTGATGGGTTGCATGGTGTGCATGAAGGCCATGGGGTTGGCTCGGTGGTGTGGGCGGGTGATTATAGGCGGAATGGGTGGGGTAGCGTAAAAGTTGGGGTGTGGTGGTTGTCAATGGGGTTTTGGTTTGTGGATCTCCCGGTGTCGGTGTCGTTGTGGATGTCCTGGTGTCGGTGTCTTTCTTTAGAGATATCTACTTGCTGAAGCGCGGCCCAAAACCAAACAGCGTTCCGTCATGGATATGCTGGATACCGTTATTCATCAGGATTAGTGAGGAACACCCCATGCAAACCCTGCAACAAATTGTTCACGAAATTGCCGACCACTTGCCGGAACAGGCCACGTGGGATGATGTGATGTATAGCGTCTATGTGCGCCAGAAAATTGAAGAAGGTTTAAAAGATATTGAAGAGGGGCGCACCGTTTCGCACGAAGACGCTATGCAAGAGCTGTTAGGTGCACGCAATGTGGCGGGAGAGCTGCTGGACAGCTTGATCCTAAAACACACCGCCAATCGCTTGTCGGCTAACGCCCAAAGCCTCACCCCCTCAGTGACTCAGGAGACCCACTATGCAAACCGCTAAAGACCAAGTGCGTCAAATGCTAGACGCCATGCCCGAAACCGCCACCCTCATCGACATTCGCTACCAACTGAACGACTCGCTATACAGCCTGCACGTACGCCAGCAAATTGAACTGGGCCTTGAGGACTCCAAGGCTGGACGCGTGGTGCCGCATGAGGATGTTAAAAAACGGTACGGCCATGGCCAAGGTTAACTGGACCGCACGGGCACTCCAGGCCCTCGACAGCATTTACGAGCAGTAGACCGGCTGGAAACCTTTCCCCTCAGCGGGCGCTGGGTGCCAGAAGCCCAGCTGGAGGACGTGCGGGAAGTGATTTATCAGCACTACCGCATTGTGTACGCGGTTATCAGCGAGGAGCGTATTGATATTCTCCAAGTACTACACGGCAGCCGCGACCTCACCCGCCCGGCTAATCAGGCGTGGGGTGAAGTGTAGGTTTGGGATAAGCCACTAAAAACAGCGGCTAAAGGAAAGCACGCAAGCTCAGTGAAGCGGCGGAGTAAGGTTGGGGGCTGCGGCGGGTTGCGGGGTGACGGCTGGATGGTATTGGTTATTGGGTGGGTTGTGGTTGAGCAGCGGGTTTGAGGGGACGGCTTTTAGGTGGCTGGTGGCGGGGTTGGAGGTTTGTGGGGTGGCTAGGCCGTTGCCCAGCCGTGGGTGGCTGGGGTGGCGGGGTTTTGGGGTTGTCAAGAGGGGATTAGTTTGTGGATGTCCAGTTCTTTTTCCAGTTCTTTTAGTCAAGAGGGATTTAATTTTTGGATGTCCCCTTCTTTTTTCTCTTTGATTAACCAACGCTCATTTATTCATGTTGCATTTTACATTTCCATGATTAATTGTCGGTCGGATTGTGTTGTCTTTCATATCAAGTATTAAAAATTCGCATCGTGACGACAGCTCCCACTTAGGTGGACTCTGATTAGGGTTTACGATGTCTAGACTTCTTCTCGCGATATATATCTTGTCGCCTACGGTAAGGTAATCATCCACGCGGGCATCAACCACAATATCCCCATAACGATTGATACTTTTTTCATTTCCACCTGCGTCGAAATACTCGTATTCCTGCCCAATATTTATTCCACCATCTCGCAGCCCTGGCCCAAGAGTATAGGTGGCGGCGATTACCAAAAGAAATGCCAGCAGTAAAAATAATCCGACTCGAAAAAGCGTTTTCATAGTACCTCAATGTTGGTTGATATTAGCGCTGCGTCAACATATTGAATCGAACTACATAGGCCAAAATGATTGGATTGGCGCTGGACCATTGGTGACATATGGGTTTCCAGAATAATTAATTAAAAAATCAACCCCTTCGGACCGCCCAAAATCTTTGGCCAAAAAAAGGCCTCTGGCAGTCTCAAAATTCCTGACGGGACGATCTTTTTGTTGGTCGAAATCGTATGGGCCCGGCCTAATGGTAAGTCCGTCGGTTCCCCTGTGAATGGTTACTGAACCGTGCACAAAAAAATCCAGCCCCAAGACTGTTGCTCCAGTGTTTCCATTTGGGTTAAATCGGCCATTAGTCAACATCACGCTTAGTTTGCTTGCGTCAACGGTGAGTTGAAATTTCGGATCGTTATTCGCTCGCCAGATTTTATTGGCTTCTCTGAGGGTTAGCCGGCCATCTTTTAGTGCCCGCTCCGCAATTGCTACGGCTGGATTGGTTTGTGCACTTGCGTCACCTTCATAGCCCTTATCAACAATCGCTTTCGAAAGCGAATTGGCATCCACCCCATTCGCCGCTGAGTAGTCCTGTACTGCGGCACGAATTGCCGCAGCTTTATCTTCCTGCGGGATTGCAGAATTCGCTGCCATGGCATTTAGTTGCTGAACGAGGTCGTTCACCTTCATATAGGAGAAATCGGGTTTCTCCTTGATCCCCCAGGCCACCACCTCCTCAACTTCCTCATACCCCGTAGGATCCGTCCTCCCCAGCGGATTATTTCGAACATACGAATACCGATTAAAACTCTGCGAATCATACGGCGATTGCACGAATAAGTCCGCACTTAAAAACCGTCCAATAGCCGGGTCGTACACCCGCCCGACCATGTGGATTAGGCCGAGGTTATCCAGCTCGTCGTGGTCGGTGTAGCCTTTGCTGGTAACGAAAGTATTGCTTTTGCCACCCGTGGGGTCGCCGGCTTTCCAGTTGCTTAGGCGGCGTTTGCCGAAGGCGTCGAAGCTCATTTGTTGGATGGCTTTGCCGCTGATATCGGTCACTGTGTCCACGCTGCCGAGGTGATCCCGCAGTAAGTAATACTCGCTAAGGCCGCCGTTGCCGCTGGCCCAGGAGGATTTATAAACGTAGGCGCCGGCGTAGCTGGTTTCGCTACCTGCGCTACAAGGCGTTTGTGGATAGCAGGAATATTCGTATAGCCCATTGTTGAAATACCAAGTCACTACCCCGTTATTCACTTGCTTGTATTTTTCGCCGTTGGGGCCATAAAAAAACTGCACGGCGCCTAGCTTGGTGGGTTTGTTGAAGACGTCGTAGGT
>CAMCXE010000061.1 GCA_945882995.1 Thalassocella blandensis | reverse complement strand
TAGTCAATCAGATTAAACCCCACATCCCCCAATAACTTATTGGAGGTTTTTCTAACTGCCAACTGATAATTGGAAAAAACCAACTCATAATCTAAGTTATAGGCAGACAGAAACGAATCTACCGCGGCCTTCGGAGTAAATGGATTGCCGCAGGAGAAATCATATTTGCGGCGTATCTCTTCGTACTTCACCTTAAATAGAGAATTAAAATACTCTATATCCTCCCATAAATAATCATCAAACAACATAACGCCATTTTCATTAAGTAGACGCCACGCCACGACAGCGTCCTCCATCACATTCCTAGAAAAATGCGACCCGTCAATATAAATAAAGTCAAATCGTACGCCGCTCAAATACAGCTTTGTCAATACATCAAAAGAATAACCTGTCAACGCTTTCATCTTGCCTGACCGCCGCTCGGCGACAGTGTTGTTCCAAAAAGCCGACGAACGGAATTTGTCCACAGTGGTAATGGAGCAATTTTTCCCGGTCAAAATTGAATGGTAGAACCATAACGAAGCCTTCCCCTCATATGACCCAATTTCTAGGATATTGATTCCATCTTTACCTTTAAATTCTTTGGTAGCCTCCTCAAGGTTAGGCAGCTGCTCATCCAAATAGTGCGCGGTAAAAACTGGAGATGCCGCATTAAGCCCTACATATTTTGATGCTCGCAAGAAAATTTCCGACAAAAAATTCATAAATTTAAATAATGCATGTTCTACTATAGCCATAGAGCCAGGATCTCGTGAAAATTGGGAATTTAAGTTGAAAGGCCTAGCCTAGCATAAATAACTTCGACAAAAACGACCGAACTAAACAAAACCAAACAACGCAACAGGATACAAAATTACTAATTGGGGCAGACATGAGGAAGGCCTAAACAGTGAACCCTCTCCACCTCCAACTATGCACATGAGCCACGTCGAAAATTTATCATTCAAACACCTACGCCCATAAGTACTGCCGCTGTAGATCTATAATCGCCGAAAAACAGCAATCCGCAAGGGGTGAATTTTTAACTCGGCTCTCCGCCCTTAAATGTCTGATCCCTCGAATTTATTACAGCGCAGGCAATCAATGAAACTGCAAGCAATGCCAATGAAAAACACAACATAAACGCTAAAAACATAAGCGAACCGGAAACGCCCATATAGAGCAACAACCAATATAAACCTACATTAGAGGAAACTTGGCCCAAAATAACGCCCCATCGAAACCAAAAAAACCGACGCTTATATTTTGACGCTCCCCGCTGAGAGGTGGCGCCACGGGCGACGGTTAGCGTCAACCCTTTAGTGCCCCAGCTAACATCATCCATATTGCAAAAAGCAAAGCACTGCATTAAAAATGATACCGACGGCAATACCAAACCGTAAACGAAAATATTGCCAGCCATTTTTTTCGCCAAATTTTTAGAAAAAAATAAACAGTTTAAAATAAAGCCCAGAAACAAAAACAAATTCAGCAGCAAAATTGTTTTAATTATATCATCTCCCGCCCACCGAAGGAACGCCACCAACCCCAAAAAAAGCAACGCAATGGATTGAAGCGCAACAGTAAAGCTCAGAGACTTTTCAACAAAAAATTCGATTTTTCGACCCAAAGAAATGAAGAGATGAAACGCTGACACCAATATTACGCCGACAACGGCGCAAAAGTTCAGATCGAAAAGTAATGAATCAAATTTCAAATCTCTCTGTGCAGTGACGTAAATTGCAGTAACACAACTCCCCATTATTCCAAATAAAAACCAGGTCACCAAAATATCCAATAAGAAATAAATCCCTGAAAGCAGCATGCGGGATTTATCTATCCAGCTCTTCCCGGAGCCAAACATATACTCCTTTAATTTTATTAAGAACCAAATCTTGCAGCTAAATGAACTGCATATCCAGCGACGCCGCTGCTGCAGTAACTCCGCCCAAGAATTGCATGGATCTGTCGTGGCTTCAGCGCGCGGTGCATAATCGATTCGCCAACGATTTTTTTTGTTGTGTACAATTTCAAAGCCCAGCACCCTGTCTTCGGCCAGAAACATGTTGGACTCAAATGGGCCATTTTCCTCTAGCCCTCTGTAGTAGCTTTTCAGCGTTCTGCAGTGGCGATCTTGGTAACTTTCAGAGCTACCGAAGTCCGAAGTGGAACACTTTCTACTATCAACAGCCTCCCATTTCATTAAACACATTTGTCCCGGCATAACACTGAGATAACCCAATAAGGCTTCTGTCGGCCAAGATATAAATCGCTCTCTCAACATGTCGGAAAACTGCCAAACACCAATAATATTCAAATGATTTTTTGGGCTGGCTATATATGATCGGCACGCAACAACACCAATATGCTCGCGCCTACAAATAACCTCCAACATTTTCTTAGTAGCGTCAACATTTGGGTTTGTGCCAACATCCATTTGAACACAATATTTGGGGTTTAAAAATTGACAAATAACCTCGAAAAAATGCCAGTGAGAGTCCAATTTTCCGAGATTTTTAGACTTAATATAAAATACAACCCTGACCTTAAGGTTTTCATCATAATCAAAGGCACCCTTAGTTAGCTTGTCGCGGATATAATCTTGATTACTGTCTATCCATGAGTTGCTGCGTCCAGAAGTGGTGCACTCCCGCAGCAACTCACATAGCTCGCCACCGTCAGTATACGTTTCATAAACATGAATATCGCTGCCCCCATCCTTGCACCTGGCATCGATAAATTTGCACTGTTGCGCGTATTTAAAGAAAGAGGCGGACATCCTATCCGCTCCATCAACTATTACGCATAAAGCCATCTCGTGTTTTGCAAAGCCGACGTCACACATCTTTAAATACTGAGCATTTCTAATCAACCCGAGCAGTGATACAAGCAAAGCCTCCCCATCTTCATTATATACTGTCACACAGCATGCTATGCCGCTACCATTTAGCGTGTCGGATGAATCCACATCTATCTCAACCCAGCGCTCATAAGGCTTTGACATCTCACCGTTTTTCGGAATTTTGGACATAATGCGCCCCCGCGAGTAGGACATGGTGTCGAGCGGGTCATTTCCAGTGGGTTCCAGACCGTTTTTTTCGCGCCCAGCTCCTTTCACGTAGCGCTCCAAACCAACTCCAAACCAATATTCATATCAATCACTCGCAAACTAAAAAAATATCCAAACCACATTGCTAACAAAATTATACGGCAGCCACATCATCAAGCCACTGGGTTAACTGGTCTTTACAACGTCGAGCTAGCTCTCTAATAGTGCTATCTTTATGCACTGCGTCGCTATACTCCCAAAACATCATGAGGCGGTTGTTTGAAACCTGCCAGGGAAGCTGCAAAAGCATCCCTCTTGGGAAATTGTCGTTAAGCGTAACGCAACCCACCTCATAGGTCAGATTAGAAACACTCAGTCCTTTGTTTTTAAAATAATCTAAGCTGCCATTGATCCCACTATAATTAAACCAAATGCCTGAATCAGGGACGATGGCGCACTTGGCGATTCGACTTTTTATCGATATATTGTCACAAGCCTCTCTAAGCTGGTGGAGTCCGGTCCCACCAAAAGGAATTCCCCGAATTTGTCGCTCGACATCCGTCACATAGCCTACCATGTCAGTGTAGTCAGGATTGTGTAAATAGAGGCTTCTAAATACATTGGATGAAGAAACAACTCTTGACATGTCGGCCGCGGCCTCTTTGTACAAGCTTTCTCTTCCCGCATCAAAAACACTAAAAAATTGGCTATCGGAACCCGACCAAGCAGCAAATACCTTCACCAAAATTGCAATCATGAAATCTAAGGGTGAAACCCCTACAAAAGTTCTTACCTCTTGAAGGAGTATGCGAGTGTGGTGTTCACTAAGCTCTTCAGCTAATATTTTTGAAGTTTTTGCGACGTTTCTTTTGGCGTTAAAGTTTTCCGGGTAATCTATCGGGTGAACCTTTAATTCGCTCCATCTTAGCGATTCCCAATAATCAATCTGCCTCATATAAATAGACGAATTAATATAGCTGATATATTTTTGCAATGCATCAGCATAACTAGAGGAGCGCTCGATTATAACCGCTTGATCATTTGTGATTTTTTCATAGGCTAACAAAATGTCCTCTAGCAAAATTTGCATACCATAAGCATCACAGACCAAATGGGTCACACTGAAACAAATTTTGGCAGCACCCTGCAAGTCTGTAACAAGAGCAACATAAAATTTCGGGCCACGACCCAATACAATTTTCCCATGAATTTTTTCAAAAATTATCTTCAATTCAACCAAGGCAGCTGGATCGCCCCACAGGAAGGGCAAGGCGATTTCTTCCGCCAAGTCATAATCCCAGTCCAACACTATATTGGCATGCCATTTTTTGTCGGCATAATGAAATACCGATCTTAGCCCGTCGTGAGCATTTACTACCTCCCGACACGCTCGCTTCAGTGTTTCCACACTTGCCGCAAAATTTGTATCCACTACGAGATTGATGCAATATTTATCCGTTCCATAAGGCCAATTTATGAAGGCAAGCTGATCGGCCGTCATAGCGATTGGGCCGCAATATTCACTATTTACAGCGGTTGGCTTTTTACTATCAAGCTTAGCAAGGTTGGAAATCGTTTGAGCATTCCGTATGTTGTCCGTTGAATAATTAAAGCCTAACTTGCGGGCTTTACGTACAAAAGTCAAAGCGCTCAGCGAATCCCCGCCCAATTCAAAGAAACTCGCGCTAGCGCTAATCTCGTTAATATCCAAATCCAACACCTCCGACCACAGTATCGCTAATCTCAATTCAGCATCGGTCCCTGGGGCAATGAAAAAGCTTTGTGGCTTTAGAGATTCAAGTTTAAGTAATTGTTTTCTGTCAATTTTACCGTTAGGCGTAAGTGGGAAAGCGGACAGAAACACGAATGCATTCGGCACCATATGATCCGGCAATAAATGTCGAAGATGGGCTCTTAGGACTGCAATGTTATCCGCGTCGGGCGTCTCCAGTTCAGCCGCCTGTTTGACAATATATGCAACCAAGCAGGGCCTGCCCTGTCTATCGTCATTTGCACACACTATAGATTGAAGCACCGAGACATGAGCGTCTAGATGGTGCTCAATATCACCAAGTTCGATACGAAACCCGCGTATTTTGACCTGATCATCACGGCGGGCGACATACTCCAACTCTCCACTACTGGTCCGGCGAACCCAATCCCCAGTGCGGTAAAGCGTACTAGGTTCACTGCCAAATGGATTTGGGATAAATTTTTCGTGGGTTAGATCCGGTTGCTGCCAATAACCTCTCGCAACTCCTTCGCCCGCAATACATAACTCGCCCGCAACGCCAACGGGCTGTAAAGCCAGGTGCTCATTCACCACATAGCATTGCGTATTCGCAATCGGTTGACCTAACGTAATACGTTCACCAATTAAACCCACGGTGGACCAAACTGTGGTTTCGGTAGGACCATAAAGATTCCATAGCGACAGTCCGCGTCGTGATTGTAATTTTTGTCGCAGCCCATGGCTTAGTGCCTCACCGCCACACAACGCTTTGAAGGGTCTTGTTGGCTGCCATGAGCTATCTACGAGGAGCGACCAAGTGACCGGCGTTGCCTGCATAACCGTCACCTTAAAATGAGCAATTAGACGGGCCAATACTTCGGCGTCACTATATTGCTCTTGCGTAGCGACAATTAGGGTCGCTCCAACAATCAAGGGTAAATAGAACTCTAGCGTATGGATATCAAACGAGGGCGAGGTCACGGATAGTAAAACATCATCAACGTCAAGACTTGGCGTATCCCGCATTGCCTGCAGAAAATTACTCAAACTATGATGCTCAATCATCACGCCTTTTGGGGAGCCGGTAGAGCCAGAGGTATAAATAACATACGCCAAATTCGTTGGAGTTAAACCTAACGCGGTGTAGGCTGGGTTGCATATGGGGAATTGTTGGAGTTTAAAATTTACTTGTTCATCATCCAAATATAGGATTTCCGGCGCAGCATTGGCCAGCAATACTGCGGCAGCGGATCGATGAGCAACGATTAAACCAACGCCGCTATCGGCCAACATATAAGCTAAGCGCGCGGCGGGATAATTAGGATCCAGCGGTAAATACGCGCCGCCCGCCTTTAAAATACCGAGTAGTGCTACCAGCGTATCGACTGACCGTTCTACACAGACTCCCACCAAGGTATCGGGTTTTACGCCAGCGCTTATAAGATAATGGGCGAGCTGATTAGCTCGGGCATTAAGTTCCACATAGGTGTAGGAAGTTTGGCCGCACCAAAGCGCAACTTTGGACGGGTGGTGTAGCACTTGCGCTTCAATTAATTGCGGCGTCAGAATTGAGCCGCTAAAATTACCCTGCGTATTATGGCGTGCAGCCAATTCTTGACGTTCAACAATAGTTAACATCGGTAAGGTATGAATGCCATCCGAGGGCTGCTCGATGACGCTGTGCAACAACTGGCAAAAACTTTCACTCATACGAGCAATTGTAGAGTCTTCAAACAAATCGGTTCTGTACTCAATAGTGCACGCCAAATAATCTCGATGATTCACAATATGTAGACTTAAATCGAACTTCGCCGTATGGTGCTTTTCCTCCAGTGCAGATATCTTTAATTGATCGGCAGACATGTCAGCGATGGGTTTATCCGCCATCACCAACATAACTTGAAAAACTGGAGAATAGCTGGGGTCGCGGCCTACATCTAGGCGTTCAATTACAGAACCGATTGGTGCATCCAGGTTAGCCTGGGCCGCCAAATTAATGTCGCGAATATGGCGCAGATAATCAATAAAGCTTGGGTTGCCGCTGACGTTACTACGCAAAACCAACGTGTTAAAAAACAAACCAACCAACGGCTCCAGTTCATCCGCAGTTCTACCGGCTACTGGACTAGCGATGACAATATCCGTGCAGTTGGAATAACGCGCTAACAGCACTGAAAACACGCCATGCAATAGCATAAAAATACTAACACGCTGCTGCCCGGCCAATATTTTAAGCGACGCAAATACTTCGGCTGGCACTACAAAATTATGGCCAGCCCCAGCAAAAGTTTGGCGCTTCGGACGGGGTTTATCCAAAGGCAGACTGTGGATAAGCGGAATCCCCGCTAGCTGTTGCCGCCAATAGTTAAGCTGATGAGTTAATACCCCATTTGCCAACCAATCTCGCTGCCAATAAACGTAATCAATATAATCAAAATTTAGTGGAGCGAGAGGATAAGGAGCCTTGTGAACTAACGCATTATACAGCTGGAAAAATTCTCGCTGTAAAATATCTAAAGACCAACCATCACAGGCAATATGATGTACGCTGACTAGTAATACATAGTCACTCGCTGCCAACTTCAGCAGGCTGGCACGCAACAAAAGGTCGCATGCCAAATTAAACGGTTTTAACTTTTCGGCGAATAGAGCGTTAGCCACAGCCGAGTCACGCTCATCCTCTGGCAATAAACACATGTCAAGGCGCTGAAGCTCAAAGCGAAAAGCATCTGCAATTTCCTGTGCAACTCCGGCTTCCGTTTCTTCAAAAGTCGTACGCAGTACCGCATGGCGCTCAATCAGCTGACATAATGCCTGCTCTGCTAAAGCTTCCTCGAAGTCACCCTCAATACGCCAGCCACCTGTCATGTTGTATTCGGCACTACCGCCATTCAGTTGATCATACAGCCATAAACTTTGCTGTCCATAAGAAGAAAGCAAGCGTTTTGGCCTCGGGGTCAATGTCTTTAAGCGCGGTATATTTATGGTGCTATTGGCCCGATCGATAATTGCCGCCATGTCACTCAGGTCTGAACAATCGAACAGGTCACGCAACGACAACTCCACGTTAAATCGGGTTCGAAGCAGCCCTATCAACCGAAGTGCTGCAAGAGAATGCCCCCCCAATTCGAAGAAATTTGCACTAGCACTTACGTTACTGGAGTCTTGCTCCAAAACTTCACACCAGAGCACAGCCAAAGCCAGCTCGGTAGCCGTTTTCGGTGCTGCAAAATGATCCGCTGGCGGTGCCCTGTCGGGTCTCGGTAGTTGTTGTTTGTCAATTTTGCCGTTCGGCGTGAGGGGCATATCGACCAGAATTACGTAAGTGCTCGGCAACATATAGTCCGGCAGCCAGCGCCGCAAATGCGCCCTTAAATCCGCACTCAGCTGCGCATCCGTATGGTGTTCGGCCAGCAGGGTCTTAACCACGTAGGCCACTAAATAGGATTGACCCTGCGGGTCTTCTTGCGCACAAACTGCCGCCAGCCTCACCGCGGTATGCTCGCTTATTCGATGTTCGATTTCGCCCAATTCGATGCGCAAGCCACGCACCTTGATCTGTTCATCACTTCGTCCCACATATTCTAGCTCGCCACAGGGAGTCCAACGCACCCTATCTCCCGTCCGATAAAGGCGGCTACTTGACCTGTCGCTAAAGGGGTTGGCGACAAACTGTTTAGCGCTTAGTTCCGGCCGCTGCCAATAGCCACGCGCGATACCGGCACCTGCAATGCAAAGCTCTCCGGTTATGCCCAGGGGCTGCAGCTGCAGCTGATCGCTCAATACATAGCACTGAGTGTTAGGAATGGGTTTGCCTAAAGAAATGTGCTCGCCAACCAGTTGCACAGTGGACCAGACTGTAGCCTCAGTGGGTCCATAGAGATTCCAAAGCGCAAGCCCGGCTCGCGATTGCAACTTGTGGCGCAGCCCTTGGCTTAGGGTTTCACCGCCGCACAAAGCCTTAAATGGGCCAAGCGGCTGCCAAGGACTATCAGCAAGGAGCGACCAAGTGACAGGCGTTGCCTGCATCACTGTCACATCAAATTCCACCATTAAACTGGCTAAAGCCTCGGCGCTACTATATTGATTCTCCTTCGCGATAACGACTGTCGCCCCAGAAATTAAAGGCAAATAGAATTCCAGAGCGTGAATGTCAAACGAGGGGGACGTCACCGACAGTAAAACGTCGTCAGCTGTTAGGCCGGGCCTATCCTGCATAGCCTGCAAAAAATTCAGCAGGCTTGCGTGCTCAATCATCACCCCTTTAGGGATACCGGTAGAGCCTGACGTGTAAATAACATAGGCCAAATGGGATGGCGTTAACCCCGTATTTTCCTGTGCGGGATTGGCTACCGGCAGTAGCCTCAACTGCTGTTGTGTTAGTGCATCGTCCAAATAGAGGCAATTGAATACACCGCAGCCGGGTAACGCGGTGGCGACAGCGCGGTGAGCCAGAATAAAATTAACTCCACTATCTGCCACCATATGCGCCAAGCGGGCAGAAGGATAACTTGGGTCTAACGGCAGATAAGCACCGCCAGCTTTTAGAATACCCAACACTCCCACCAAGAGATCTAAGGACCGCTCCAAACAAACACCCACAAGTGTTTCAGGGCTAATGCCCGCGTCCAACAGGTAATGGGCCAGCTGATTGGCTCGATTATTAAGCTCCTCGTAGCTGTAATACAACTCACCGCATCTTACTGCTATTTTGCTGGCACAATGTAGCGCCACGGATTCAAACCACTGAGGTAGGCAAAGCTCCCGGGGATAGGCTTTGTATGTCTGATTAAAAATGTTGGTTACTAGTAGTTCTTCAGCGGGTGGGATTATGGACAGCGATTGAAGCGGCTGCGAGGGTGTTAGTTGCGACAACATCCACCAAAAGCGATCGATTAGCAGCACCGCCTCGCCTGCGCTGAAGAAAGCCGTATTATATTCAACAATTAACTCATTGCTCTGGTGACCGCAAAAGTCGCGATAAATAAAATTGATAGGAATTTGGGAGTGGCCATTGGAGATAATCCCAATTTTAAAATCTAAATCGGCCAGTGATAGGGGAGCATCAAATTTTTCGAAGTTGAATGCTATGTCATACATTCCGCGCTTTTGATGTTCGAACAACCCCAGCTCTCTGCTCAAATGCGAGACTGGAAATCGCTGGTATCGGTAGTCACTTTTCGTCTGCGCCGTAATTCGTGCAACCAACTCACTAAAGGTAATGTCATTAGGCACGTTTAATAAAAACGGGTAGACGCTGGCAAACATCCCAGCCGTATCCTTGTCAATTGACTTTCTTCTATTGTGAGAAGGAACGCCAACAATCAACTCCGCTGCCGAGTAGACTCGGCTAAAGTAGCAAAATACCAAGGCCAGCAATACGTGATGTATGCCAACGGAACAACTCCCCGCAAGAGCACTGAGCTGCTTATAACGCTCCCCCTCAATCCGCGCAACAATATTCAGGCTCGTAGCTGCCGCTTCGAAACGACCACCCTCTTTGGCTTCTAATGGTCGAGGGGGCAAGTGTTTAAGCTTGTTCAGCCAATATTTTTTGTGCTTCTCATATAGCGGGCTCCCTACATATAACAACTCATCTTTTACAAAATCCAAATAGCGCGGACGCATCTCAAATGAGGCACATTCACCGGTTTGGGCGTTATAGCATTCGACTATTCGCTTGAGACAACTGACGAAACTCCAGCCATCATTAAATACATGGTGGCAAACCATCAAGCACCAACTTTCGTTTTCGGCTAATTTTATCAATGTCACCGAATATAGAAAGGCATTTAGGAGATTGAATTTTTGACGTAACGCTTGCTTCGCGAAGGTCTCCGCGCAAGCCCTAGGATCTGATTCAGAAGAGAAATCTACAATTTTTAAATCCGCATAAGTGCTACCTGCGGAAAACTGAATAGGCTCTCCCTGCTTATTGCTACCAAGCTGATTCGAAAACACATCACTAGACAGTATAAAGGCCTTATAGGCAGCTGCCATGCGAGGATAATCTAAAGCACCGACAACCTGTATATAACCACCGATATTATACAGAGGCAATTCAGGGTGGCTTAACTGATGCAGATAGATTTCACTTTGCGCAGACGTAAGTCCATAGCTATTTACATCTCTGTCTGTCACCTGTTAAATCTCCCACCACAGTCAACCATCATAATTAAATCACCCGCAAACAACCGAGACAAAAACATAAACCAGCGGCAACCCACTCAAGCGCTCCAAAATGAAGTTCTATTGGGGCGACGACAAGCGCGAGCACAGGTAAAACCTGTTTAATTTACGAATGTACAGCCTTAGTTTGCCGCGCCTGAAAATTACAATCGCTTTTTTCTTCCGCAACAATTGCAGCATCTGTTTTTTTGCCGCCCCGCCCCAGGGCTTCAAAAACAACACGTCCACCACCAAGCAAATATTCCCCTCATCCCATTCGTAGGTATATCGGGGGCGGCTTTTACATTTTTCCATGTGAGCCAATGTATATTTGGAGATGTCGGCCCACGCCAAATAGCCAATGGGCCCAGCAATATCGGAGCGGAAAACCTCTACCAATTCATAGGTTGCGGAATTAATCAGCGCAACCAGTTCCAGGGCCTTGGTATCCAGTCCGCTCATCGCTCGCAAATTCATCACATCACCAAAAATGGGCGGTATGCTATTTTTTACGTCCATTGTCGCAGGCTACCGTTCATTGGGAAGCTGCAGGCTGGCGCTTTCCAACACCACCACAACCTCCAACAAGCTTGAAACGTAATGCCCAACACCGAAGCCGCCAATTAAAAACTGGTCCATGTCATGCGACCCCATATAAGTCAAAAGATTTAAAATGCCAGCAAAGGAACACGTCTCGCCGTCGGCCAATAGCAATTGATAGGATGGCTCAGCCGGCAGATAAGTAACCGCGCAGAATTCATTTTTGAATACCACTATGTCGCGCTCGGCGTCTGGCTGAAATATCCAGCCAGCTAAATCATTGTATGCATCAATCAGCGCTGCCGCCGCGTGATGTGATGGTGCCGCCATAGCCTGTTGTATCTTTACATCTAAGGTAGTCGAATAGAATAAAGATGATAATCGAGATTTTTTAATGGCGCGCAATGCGCTACAAATCACAAACTGGCGGTATGAACCACTTAAGTGCTGACTGTTTTCGAAAACCGAAGAAAATACTGTGGCTGCAGCGGCAAAAAGGCTGTCACAATCTGCCGCCGCCAAAATGCCGGCTAATTTTTCATGGGCGGCATTTTTATCTGCCAAACTTAAGAACACGCCCTCGATAAAACAAATTACCGGGTCATTGAATACTATATGCGACTGTTGCGCACCGATATTTTGCCCTGACTCCAGCACTTGGCGTGCATACTTTGCCAAGGTCAACCAAGCGGTTTGTTTTAGCTCATCTGCAAGGGTATCCTGCGAAATCGCAAACAAAAAACCGATGTGGTAGTTATAGTATTCATCAAATTGCTTACGGTAATAATTAAGTAGCGGTGCTACGTTAAGATTCACGCCATTATACTTAGAATAGGTATAGGCCATCTCATCCACTATAGTCAGCGGGATCGCGGCTTCGGCATAAAATGGATTGACGCGGCAGTAATTTACGCCACCGCTAAGGAAGCTGGCAATAGGCAAGTCCAGCCAACGCCCATCTAAGGCGATATTGGAGGGGCTTAAGGCGCCGTGGCAAATTCTGGCTACCCGAGCAAAAGCAAATTGGTTGGCGCAATTAAACAGAAACCGCCCCAACATTTTAACAAACTGGTCATCCCCTCCCAAAGCCTTTTTGAGGTCCTGATTTACCAGTCGAGCTCTAACCGCATCGGGTAACAAATCACCCTTAAATTGTGGTTGTGGCTTAAAATGACCTGCCCGTAAAAAATGAGCGGGGCGTAGACAAGCATCGCGAACAAGAATAACACCCCAGCATTGCTGGCTTAAGTGCTCTTCAATACCATAAACACCGGCATTCTCCCCAGTAAGAATCAGCCCGTGAACCTTTAGGGTGCCTATGGGCAACAGTTTTGCCAAAATGTTACTGTAAATAGTTTCCGCAATGGCATTTGGTGCATCTAAACCACCATAACCATGGTGACTGGCAACACCATCCCCCACCATGCAGTTTTTACCGCTACCCTTAAGCTGAAAGGCACCGTCGTTGGTGGTTCTACCCCCACCTCCATTAACCCCAACGCCCGCACCACCGTAACGTTCCACAGTTTGAATCTTGCGGTCGTCAGGGGTAAATTCCAAATGGCTAAAAATGGCGGTGTCACTAATGCCATAAGCAAACCTATCACAAAAACTGCAGGAATCCACAGGTGCCGCAGTTTCGTCACTAGGCAAGCTGTACTCAGGGCTAATCCAAACTGCTTCCGCATTGGTAATACGATTGACTACAACCTCTACCGTAGCCCCATTCAGGGTCGCGATGTTAATATCCATTTTCACCAACGTAAAACAGTCTGCCCAAGGGAGCAATCAACCTAACTAGAAGCAACACCGTCAGGCTCAGTTACTATCCAATTTTGGCAATCAACGACGCCAAAAAACATATAAAGCTGGTGACGGAGGCGAAATAAGTTAACCGCCTATATTTGGCCTTTGCCGCCCCATAATAAGCCAAGCCAAAAAACAAAATGCAGCTCCATAACCAGCCCACAAATAGCCACTGTTCTGAATTGCCAAAAGCAACAAACCATATGCTGCCGCTCAACAAGAAAGCAGCGAAACGAACAAAAATTAATTGAAGATCGTGCTTTTCAAACAGGATTCTAATTGTTTAATTTTTTAATAACAGATTTTGTTGCGATAATGCAAGAGCCATTATCGGCATCTTGAACCAAGACAGAGTCAGCATCCCACCTTTGCAAGCTAGAAACATTTTAAACAAAAACATTTTTTACGCTTGATTCAACATGCCCAAGTTTGTCTAGTTTGGAGCGCATCAAGGGGATGTCAGACCTTTCAATTTGCCCATGGAACCTCAACATGCCCATTCGTAATAAAATATAAGAGCTAAATGCGCCCCCCCCAATAGCCATTGACACCTTATAACAGATAGCAAGTACAAGGCTAAACGCGCTGCCAGCATAATAGTCGAAGATATAAAAAAATCTCGAAAGCTACAAAAAGGGTTCAAAGAATAAAGTTTTATATTAAAAACCAAATGCTTTTTTTGGGCACTTGAAAGTTTGGGCACGATCTATTTACCGTATTTTTGGGTGTATGATAGCGTTTAGATATCATACGCCGCTCAATTGTTTAGGGCCAACAAGAAAACTTACTGGCAGCCTAAGCTAACTCGGCTATTTTGCAATTCCGCGAAGGACGACAATCTAAACAATTGCTCAGCTTTTCTTACGAGACATTACAGAAACGGATCCAGCAAAAAGTCCGGCAAAAATAAAACCAGATAAATTTCCAGGCTTAGAGAAAAAAACGCTAGACATAGTCGAAAATCCTACTTTAATAGATCCTATTAGGATCGTGATGGCAACCGCCAAAAAAATTGTGGCGAAAAAAAAGCAAAAAAATCTAACTAGCTTTGATGTATTCATGACAACAATCCGGTTGGGGTAGCGCTACCAAATTGCAGGCCCCTAAGGACCTGCAATAATCACATGATTACAGGCAAACTGGATTGTATGCAGCCGTAACATAACCAGCAAAACCAGCACCAGCAGCTGTTCCGAGCATCACGCCAGCGGGCACGGTAAAAGTAGCAGCAGGACCTGCGGCGAAACCAATAGCTCCACCAATAGCCCCCCCAATCATACCTCCGGTTCCGCTGTTAGTCGAAATTGCTGAGGCGCAAGCACTAGCGTCCCCTCTACCCACAACAGAATTTATCTCATCTAAACTTAAAATGCGCATATTATTACTCCAATAAATATAGGTTAAATTAATTTTACACTTGGCGGATTCAACTCCGAAGTACAATCATGAATTAAGCCGCTAAAATCGGTAACGACCTGTCCATTCGGTTGGCCGCAGTATCATAATCAAGTGTCTTTCGCGGCCGATTGTTAATCTTGGCAACCGCATCGTCAACCATCTTTTGCGTCAGCTGATCAAAGGCCATAGCCTTAGGAAAATATTGTCGCAACAGGCCATTTGTGTTTTCGATCAAACCACGCTCCCTAGGGACTTTTGCTGGCTGGAAAAATGACAACCAAAATTGCAGCCATGCTTTAAACTGCCCTCTCGGCATATGCCTCTAGCCGCACCCATCCAAATGACCCCTCCCTACAATCCGCTTACCCCCGCCAGGACTGGTCTTTATAAATCGCCCGAGCAAGGATACGAGAAAAATATAACAGCCCCGCAGCACCCCTGTAAACGGCGCCATGGGGAAATTCAGCGAAACGATGTAAATTTTAGTTAAAAATGTGATCATGTGCTGCCATTTGGACAAGGGCCACCAAGGTGATTGCTGATCTTTTCTGGTTTCGCCCTAAATCCCATGTTGCACCCTTGCAAGCCTTGGACGCTGATGCGATCAGCCTCCGCATGCCGACTGTCAGACTTAAGCTATCTAGGGCTGGCCTAGCAGAAAAATTACAACCGTGCCACCCAAACATTTGCAGGCCGCCCTATGCCCATTCTGTTGCACCGCCCGGTGATTATAGTGACACTGGGGCTCTAGCGCCCCGATGACTAGGCCCACTAGGCCAGTGTAATTTTTCGGTCAGCCGAAGCAATAGTCTCTGGGCGGTGCGCCACCAATATTCGAGTGATGTTTAGATTTTTGACGTGGTGGTTTATGAGTGCTTCATTTGTGGTATCAAGATGACTGGTGGCCTCATCCATAAATAAAATTCTCGGCTCCCTGTAGGCTGCACGGGCCAAAATTACGCGCTGTTTTTGGCCACCGCTTAAGCTAGACCCCATATCGCCGATTAGGGTGTCGTATTGCATGGGCATTGCCATAATCTCGTTATGAATACAGGCCAATTTGGCACAAAATATTACTCTGTCCATGTCAATTTGGGGTGAAAAGCAGGCGACGTTTTCGCGGAGAGACCCGCTGATTAGCTGATCATCCTGCATGACTCCGCAGATTTGACTGCGATAGCTGGTCATTTTATTCAGGGGGATGTCGTCGATTAAAATTTCCCCCGCCGAAGGCTGTAACATTCCCATTAGGCACCTAAGCAGCGTGGTTTTGCCGCAGCCGCTCGCACCGACGATGGCGACAGTCTCCCCCGCCTCTATAATAAAATTCAAACCAGTGAATACAGGGGCTTCATTTTCACCATAGGTGAAGCTTAGGTTCCTAACTTCAATTTTCCCTTTAATAAGTTGGGCTTGCTGATAGATGGTTAATTCCCCATTACCCCTTAAAGCCTCAGCAGAAAAATTCTCGTGGTTATCAACCTCCTCTTCGGGGGTAAAGGCTATGTCCGCTAGGCGGTCCAAGTGAACGTCGATCATTTTAAATGCTATCCACTGGTCGATTAGTGTATTAATCGAGCCGGTAAACCTGCCCTTATAGGCAAAAAATGCCATCATCATACCCACCGAGAAATCACCAGCAATAACGATTTTAGCCCCAAAATACAGCACCACAATACTTTCAAAACCAAATAAGAGGTGACTGGCAGTACCAAAACCCATACCCCACTGGCTTACCCTAATGCCGTTATTCATAACGTCGACCATTTTATTGTGCCACTGGTTTTGGCGGTCACCTTCTTTTTGAAAGATTTTAATGGTTTCAATGGCGCGCAATGATTCAATGTTGTGAGAATTCATCTTAGCGCCAGCCACCAACCCCTCTTCGCTAAGCAATTTTATGGGCTGAAAAAACACATAGCGAAAAATTGCATAGATGCCCACCACCGCTAGTGAAATAAGGGTTAGTTTTGCACTGTAGTAAAACATAACCAGCAGAGTGAGCACTGCCATCAGCCCGTCGACAATTGCGGCGACCACCCCGGAGGTAATCATCTGTTTAATATTTTCCAAAGAGCCGACCCGCGATAATACATCGCCCATATGGCGCTTTTGAAAATAGTCTAAAGGCAACCGAATTAAATGGCGGTATAAATTCGAGGCCATTTGGATGCTGAGCCGCGTGGACAGATTAAGTATGACTATGGAGCGAAATAGACTGGTAGCAGCCTCAACCAATAGCAGCAAGCCAAAACCCAGTGCCAGCACCAACAGGAGCGACAAGTCGCTATGCAAAATTACATCATCCAGTACTAGCTGCATGTAAAAAGGGCTTATCACGGCAAACAATTGCAACAATAAAGCTAGTGCTACCACGTGGGCCAAGCTTCTTTTAATGCCGGTTATGCTGTCCCAAAAGTGCCGGAGCCTTAGCTGGCGCTTATTTTTTTTGGGGACAAAGCTTGAGGTGGGCGTAAACTCAACCGCAACACCGGTAAAGTGCCGGCTAAGATCGGCAATCCCGAACCGGCGTACACCAAACACAGGGTCGTGAATTATATATTTGCCGTGGGTAATTTTTTTAAGCACCACAAAATGATTGAGGTCCCAATGCAGCATGCAGGGTAACTGCAGTTTTTTTAGGGAGTCCAAGTCAAGCTTTACCGCCCTAGGCGATAAATGCATGCGCCCAGCAACGTTCATCACTTGCGACAAGGTGGAGCCGTGACTGGAAATGGCAAAACGCTGCCTAAGCGCCGCCATATCGGTTTTGTAACCAAAATATCCAGCGATCATGGCCAAGCAGGCTAGGCCACATTCCGCCCCCTCTGTCTGAAAAATTACCGGGAGTTCGGACCTAACACTCAAATTTAAAAGTTTTTCTACGGATTTCACTACAGGGACCCTTTAAGG
>CAMCXE010000060.1 GCA_945882995.1 Thalassocella blandensis | reverse complement strand
TGCTCAGCAGCGTATATGGGCGAACCAAGTGGCGGCGGCTCTGCAGCAGCGGGGGCTAGAGACAGTGCTACAGGCCAGGGTGCAGGAGCTGATGATGTACCGCAGTGATCGTTGGGAACCGAATGCACGAGAGGTTATTAAGGCGAATGAACAACTCACCTTAGAATTGTTGGCGCGTATTGCCAACAGTTTAACGGACAAGCAGCGCCAGGCCGTTATCGACAAAATTGATGCCTATTTGGACGATTGTCGCCAATTGATAGCCTCCGCAGAGGGCTAGGTCAGCCGGATTGCTTGAGGCAACGCGAATAATCCGCAGCGCGCCAAGGGGTTGCAGACTCTGGCAATTTGCAAAGCGCATCACCTCGGCGGTTATGTGCTTTGCAATTGGAGCGGCAATTGGCTAAGGTTGTGGGCTTTTATTTCTATTGATCATGTGAGCTTTTTTCAATTCGGGATTTTCTATGACCATTCTTGTAACCGGCGGGGCTGGGTTTATTGGTAGTAATTTTGTGCTGGATTGGCTGGCGCAGTCCGACGAAACCCTCGTCAACCTTGATGCTTTAACCTACGCCGGCAACTTGGATAATTTGGCTAGCCTTAACGGCGACGCGCGTCATGTGTTTGTGAAAGGGGATATTGGCGACGCGGCACTGGTTGCGCAGCTTCTGGCTACCTATGAACCGCGGGCACTGGTTAATTTTGCGGCTGAATCCCATGTGGACCGCAGTATTCTCGGGCCAGCGGATTTTATTCACACGAATATTCTCGGCACCTTTCAATTGTTGGAGGCGGTGCGCGCCTATTGGCATACGCTTGAGGGACATGCCAAAGCCGCGTTTCGGTTTTTGCATGTGTCCACGGATGAGGTCTACGGTTCTTTGAGTTTGAGTGATCCGGCCTTCACCGAGCGGCATCGCTACGAGCCGAATAGCCCTTATTCGGCCAGCAAAGCGGCCAGCGACCACTTGGTGCGCGCCTACCATCACACCTATGGGTTGCCGGTGCTCACAACCAATTGTTCCAACAATTATGGGCCTTTCCACTTCCCTGAAAAGCTTATCCCGCTGTGTATTCACAATGCGCTGGCTGGCAAGCCTCTGCCTATTTATGGTGACGGCCAGCAAATTCGCGATTGGCTGTATGTGACTGACCACTGCAGCGCCATTCGCCGGGTGCTGGAAGCCGGCCAACTGGGGGAAACCTACAATGTGGGTGGCTGGAATGAAAAACCCAATTTAGAGGTAGTGCAGGTACTCTGCAGCATATTGGATGAGCTGAGCCCTGCCGCTAGTGGGCGCTCTTACGCGGAGCAAATCAATTTTGTCACTGATCGCCCCGGGCACGACCGCCGCTATGCCATCGACGCCACCAAATTAGAGCGCGAATTAGGTTGGCGCCCCCTGGAGACCTTCGAAACCGGTATTCGCAAAACGGTAAGCTGGTATCTCGATAACCAAGCCTGGGTGCAAAATGTCACCTCCGGCGCCTATCGTGACTGGGTGGGCACCCAATATTCTGCCGCCAAGCCTTTGATAGAAGAGGCATGAATCACGCGTGAAAATTTTACTCACGGGAATTAACGGGCAGCTGGGTTTTGAGCTGCAGCGGGCCTTGGCCCCACTGGGTGAGGTAATTGGCCTAGACCGGACGGGCTGTGATTTGGCCAACCTAGCGCAGGTACGCCAACTGCTACGGGACCTGCAGCCCACGATTATTGTGAATCCCGCCGCCTATACCGCCGTGGATAGGGCCGAAAGTGAAGTGGAGCTGGCTCACCAGATCAATGCTTTGGCCCCAGGGGTTTTAGGGGAAGAGGCGGCTAAAATTGGCGCCTTGGTGGTTCATTACTCTACGGACTATGTGTTTGATGGCACCAAAGTGGCGGCTTACGGTGAAGTGGATACGCCCAATCCCCAAAGCCAATACGGTAAAAGTAAGCTGGCCGGCGAGCAGGCCTTAGTGGCATCGGGTGCCAAACACTTGATTTTTCGCACCAGCTGGGTGGTGGGGGCGTTCGGCAATAATTTCGCCAAAACCATGCTGCGTCTAGCCGCCGAGCGCGACAGTCTGCGGGTGGTGGCCGATCAATACGGCGCACCTACCAGCGCGGCGTTGATTGCGGATGTTACTGCCCAGATCCTCGCTCAGTATCAGCGGGCCAACTCAGCGGACTTCCCCTATGGCCTGTATCACCTAACCGCTCAAGGGCGTACCAATTGGCATACCTATGCACAATTTATATTGTCGCAAGCGGCACAGTTGGGTCATAGATTGCGGGTGCCCGCCGCGGCGGTGGAAGCAATACCCGCTAGCGCTTACCCATTGCCGGCACCACGCCCGTCCAATTCAGAACTCGATTCGAGCCATCTACGCACCACATTCGGGTTGAATTTGCCCGATTGGCGATTAGGGGTTGAACATACGTTGCGCTTGCTTTGCTAAGCGCCCATCCAGAGAGATAAGCATGCGTAAAGGTATTATTTTAGCAGGGGGCTCGGGTACTCGGTTGTATCCGGTAACTCTTGCGGTTTCCAAACAGCTCTTACCAATTCACGACAAACCGATGATTTATTACCCGTTAAGTACCTTGATGCTGTCGGGTATTCGCGAGGTGCTGATTATCTCCACGCCGCAGGACACGCCGCGCTTTGTGCAGCTGTTGGGCGATGGCAGCCAGTGGGGCATGCAATTAACCTATGCGGTGCAGCCCAGTCCGGACGGCTTGGCCCAAGCGTTTATCATCGGCCGAGATTTTGTGGGCCAAGACCCCAGCGCCTTAGTGCTCGGCGACAACGTTTTTTACGGTCATGAACTGGCGCAGGATTTAGTGAGTGCAGACTCACAGACGCAGGGCGCCACGGTATTCGCTTACCACGTGCATGACCCGGAACGCTACGGCGTGGTGGAATTCGACCGCGCGGGCCAGGCGCTCAGCCTTGAAGAGAAGCCGGCCCAGCCTAAATCCAACTATGCCGTAACCGGCCTGTATTTTTACGACAACCAAGTGCTGGACATCGCCCGCGATCTAAAGCCTTCGCCCCGCGGCGAATTGGAAATTACCGACGTTAACCGCGTTTATTTGCAGCGCGGTCAATTAACCGCACGCATGATGGGGCGCGGTCACGCTTGGCTGGACACTGGCACCCACGAATCGCTGCTGGACGCCAGCCAGTTCGTGGCCACCATCGAAAAACGTCAGGGTTTGAAATTGGCCTGTTTAGAGGAGATTGCCTTTCGCAATCGCTGGATTACTGCCGCCGATGTTGAGCGTTTGGCTCAGCCGCTGCTTAAGAACCCTTATGGCCAATATTTAATGAGCCTATTACACCGAGGAATTGTTTAGTGAACGTTACCCCTACCGCCATAGCTGATGTGCTGGTGATTGAGCCGAAAATTTTTGGTGACGCGCGCGGTTTTTTTTACGAGAGTTTTAATGCCCGCGTGTTTAACGAGGCCGTTGGCGCCCAGGTTGAGTTTGTGCAGGACAATCACTCGAAAAGTGCCAAACATGTACTGCGCGGCTTGCATTACCAGATCCAGCAGCCGCAAGGTAAATTGGTGCGTGTCACTCAGGGCGAAGTGTTTGATGTGGCGGTGGATTTGCGCCGCCGCTCCCCCAGTTTTGGTCAGTGGGTGGGCGAAATACTGTCAGCGGAAAATAAGCGCCAGCTGTGGATTCCGGAGGGTTTTGCCCATGGATTTTTGGTGCTGTCGGATACTGCAGAGTTTTTATACAAAACCACCGATTATTACGCCCCAGCTCACGAATGTTGTATTCGTTGGGACGATGTGGATTTGGGGATTGACTGGCCACTTGGCTTAACGCCTAGCCTGTCCGCCAAAGATGCCGCTGGGGTGAGTTTTAAGGACGCTAAGTTTTTCGACTGAGTAATGACGTGGTGAGGTGTTCACGCGCCGCGCCCAGAAACCCTTCACCGCGCCGAACCTTATTCAGTACAATGCCCTCTTTCTGAGTTCGGGTTAAGGCGGCATAGATGCAAAATCGCAACAAATTTTGGTTAGCTCCGTCGATTCTCTCTGCAGACTTGGCGCGCCTTGGTCAGGACGTGGACGCCGTGCTTGCCGCCGGGGCGGACATTATCCACTTCGATGTGATGGACAATCACTATGTGCCTAACCTGTCCTTTGGCCCCATGCTGCTTAAAGCCTTGCGTCAATACGGCATAACCGCCCCAGTGGATGTGCATTTGATGGTTGAGCCAGTGGATGCGTTAATCGGCCAGTTTATTGAGGCGGGCGCGGATTTTATAACCTTCCACCCAGAGGCCAGCCGCCATCTCGACCGCTCGCTGGAACTCATTCGTCAAGCCGGCGTTAAAGCCGGGCTAGTCCTGAACCCTGGTACCCCGTTAAGCGTGATCGAGCCGGTGCTGCACAAGCTGGACATGTTGTTGCTGATGTCCGTTAACCCAGGTTTTGGTGGGCAGAAATTTATTCCTTATGTGTTGGATAAAGTCGCCGCTGCCCGTCAGCTGATTGATCAGCGCGGTTTGGCGATGCGCCTTGAAGTGGATGGCGGCGTTACGGCGGAAAACATCCAGGCCCTGGCCGAGGCGGGTGCCGACACCTTTGTCGCGGGGTCTGCAATTTTTGGCGCGACTGACTACAATCAAGCCATAGGCCGGTTGCGCGACGCGCTGGCGCTAAGCACATCCAACCAGGTTTTATCGGCATGACACGGATTCTAATTACCCTCAAGCGGGAGCGCTGGCGAAGCGGATACTTGGCCTAAGGCCAGTAATTTTGCCCATTTTTTTATACGCTTTTGCTTGAGAGGCTCGTCATGACACCTGAATTATTTGCCCAATTAGCCGCCCAAGGCTACAACCGAATCCCAGTTAAAAAACAGGTGTTGGCCGACACCGAAACGCCCCTGTCTACCTACTTGAAATTGGCCCGCGGCCCTTACTCGTATCTATTTGAATCCGTGCAGGGAGGTGAAAAATGGGGCCGTTATTCCATGATTGGTCTGCCCGCGCAAATGCGTATTGAAGCCGCAGGGCGCCAGTTGCGCGTTCTCTCGGGAACGGCAGTGCTTGAAGAGCATGAGCTGGATGACCCCTTGGCGTTTGTGGAAGCGTTTGCTGCGCGTTACCGTGTGGCCGAGTTGCCCGAACACCCGCGTTTTCAAGGCGGTTTGGTGGGTTATTTTGGTTATGACGTGGTGCGCTATATCGAGCCGCGCTTAGCCGCGAGTCAGCCGCCAGATACGGTGGGCACGCCCGATGTCCTGCTGCTAGTGTCCGAAGAAGTGGTGGTGTTCGACAATTTGAGCGGTATGTTGACCCTGATTGTGCACGCCGACCCAGCGCAGCCGGACGCGTTGCAGCAAGCGTATCGGCGGCTGGACGCACTGCAGGCCCAGCTTGGTCAGAGCCTGCCGGTGCTGCCGCCCATGGGTACAGCGCCGGTGAGCGATCTGCGCCGCAGCAGTGAGCAGCGGTTTGTGAGCCAGTTTGGCAAGGCGCCGTTTTTGGCGGCGGTGGAGCGTATCCAAGATTACATTTTGGCTGGCGACATCATGCAGGCGGTATTGGCACAGCGTTTTAGTCTGCCGTTTACGGCGGAGCCAATTAATCTCTATCGCGCCTTGCGCTCCATTAACCCCAGCCCGTATTTGTATTTTTTGGATTTGGGCGACCATCACATAGTGGGCTCTAGCCCCGAAATTCTGGCGCGGTTAGAGCAAGGCGAGTTAACGGTGCGGCCCATTGCCGGCACCCGCAAACGCGGCAGCACTCCGCAGGAAGACCAAGCCCTCGAATTGGATTTACTGGCAGACCCCAAAGAAATAGCCGAACACCTGATGCTCATTGACTTGGGCCGCAATGACGTAGGCCGTGTGGCGCAGACCGGTAGCGTCAAACTCACCGAAAAAATGGTGATTGAGCGGTTTTCCCATGTGATGCACATTACCTCTAACGTCACTGGCCAGCTGCGGCCGGAACTTAGCGCCATGGACGCTCTGCGTGCGGCACACCCAGCCGGCACGCTGTCTGGCGCGCCCAAAATTCGCGCTATGGAAATTCTTGACACCTTGGAGCCCGCCAAACGCGGCATCTACGGTGGCGCCGTGGGTTATTTAAGCTGGAATGGCAACATGGACACCGCCATTGCCATCCGCACCGCGGTGATTAAAAACGGCCAAATTCACGTGATGGCTGGCGCCGGGGTAGTGGCGGATTCTGTGCCTGAAATGGAATGGCAAGAAACTCTAAATAAGGCGCGGGCCTTATTTAGGGCGGTGGATATGTTGACGGAGTAAGGCCGGGAGCCGGAGCGGATAAGTGAGTTATGCAGCGCCGCTGGCTCCCTTGCGAGTTAATCAATGTCATTAAGTTGGGGTTTCGCCTAACCAAAACACTTTCAAAAGTAAAACTACGATCCTGCCGAAGCGGGATTAGCCCGTTTTTTGGCCGAGTGGAGAGGTGATTTTGAGGGGCAAATGGACAGGAGGTCCATTTGAGCCGTGACGGGACAGGAAGTCACGCCACGGCGACCCTCAAAATCGTCTCGGCAGAAAATTGCTCCTGCAATTTCTGCATTCGCACCATCCGTGGCGCTTGAAGGAGGGTATTTTTGCGAAGCAAAAACCAAAAAGTCGGGTGCCGTTTCTTTTGGTTACTTTTCTTTACCAAGTGCATCCATGCACTTGGCCCGAAGGGTCGCTTCGCGATTAAAAATTGCTCCGGCAATTTTTTGGGCACGCAGCAATTTGCTGGGAGCAAATTGCCACAGCGTAGCTGCCCGAAGGGTGAAGGCCAGGATGGCCTTCATGAAAGAAAAGTGACTCGCCCAGGAGGGCGAAATAAAGGCTGAAAATCACTCGAAAAATCAGCTGTGCTCTTATTGCCCGCTCATCTCCAACACCTCCATCGCCAGCGTTCGAGCGCAACCACTCAAGCCCACTTGGACTCTGCATGACACAGCTCCCCCCTCTCAGCCTCTACATCCACATACCTTGGTGTGTGCGCAAATGCCCCTATTGCGATTTTAATTCCCATGCGGCGCCGGGCAAGTTGCCCGAGGCGGACTATGTAGCGGCATTGTTGGAGGATTTAACCGAGGATGTGGCAAGGGTGCAGGGCCGCGTGCTGACCAGTATTTTTATGGGTGGCGGTACGCCCAGCCTGTTTTCCGCCTCGGCCATTGCCTCCATATTGCAGGGGGTGCAAGCGCGCATAGCCTTTTTGCCGGGTATGGAAATTACCCTAGAGGCCAACCCGGGCACCGCCGAGTTTTGCGATTTTGGTGACTTGGCGGCGGCGGGCATCAATCGTTTATCCCTAGGGGTGCAGAGTTTTAATGCGGCGCATTTACAGCAGCTGGGCCGAATTCATTCGGCGGATGAAGCGCGCCGCGCTGTTGAGTTGGCGCGCGCCGGCGGCTTAACCAATATTAATTTGGACCTGATGCACGGCCTGCCGGCTCAAACGCCGCAGCAGGCGGTGGACGATTTACAGGAGGCGTTTGCCTTGGGGCCGGAGCATATTTCTTGGTACCAGCTAACCATTGAGCCCAATACGGTGTTTTACAGCCGTCCGCCGCAATTACCGGTAGACGATGCCTTGGCCGATATCCAAGAAACGGGGGAGGCGCTGTTGGCTGCACAGGGCTACGCCCAGTATGAAGTATCGGCTTATGCCCGCCCCGGGCGACAGGCTGCGCACAATCTAAATTATTGGCAGTTTGGCGATTATCTGGCTATTGGCGCCGGCGCCCACGGCAAAATTTCCCACCCCGATGGGCGTATCGAACGCTATTGGAAAACCCGCCTGCCGCAAGATTATCTGGACCCAACTAAGGCGTTTACTGCGGGGCAACAGTGGTTGGCGCCGCGCCAGTTACCGCTGGAGTTTATGCTTAACGCCTTGCGCTTGGTGGAGGGCGTGCCCGCCAGTCTCTTTTCGGCTCGCACCGGCCTTGCCTTAGCGGACATCGCCGCGCCCCTAGCGCGGGCTCGGCAGCGCGGGCTGCTGTGTGAAGACACAACACTTCTCGCACCCACTGCACTGGGTTTGCGTTTCTTGAACGAGCTGCTCGCGGAGTTTGAGATCGCGTAGACTAGGCGCCTTTATCGGCCCCTATGGCTAGGCAGCAAGGACGTCTCCGTATGCAACGCCTTCTCGAACGTTTTCACCGCCTCGGCTTGCGCCGCCAGGTTCTGTTGGCCATTTTCACCGCCACCTGCTTCGGCATCATGGTGTTGGGCGTCTTGGTTAACCTGCTCATCCTCAACAAAAGCGATATGGCGTTCCGCGAGGTAATCTCCGGTGTGGCGGCCCAGCAGCGCGCAACGCTGGTGGCGGCTGTTGCGGCTGGGGATCTAGCGCAGCTGCAGGTCCAGCTGAATCGCTGGGTGGATCTTGGCCTCGCCTTCCATGCCGAGGTGCTGCAGGGCGAGCATGTGGTTGCTAGCGCCTCGGCGGCCTCGCTTTTTACCACCGCGCCTATGGATATGGCCATAAGCCTCGCCGCTGAGCCCTTGCCCATTGCCTTACACCTGCAGGTTAACAGCGATTTAGTGCTGGATTTTCGCCGATCGATTGCATGGAAAACCTGGGCGTTAAGACTCTTGGCTGGCATAGGTTTGACTGCGCTGGCGTGTCTCCTCCTCGACCGTCTGTTACTGCAGCCCATACTCGTGTTGACGGCGCAGGCGCGGGATATCAACGCCGGTCGTTTAGCCGCGGCAGAGCGCCGAGCGGCTCAGCGCCCCCGCGTTGTGGAGCTGGAGGAAATTTTTGAGGCGCTAGAAGCGTTGCGCCTCTCCTTGGCTGATGAGCTAGAGCAGCGCAAAGCCATTGAGGTGGCGCTAATGTTGGAGAAGCAGGAAAAGCTAGGCCTGCGCCGCCAACAGCAGTCTGCAGCGCGGGCCAATCGCGCCAAAAGCGAATTCATTGCGGCCATGAGCCACCAGTTACGCACCCCCATGAATGGCATCCTTGGCATGGCTGAGCTGTTGCGCGACGCGCCCTTGTCACGCGACCAATGCCGGTCGTTAGGGTTTATCGAGCAGTCCGGCGCGGCGCTTTTAGCCATTGTGGACGACATCTTGGACTATTCACGGATTGAGGCGGGCACGCTGCAGTTGGACGCAGTGGCGTTTTGTCTCGACGATCTGTTGGATGATTGTTTGGCGCGGCTGAACCGCACCATGGCGCAGCGTCACCTTGAATTACTCGGCAGCATTGCGCCAGATACACCGCGCCAACTGGTGGGCGACCCCCAGCGCCTGCAGCAAATCATCAGCACGGTATTGAACAATGCGGCTAATTTCACCAAAGAGGGCTACATTCATTTGCGCGTAAGCCTACTGGGTAATTTGCGCAGGGCTTCGCCCGTACTGCAATTTACCGTCACCGATACGGGTGTAGGTATGGCGCCTGAGGTAATTAGGAGCCTTTTCGATACCTTTAGCCCAGCCAGTGGCGGCAGTGTTGGTGACTACGGTGGCACGGGTTTGGGCTTGGCCTTAGCCAAAAACCTAGTGCAGTTGATGGGCGGCGACATGGTTGTAGGCAGTACGGCGGGCAGCGGAACGCGGGTGGAATTTACCGCCCAGCTGCAATGTTCGGAGCCCCAAGTCGCGGCAAGTATCACCCATTTAGCCTTGGGCAGCGGGCAATTGCTGTTGGTAAGCCCAAACCACGCCTTGAGCCGTATCCTGCTGGAGCAGTGCGAGGCTTGGTATCTGCGGTGTCACAGCGTGACCACTGGCCGCGATGCGTTGGTGGCATTGAATGCTGCCAGTCTTGAGGGGCACGCCATTACGCGCGTGATTATCGATCACCAATTGCCCGACTGTAGCGGCCGCGAGTTGGCCAGCCGACTTCGACAGTTCTACCCGTCGGCGCGCTTAACATTGATTCTGCTCGCCGGCCAAGCCAGCGATGGCCTAGGGCTGCTGCGTGATTTTGATGCTGTAGTGCCGCGCCCCATTGCACTACGTCCGCTGCACGCGGCTTTGCACGGCGGACCAAAGCCTGCGGGGGCACCACAGCCGCCGGCTGCACCGGCTCCCGCTCGGACGCCACGGAACAAGCCGAGTGAGCTGAAAGTGCTAGTTGCTGAAGACAACACCATTAATCGCTTGGTAATCGAAGGCTTATTAAACAAACTGGGCATTCAGCCACAATTCGCAACCAATGGCCGGGAGGCATTAACCGCAGTCACCAGCAGCACCCTAGGTTACGACCTTATTTTGATGGATTGCGAAATGCCGGAAATGGACGGTTTTGAAGCCTGTCGCCGCATTCGCCAGTGGGAGACCGCGCAAGATTATGCCCCGCTCACCATCATTGCCCTTACCGCACACACGGGGCCCGAGCTGCGCCAACAGGTGTTGGCCAGCGGGATGAACGAGTACCTGAGCAAACCTATTGCGCTGGACCGCTTAACCGAGGCCTTGGTGTCGCTGGGTTTTCTAACTGGGGCAGCTGCATCACCCAGTGCGGCAGCCCCTTGGTCAGACACGGTAAGCGCCGAGGGTTAATCGAGAACCAACCAACCCACTAGCGCCCAAACTTAGCGGTAAAACTCGCCTTGCCTAGACTGTTGGCCATAATGTTGTAGCCAACAAAAGCCGCCGTGGCATCGGCGGGAATTTCCAGTTTTTCGACACGTAACGCATGCACCGTAAAAATGTAGCGGTGCGGTTTGTCCCCTGGCGGTGGGCAGGCGCCGCCAAAACCTTGGGTGCCAAAATCGGTACGCCCTTGCTGGGCGTTGGCCGGTAGCGCCGCACCGCTGGCGGTACCCGCTCCCGCCGGTAGGCTCAAGGTTTTGGCGGGCAGATTAAACACAACCCAATGCCACCATCCAGACCCGGTGGGCGCATCTGGGTCGTAGACCGTCACCGCAAAACTTTTGGTGTCGGCTGGGGGGTTGGCCCAATTGAGTTCTGGCGAGATATTTTTACCGGTGCAACCAAAACCGTTAAAGACTTGATCCATGGTTAGGCTTTGCCCGGCTTTCAGGGTGGGGCTGGTCAAGGCAAAGCCAGCCGCTTGGGCCGCTAGCACTGGGGCTAGTAAGCTCAGGGTTAAGAGGCAGGAACGAACAATCGTGGGTTTCATTAGGGGGTCCTCAGGCGCGGGCGACAAGGGTAAAAAACCTCAGTGAACGCCCTAGCCCGGGTGGCTAAGGCGTTGCATGGCTGGGTTACAGAACGGCTAACACCGCCGCGTAGTTGGGCTCATCGGCAGTTTCCGCAACTTGTTCGGTGTGGAGCACTTGGCCGTCCACGCCAATCACCACTACCGAGCGGGACAAAATACCGGCTAAAGGCCCGTTGCTGATGGTAACGCCATAGTCGGCACCAAAACTGGAGCGGAAGCTAGAGCCAGTAGCAACATTGCTGATGCCTTCTGCGCCGCAAAACCGCCCAGCCGCAAAAGGCAAGTCCGCCGATACACAGATCACCTGGGTGTTATCTAAACCGGCGGCGCTTTCATTAAATTTGCGCACGGAGATGGCACAGGTGGGGGTATCGATGGACGGAAAAATATTCAGCACCACGCGTTTACCCGCTAGGCTCGCCAAGGTGATTTCCGATAAGTCTGTTTTAGTGAGGCTAAAAGCGGGAGCCGCAGACCCTACGGCGGGGAGCTCGCCGACGGTGTTGAATGGGTTGCCCTTAAGCGTGATGGTAGCCATAAAAAGTCCTATAAATTGTGAGTGAATTAAACTGTAGACGCGCAAAGCGTAGGGCGGATAATAGCGCAGAATTTTGGTGCCGCCGCAAAAAATAATCTGTTCGTTCCGCCGATGCTGTTTGTTCCGTCGATACAGTGGCCGGCGGCTCGACATTCACTGCGTTGTGTTTTGCTCACTCACCCCTGCACGGGTTAATCACCTATGGCACCACCCGAAAATGCTCACCAGCTTTACGCCGACCTTTCTCAGTATTACGACCGTTTCTGCCGCGACATCAATTACGCCCAGCAATGCGCCTACGCGCAGCGTGTGTTGGCGGCATTCGGACGTTCGTCAGGCAATGCGTATTTTGATTTGGCCTGCGGTACCGGCCAGCATTTACGCCACTTAATCGACGCGGGTTTTGAGGTGGGTGGTTTGGACAACAGTCAAGCCATGTTGGAGCAGGCCGCCCAGCGCTGTCCCGAGGCGCATTTGGTGTTGGCCGACATGGCCGATATGGCCGCACACAATCGCTATGACTTGATCAGCTGTTTTTTGTATTCCCTCCACTATAACCACCCACTGCAGCGTCTCGAGCAAGTCTTGCAGCGCGCTTGGTGTGCATTAAAACCAGGCGGTATTTTGGTGTTCGATATGGTGGATAAAAATGGTATCGAGAACCATCGGGGCCTAACAACTTATTTGCAGGAAGATAACCAAACTTTTGAATTCGCGTCGCGTTGGCACTATGCCGGCGTGGGGGATTTATTACAGTTGCATTTACGGATTCATCGTCACGCTCAGGGAGTGAGTAACCTTTGGCAGGATTGTCATACCATGACCGCAGTTAGTGTTACAGAAGTGCAAACCTTTTTGCAGGCACTGGGTTTTGAGGTGTGGATTATGGAGCACAATTATGAGCGTTTTGAAGCTTGGGATGGCGCCAGTTTTAATGTGGTGGTTGTTGCGGCTAAACCTGAAAATTAAATTTCCGGAGGTGCCCTTAATAAATCAGCGAGAAGTTGTACTGAGGCCATAGTCATTTTTCGATTTAGTAGGGAAGTATTTATCGACTGAGAGGAGGTTTTTATGCTGAAGCCTAGAGGTGTTTTGTGTGGCTAGCCCACAAATAAAAAAGGCCGACAGAGTCGGCCAAGGGGCTTACATACAGAGGAAATTACGGGCAGTAAGATTAAGCAGCTATCGTTTGCTCATCACTAAACTGATAAATACACATGGGTATAACCCATAAAAGCGCAACGCTGGCTATGCCTATCACTAAAAAACCATTAAACGCCACAATAAACAATGCCACACTGGACGCCGCGCGCACCAACTTATGTTGTGTTCGCCAGGTGTCAACGGTGGACAGCAGCGCGTAAATGGCTATGGCGCTAGCAAAAAATATGTTTTCCGCAGTGGAAAATACCGAAAAAGCGAGAAAGCTCTGCAAAAAATTCAGTTGGGTTAGCAGCGGTGTCAATACGGCGGCGCCCGCCACACTGGCGCCTGCAAAAATTAAGGTCTTTTTAGCGATTTTCATAACACGGTGCCTTCAGTGAATCGGTAAGCTGTATCCCAAGTGTAGTCAGCCGGCGCAAAGTGCCAATGGTCAGGCTTGGAGTAATTCGTTCTAGCTCGTGTGTTTTGATAAGAGTTAGGAATATGGGCGTGAATGCTGGCCTAGAAGGCGCCGCTGTTGCCTGCGTTTGGGGTTTTGATAACGCCCATGGATTATTTGAATCCCCCACTAATCAAATTAATCTAAAGGGCACCTCCGGAAATTTAATCTTCGCGATGATTGCAAGGCATTTTCGCGCGGAGGGAGGGAATTCATGCGGTATCAATGGCCGACTGAGCACGAAAATAACGCAGCGAGAGCGCGAAAAGTGAATTTCCGGAGGTTTCTAGGCTAAAGCGCGGTGGGCCCTTAAAGCGTTAAAAAAAATGCGCCTACTGGATAGCTGTGGCCATTGATCAGTATTTCCACGGCGTGCTCCCCTGCATGGTGTTGGCGCGTAGTCCTATTCATTAAGGGGATTTTTTTGTTGAGCTGCACCGTGTCCGCAGCAGCCAGCTGCAGAGTTTTAAGTTTGAATACTTTAGGGCTAGTGCGCCCATTGGCTTTTACGTAAAACACCCGTAAATCCACCATTAATCGCTGCGCGGTTGTTGCCGTGCTATGCACTTGAATGTGTACACACAGCGTATCGCCCAAGCGCGCGTAGGTTGGCGTTAGGGTGCAGGCTTGCACAACAATGTCAGGCGTCTGGCCGCAACCTAACAAGGCTAAGGCGCGCCCATCGCCCGCTTTCACTGCAAAGCGCAGGGCGTGCTTAATCAGCCACAGGATGTGCGGGCTGGGGGTTTGCAGCCAGCGGGCGGCCAGCGCCATCAAAATGTCGGGATTATCTTTGCCTATGTCGTTTAAGTGGTTGGCTACCGAGCGGCGGACATACAATTCGGGATCATTTTTTAGCGCTTCTAACAAGGGGATTACCGGCGAGGGGTCGCGTTGAAAATCCGGCAGGCGTGCCGCCCAGGGCAAGCGTGGGCGTGTGCCTTCACTCACCAAACGGCGTACAAGCACACTGGGGTCGGTGGCCCAGCGCTGCAACATGGCTAGGGATTGTTCCGGGTATTTTTGCAGAAACGGGCGCAGGGAAAATTCTGCAGTAAACCGTTGTGTAATTTCGTATTGCGCCGCCATGGATTCTGCAAAGAAATCCAAACCGTAGCGGCTTACAAAAAACACATGGGGCAAATACATCAATGGCGCCACGCCATTGTTGTCTGGCTGGGGCAATTTGGGTCCCAACGATGCCACAAGAATATCAATAGCCTGGGGGTAATGCTCAGGTAAATACTGGCGCAGAGCGGCGGCGATGTGTTTGGCGCGCGGCATTAACGCCAAGTGTTCAAATTGATGCAGCGCCGTAGCCAGGAAAGCTTGGGTGTCAAAAGTGGGGTGTGCGCTCTGAACTTGCCGCGCAATTCGGGCGGCCACAGTGGCATTTAGGTGGTATTTAAGTGCTTCGGCCATGCTTAAACCTGTGTGGATTGAATGGGCCCCGTTGAGCCAGCTAGGGCATGTGCGGCCAAGGGCGGTTGTGGAGTAGGCGTTTGCGAACTACTTTTAACGTAGCAAGGTAGTTTTTCAACCACCGGCTAGAGTAATCGCCTTTAGGCCCCGCGCCGGCTGTTGTCGTGCGTCGTTGGGCGGGCGTGTTTGTACCATAACCACCTGTTTGCGGCTTTATTATGGCATCTCAGATTATTCATCCCATCACGAAACGAGCGTTTATTAAAACGGCACTTACCGGTGCTTGCGCCGCGAGCTTGCCGTTTGTGACGCCATTGTGTTTTGCGCAAGACGTTCATGAAGTGCGGGTCAGCAATCGGGGTGATACCAACAGTAATTATTCTATCGGCTTGTTAAAGCTGGCTTTGAAAAAGTCGGGAAAGCCGTTTAAATTGAGCATTGTAGAAAAAGATCTTGCACCTTTGCGGCAGCGCAAAGAGCTGCTGGAAGGCAGCATGGATGTGATTTGGAATGGCACCAATACCGACTTGGAAGAAAATGCTTTGCCGATCCGCGTGCCCATATATAAAGGGTTGTTGGGCCACCGTATTTTGATTGTGCATCGGGATAATCAGCATATGTTTGATGGCGTAAAAACCTGGGACGACATGCTGGCCCATACCTACGGTCAAGGTAAAAGCTGGCCAGATTCCGACATTATGCGCGCCAATGGTATGACCGTGGTGCCAGCTGTAAAATACGACAGCCTGTTTTATATGGCCGATGGTAAGCGCTTTGATGCCTTTCCCCGCGGCGCCCATGAGCCTTGGTCTGAGCTGGAAGCGCACCCAGATTTAGCCTTGACGGTGGATAAAAACGTCGTTCTGGTGTATCGCATGCCTTATTATTTATTTGTAAATCCAGCCAAAAAACAACTCGCGGAAGATATTTACACCGGCATGATGAAGGCGGTGGTGGATGGCAGTTTTGATGAGTATTTTTACAGCAATCCAACCGTTAAATCGGTGATTGAAAAAGTCGGTCTGAAAGATCGCAAATTGTTTTCACTCACCAACCCCGCCTTGTCGCCGCTAACACCACTGAATGATGCGCGGCTATGGGTGGACGTGGCTAAGTTGTAACCGCTGGTTTGGGGTAATGTCATTAAGTTAAGGCCATCGCTCTTTTTTCGAGTGATTTTTAGCCTTTATTTCGCACTCCTGGGCGAGTCACTTTTCTTTCATGAAGGCCATCCTGGCCTTCACCCTTCGGGCAGCTCCGCTGTGGCAATTTGCTCCCAGCAAATTGCTGCATGCCCAAAAAATTGCCGGAGCAATTTTTAATCGCGAAGCGACCCGAAGGGCCAAGTGCATGGATGCACTTGGTAAAGAAAAGGTAACTATTCAGCACAATCCAAGCCTAAAAAAATACAAAATTAGTCAAAATAAAGCTTGACAGGGTTTTTCGCAATTTTTTGCAAACCTGGGCAACATAGAACAATTCCTTATATTCCATCCCATAGGCCGCCTTTAGCATCACCAAGTGAAGTTTCCATGAGTCACCAATGGCCCGCCACCCCCGCCAAACCCAATGCGCCCCACAAGGCGATAGGCGAGTCTTTTTTTGCCGTAAAAAAGCCGTGTCATAATATTCGCACACCCAAACACAGCGGCCATAATTGTTTGAACGCGAAAAAAATATCAGTCAATAAAACCATTGCTCGGGTCGAGCAGGCATTGCGCGATGACGGGAATACGTCTGACGCGGTAAAGTCTGCCGTAACCCAGTTGGTTGACTTGGTGAAATTGCTGGCGGGACAGCTGGGGTTAAATAGTCAAAATAGCAGCAAACCGCCATCGACAGATCCTTTACGTCAACGTAAAAAATTGACCGACAATCCACGTAAACCCGGTGGCCAATTGGAGCATCCCGGCGCCCAGCTCGCAACCGTCGAAAAACCCAATAAAATCAAAACAATTAAAATCAATCGCCGTCTTTTGCCCGCCGGCGATTATCAAGAAGACGGGTTTGAAGCGCGCCAAGTGATCGATATTATTATGCGCCGCGTGGTCACCGAATATCGTGCACAAATTCTTAAAAATGGTGCAGGCGTTCGATTCGTCGCGCCTTTTCCGGTCGGCGTCTCACGGCCGGTACAATATGGTCCAGCCGTTAAATCAAACGCTGTCTATTTATCGATGTTTCAGCTCGTCCCCTACGAGCGCGTGCGCGCGCAATTTGGCGAGCAGTATGGCATTCCGTTAAGCGCTGGGACATTGGCGAATTTTAATGCGGAAGCGGCAACGCGGTTGGGCGTGTTTGAAGCGCTGGCGAAGCGGATATTGCCCACCCAGTCAATTGTACATGCCGACGAAACCGGCATTAACGTTGGCGGCTCACGCTGGTGGCTGCACTGCGCGTCCAATGAATTGTGGACATTTTTGGCGCCCCACCAAAAGCGCGGCCACCAGGCCATGGACGCCATCGGGATCTTGCCGAAATTTTTTGGTGTATTAATTCATGACCACTGGAAGCCCTATTATCTCTATTCTTGTTTTCATGGCTTATGCAATGCACATCATTTACGCGAGCTGACCTTTGCGCATGAAGAAGATAATCAGCAATGGGCGGCGGCGATGAAGGATTTTTTGATCAAGGTGAATACCGAAAAAATAGCGCGGGAGGGCGAATTTACCAAGACCAGAATCGCGGCAATTCGCAAGCGCTATCGAAAATTATTGGACGAGGCTAATCTGGAATGCCCAGCGCCCCATGCGGCGGTAGGCGCCACAAGCAAGCGCCGCATTAAGCGGAGTAAATCCCGCAATTTATTGGAGCGCTTGCGTGCCTATGAAAATGACGTGTTGCGTTTTGTGACCAATATGGACGTACCGTTCACCAATAATTTGGGCGAGCGCGATATTCGTATGACGAAAATTCAGCAGAAGATATCGGGCTGCTTCCGTTCCGAGGAAGACGCTAGGATTTTCTGTCTGATTCGGTCCTATTTATCAACCTGCGCAAAACATGATGTCTCGGCTAGTGCGGCGCTCGATGGCTTGTTTACTGGAGTTTGGCCAGAATTCATTCAGAAATTATTGGATTGTGCTGAATAGTTACCTTTCACTAAAACCCGAAGCCGAATTGGCTGGAATTATGTCTGCACATCCCTGGAGAAAAGCAGGAAAGGTAACGGCGGGGAAAATTCGCGAAGGGCTGGCCAAACAATTTATGAAGGTTAATGTTTTGAGCTGGTGGGATACGACTTT
>CAMCXE010000059.1 GCA_945882995.1 Thalassocella blandensis | reverse complement strand
GGTACAAATGCGCATCACCAAAAGTATGCACAAAATCCCCCAGCTCCAGTTCCGTAACCTGCGCCACCATCATGGTCAACAACGCGTAAGAAGCAATATTAAACGGCACCCCCAGGAAAATATCCGCACTGCGCTGGTAAAGCTGGCAGGACAGCTTGTTGTTCAATACATAAAACTGAAACAGCGTATGGCAGGGTGGCAGGGCCATTTTGCCCGCCGCGGCGTTGGCGCTCGGCGCTATAGTTTCGTCAGGCAAAAGGGCTGGATTCCAAGCCGACACAATCAGCCGGCGCGACTGCGGTTTGGTTTTAATCTGAGTGATTAACTCCGCGATCTGGTCGATGACTTCGCCTTGCGGCCCAATCCAAGAACGCCACTGCGCGCCATATACTGGGCCTAGGTCCCCTTGTGGTGTGGCCCATTCGTTCCAAATGCGCACGCCATTAGCCTGTAAATAAGCGACATTGGTGTCGCCTTTTAGAAACCACAATAACTCATGAATAATCGATTTTACGTGAATTTTTTTGGTAGTAACCAAGGGGAAACCCGCGGTTAAATCAAAGCGCATTTGGTAGCCAAACACACTTTTGGTACCCGTGCCCGTGCGGTCGCCCTTTTCAATGCCGTTATCGCGCACGTGGCGCATCAAATCCAAATATTGCTGCATGGCGCTTACACCTTATTTTTTTTGGCTTGCAGATTTGCCCAAATAAACACGCCGCCACCCACCAAAATCATTGGTATACACAACTCTTGACCGCGCGAGAGAAACCCAAAGAGTTCGTAGCCAATATGCGCGTCCGGCTGACGGAAAAATTCCACCGCGAAGCGGAAACAGCCATAAAGCAGTACAAATAACGAACATACGGCGGCGCGGGGGCGTGGCTTAGCGGAATACCAGACGAATAAAATTAGGAAAGTTAACAATCCCTCTAAACCCGCCTCATAGAGCTGCGACGGGTGGCGGGGGATTTGGGCGGTGTCCGTGGGGAAAACCATAGCCCACGGCACGTCCGCGGCCCGACCATACAGCTCTGCCCCAATAAAGTTGCCAAGCCGACCGAAAAATAAGCCCACCGGAACCATCGGCGCAATAAAATCCATCACGTCGAAAAAGCGCTGCTGAATTTTTTTACTGTAGAGATACATGGCTAAAATTACGCCGAGAAAGCCGCCGTGAAATGACATGCCGCCTTCCCAAACGCGAAAAATCATGAGCGGCTCGGCCATAAAATCGGCTGTTTTATAAAACAATATATAGCCGATGCGGGCACCTAACACCACGCCCATAGCGCCGTAAAAAATCAAGTCATCCACCTGCTCCTTGCGCACCACAAGGTCTTCACGCTTGGTGCGATACATGGCCAACAGCCAAGCAAGACCAAAACCCACCAGGTACATAATGCCGTACCAATGCACTCGCAACGGACCCAAGGTGTATCCAGCCAGCGTGAGCGGCCCGATGGCAAAAGCGACAGGGTCGATGTGGGGATAAATTAGCATGCAAATTCCTGTGGATGATTGCGCGCGCCGGAAGGAGCGCGCTTAGGGGCAGAGTTAAGCGAGCGTAACTCAGGTATTTTTTTGTTGGCCGGGTGTACGTGGTTTCGTCAGCCAGGTTAGCCCGGCCTCTTGATACATGGCCTCAATACGACGATTGATGGACTCGGTATCCGGCAGCAGTTTTACATCAGCCAATAAATTTTGCGCGTCCGCAAATTTAACACCACGGATCACCGATTTTACGCGCAACAGGTTAGTGGCGTTCATCGACAAACTGTCAAAACCCATGGCCATTAATAGCAGTACGGCCGTTGGGTCGCCGGCCAGCTCACCACAAATGCCAACCGGTACGCCTTGGCTGTGAGAATCGTCTACCACCTGCTGTAAAGCGCGAATAACGGCGGGATGCAGCGAGTGGTAAAGATCCGCCACACGCGGGTTGTTGCGGTCGACGGCCAATAAGTATTGCGTAAGATCATTGCTACCGACGGATAAAAAGTCCGCTCGCGCGGCGAGTTCTTTCGCCAAATAGACGGCCGAAGGCACTTCGATCATCACGCCCACCGGCGGCATAGCAATGCGAAACCCCTCTTCGATCAATTCGTCATAAGCGCGATAGATAAGCATTTGTGCAATTTCCAGCTCGGGAATCGAGGAAATCATCGGCAACAAAATGCGTAAATTATTAAAATCTTCACTGGCCTTAAGCATGGCACGCACTTGGGCCAGGAAAATCTCGGGGTGATCGAGCGTTACACGGATCCCACGCCAGCCGAGAAAAGGATTGTCCTCGGCGATGGGGAAATAAGGCAAAGACTTATCACCGCCGATATCCAAGGTGCGCATAGTCACCGGGTGGGGCGCAAAGGCGGAGAGCTGCTCGCGATAGGCAATGCGCTGCTCTTCTTCCGATGGGAAGCGGTCGCGCAACATAAAGGGGACTTCGGTTCGATAAAGGCCTACACCTTCGGCGCCACGCTCAAGCGACAAAATGGCGTCCGCCATTAAACCGGTGTTTACCCACAGCGCCACACGGTGGCGATCAAGGGTTTCACAAGGCAACTCTTTGAGAGAGTCCAGCAACCGGTAGAGCTCTAAATCATCTTTAGCGATCTCGCGGTAGTGTGCCTTTATGGTCTCGCTAGGGTCCACATACACGCTGCCGTGGTAACCATCAACGATCAGTTCTCGCCCTTCAATTTTGGTATAGGGCAAATCCACCGCGCCCATCACCGTGGGTATGCCAATGGAACGGGCCAAAATGGCCACGTGGGAGTTGCTAGAACCGCGCAGGCTCACCAACCCCACAAGCTTGCCTTGGGGCACCTCGCCGAGGAGTGAGGCGGTAAGCTCTTCGCCAATCAAAATAGTATTATCCGGGTACACCCGTTCTTTTTGCGTGGATTGCTGCAGGTAGGCCAACACGCGGCTGCCAAGATCCTGCACGTCCGAGGCGCGCTCTTGCAAATAGGGGTCGTGCATGCTGGCAAAGGTTTTAACGTGCTCTAAAATCACGTCGCTCCAAGCGTACTGAGCGCTAAGCCCCTGACGGATGCGGTCGGTAACCTCGCCGCCGAGGGATGCATCATCGAGCATGCCCAAATAAGCGTCGAACAACACTTGCTCTTCACGATTGAGGCGGATTTTAAGCTCATCACCGATACTTTTGACGTCCTGCCGCACGGCCGCTAAGCATTGATTAAAAAACGCTAGCTCTTCTTCAATATTGTCGATTTTTTGGTAGGGGACCGCTTTTAAGTCCGCCAACGGCGAGACCACCACAGCTTGCCCTACCGCCACACCAGGCGCACCCGCCACACCTTGGAAACGAATTTCCGTGCGCAGGTTGTTGCTGCCAATGCTGGCCAATGCGCCCGTGGCCTCCGCATGGGCGATAACCCCAGCCAGCTGAGCGGAAACCGTGACCAAAAAGGCTTCTTCGCCCTCATCAAATTTACGCCGCTCAACCTGCTGAATAACCAGCACACCCAACACGGTGCGCTGGTGGATAACCGGCACACCCAAGAAGGCGCTATACCGTTCTTCGCCGGTTTCCGGGAAATACAAAAATTTCGGGTGATTTTCAGCGCGGTCAAGGTTAATCGGCTCTTCACGCGCCGCCACTAAGCCCACCAAGCCTTCGTTGGCGGCTAGCCGCACCTGCCCCACCGCGGCGGCATTTAAGCCGTCGGTGGCCATGAGTACATAGGCTCCTGAATTGTCGCGCAGGTAAATTGAACACACCTCGGTGCTCATAACCTGTTTAACACGAGCCACAATAATATTGAGGATGGAGGGCAAGTCCGAGGCCGCATTCACCTCTTGAACTATTCCGCGCAATGAAGTGAGCATGATCACAAGGTTTGTCCCGTCGACGCCGACTGCAAATGCGCCAAGCAAGGCGCCAATTCTTTAAGTGCGCGACGGTAAACCTCACGCTTGAAACTCACCACTTGGTTCAGTGGGTACCAGTAACTCACCCAGCGCCAACTATCAAACTCGTGCGGCGCACAGGCCTTGAGATTGATCTGGCTGTCATCGCTGAGCAGTTCCAGCAAATACCATTTTTGTTTTTGGCCGATACAGACCGGTTCCTGCTGACGTACATACCGGTTAGGCAAGTAGTAACGCAGCCAGCCCTTAGTACAGCCCAGAATTTTCACATCAGCGGCGTGCAAGCCCACCTCCTCGTGCAGCTCGCGGAACAAGGCTTCTTCACTGGTCTCGAGGCTTTTTATGCCACCTTGGGGAAATTGCCAAGCGTCTTGACCGCCCACACGCTTAGCCCAGAGCAACTGACCTTCGCGATTGGTTAACATAATTCCTACGTTAGGTCGAAACCCGTCGGCGTCTATCACACGTCTCTCTCACCTGATGTTGTTATAATCCCGAGGCGGCAAAGCCGACAAGAACTGGGTAATTTACCTGAAAAACAGTGCCTTATGACAGAAAAATGTGCAAAATTCGGGCGCTGAGGCGAATATTCTCGAGGCCTACCTAGGAGCCGCCGCGCACTTTAACCCGTGGCATTACCCCCCCCCAACTTGGCTTTTAAGGAATCACCCGTGACCCTGGCACTTTTTGACCTCGACAACACCCTACTTGGCGGCGACAGCGACCACGCTTGGGGCGAATTTCTAATCTCCCAAGGCCTAGTGGATGCCGAGCATTATCAGCAGGCCAACGACCAATTCTATCGCGACTACCAAGCAGGCACCCTCAATATCCACACCTATCTCGCTTTCGCGCTGAAACCTTTGACGCGCTTCAGCCAGAGCCAATTGACCGACCTGCATCGAAGTTTCATGGACAGCCACATTACGCCTTTGTTGCAGCCCAAAGCGCGGTCCCTGATCGAGCATCATCGGGCGCAAGGCCATACACTGATGATCATTACCGCCACTAACCGCTTTATCACCGCGCCCATTGCTGAACGGTTCGGCGTTCCACATCTCTTGGCTACCGAGCCCGAGGTTATTGAAAATCGCTACACAGGTAAAATCGTCGGCACCCCCTGCTTTCAGGAAGGCAAAGTGGTCCGTCTGCGCCAATGGCTAGAATCCTCCGGCCACAGTCTCTACGGCAGCTATTTCTACAGTGATTCAGCCAACGACTTGCCCCTGCTGGAGCTGGTTGACAACCCCGTCGCCGTAGACCCTGATGAACGTTTGCGGGCATGGGCCGAACAGCGCGGTGCGCCGGTGGTGAGCTTGCGAAGCTGAAATACAGCGTGGGCGACTTGTGAATCAACTCACGTCCACATAACACTTAGGCCCGCCAAACTCGAATCAAGCCATCGGTTAACCCCGCGAACTTAGCGCATCACCGCAGTGTCCGATGCGCCATCGCAGAACGACTATCCTATTTACCCCTCAGCCACCAAAGGAAACCCCATGCTTAGCACACGCCTACACCCCCTACTCGCGGCAACACTTAGCGCCCTGCTAATTACCGCCTGTTCACCCCAAGCCACCAAGCCCGCCAAATTAGATGCCAACAATACGGCGATTAATGCCATAAATAATACAGTTATCCAAAAAAGCCCCAATGACGATCGCAGCTATGCCGCGCTGATGCTGCCCAACAATTTGCAAGTGGTATTAGTTTCGGATCCCAGCTTGGAAAATTCCGCCGCGTCCTTGGCCGTGGCGGTGGGTAGCGCACAGGACCCGAAAAACCTGCAAGGGCTAGCGCATTATTTGGAGCACATGTTGTTTTTAGGTACTGCCAAATATCCGGAACCCGATGGCTTCATGACATTTACCCAAGCCAACGCCGGTATGACCAATGCATTTACCGCCTTCGACAAGACCAATTATCTTTTTCAAATTAATGCAGGAAAATTTGACGAAGCCCTCGACCGTTTCAGCGACTATTTTAAATCCCCCACCTTTGACGCCACCTACGCCGACAAAGAGCGTAACGCCGTTAACAATGAATGGTCTATGCAGAAAAAACAGGACCCTTGGGTATTACACCGCATAGACGCCCTAACCGGAAACCCCCAAAGCCCCCGCGCCAAATTCAGCATCGGCAATTTGGAAACCCTAGCGGATCAACCGGATATTAAATTGCAGGACGGTCTTAAAGCATTTTATCAGCGCTATTATTCCGCCAACGTCATGCGTTTAACACTGGTAGGCAAACAATCCATCCCCGAGTTAAAAGCCCTGGCTGAAAAACATTTCGCCAGCATCACCAATAAAAATCTCACAGCGCCAGAAATTACTGAACCTGGACTAACCCGCGCCGAAACATCTAAAAACATCTACTACCAACCCACCAAAAACTTAAAAGCACTATTCGTCGACTTTCCGATGAAATCGAACAAATCGCAATGGCGCTTAAAACCCAACGAATATGTACTGAACCTACTCACTAGCGAAGAAGCCGGCACACTGTGCGAGCAACTCCGCAAGAAAGGCTTAGCCATTAACACCAGCGCCGAATTTGATGCCGACGGCTATGGCCCCGATGGTTACATGCGTATTGAAGTTGAATTGAGCGACGCAGGATTGAAGCGCCAGGATGAGGTGGTGGCCGCCATATTTGCCTATGTAGATCTCATCAAACACCAAGGATTAAAGGAAAATTATTACCGCGAGTTACAAGCCATGCGCGCCAACGATTTTTTGCATGCCGACAAGCCCAACCCACTGAAACAAGCGGTAGGCTTGACCTTAGCCCAGTTTGACCTACCGCTAGAAAACTTGCTCAATGCCGACTCAATTTATGAACGTTACGACGAAACCGCTATTCGCGGCGTCATGAATCAGTTAGACACCCACAATGTGCGAGTATGGCATGTTAATAGTCAGGCCCCAACAGACAAACCCGTAAGCTATTTTGACGGACGCTATGGCGTAAGCAACATCACCGAAGCGGATTACGCAAAACTGGATAACCTTGCAAAAAACTACACATTCACCCTTCCACCCATGAATGATTTATTTACCGATAAATCAGCGCCCATTGTCGCCAACCAATATCTGAAACCCCACACCACGGTTAGCGCACCCGGCATTGAAATATTGCTGCAGCACCCCGAATTCTACCGCGAAGATAAAGGGCTTCTATCCGTTGATATCAACACCGCCTTAGGCATGACAAGCGCCAAAAATGTTGCACTTGCCAACCTTTTAAGTGACGTGTACAAAAAACAAAACCAGACCTTGATGGATCGCGCCCGCAACGCTTCGCTGGGTTTGGTTTTTAATCTCAACGGGCCAAATTCACAGGCCATTTATATTTCGGGCTTCACCACCAAGCATAAGCAGTTATTTACAACCACATTAACCAATTTCGCCAACATGGAATTTAATCCAACCGAAGTCAGCGATGCCCTTACCAGCTACAAACAAAATCTGGCCAACAGTGATAAAAATCACGAATTTCGCCAACTCTATGGTCACGCCAATCGGTTAACGAATAGCGCTCACTGGACTAATACCGAACTCTTGGCGGCAGCCGAAAAAATAAAAATCCAAGACCTCGCGGCCTACCATCAAGCCGTTAAACAAAACCCATTAATACGCGTGCTAGCCGTTGGTAACTATAGCGAAGCCGACTGCCAGCAACTTGCGACCATTGCCAGAAAAATTCTACCTGGCAAACGCTTGCCAGCCAGCCGCGCCACCAACCATTACGTAACACCTAAGGCTGGCAAAATTGTTCAATTTCAGGAATCACTAGCCCTAGCAGATAGCGCACTGCTGCAAGGCTGGTTTGGTGAAGCCAAATCCGATGATGAACAAGCACAGCTCAGTGTGCTCAATGCGTTCCTCGCCAACGCCATGTTTAACCAGCTGCGCACCAATGAACAACTGGCCTATGCAGTGCAAGGCAATTCCTACCCGGTGGACGATGTGCCGGGCTACGTAATGGTGGTGCAAAGCTCGAATTCTGATTTAGGAAAAATTAAATCGCGCATGGACAATTTTCGAACCAACTACCTAACCGAACTGCGCGCACTGGACCCCGCGAAAGTGGAGTCCACCAAACAAGCCATGATCGCCAGCATTTTGCAAAAGCCCACCGATTTTTATAAAGAAGCGAATCTCTATGCCAATGAATTTTGGAATGCAAAATATGCATTTGATGGGCGAGATCGCTATTTGGCTTCGCTGCGCAAAGTCACTAAAGACGATCTGGTAAAAATTTACGAATCACTCATACTCAACGAAAAAAGCTCGGGCATGTTATTGCAAATACGCGGCACCAACTTTAAGGATGCGCCGTTTGTAACCATTAAACCCTAGCGCTGTGATGAAGCGCCTCGTTCAGGCCGCCGTGGCGACGGCTTGAACGAGGCGCCTACTGCTAACCATCCCCTGAGACCCTTTAGCATGAATAAACTTTGGCAAGTGAAAGGCGCAATTCCGCTTTTTATCGCAGCATTTCTGAATGCATTTGTGGACTTGGGGCACAAGATCATTGTGCAAAATACCGTATTCAAATTGCACGACGGCGCTGAACAGATCGGCCTCACAGCACTAGTGAATGCCATGATGTTACTGCCGTTTATTCTGCTCATGAGTCCCGCGGGATTTTTGTCCGATGCGTTTCGCAAAACACGGGTTATGCAAATTTCGGCTTGGGTGGCCGTGGGGCTGACTCTGCTTATCACCCTGTTCTACTATTTGGGCCTATTCTGGCCAGCCTTTGGTATGACGTTTTTGCTTGCCGCGCAAGCCAGTATTTATTCGCCCGCCAAATACGGTTACCTCAAAGAATTGTTTGGCAAAGAGCGTCTCGGCGAAGCCAATGGCATTATGTCCGCGGTTTCCATGTGCGCTATTTTATCCGGCATTTTTGCGTATTCCATTTTCTTCGAAATTAAATTCCCCAAAGACGCCGTAACCGAAGCCCAAGTACTTCAGGCAATTGCCCCGGTGGGCTGGCTACTTGTAGCCAATGCGCTACTGGAGCTAGGGCTTTTGTACCGGTTAACACCGCAAGAACCTGTAACCAACACGGCGAAATTTTCAGTGGTCGATTACGCTAGCGGCAAATTATTTAAGGAGGACTTAAAACCCCTAGCGCACAGCCGAATTATTCGCCTATCCATTATTGGCATCGCCACGTTTTGGGGGGTTGGCCAAGTCATGCTAGCGGCGTTCCCCGCTTTTGTTAAAGAGGAGCTAGGCCTTACTAATACCATCGCGGTACAAGGAATATTGGCCAGCACGGGCATAGGCATAGTGCTGGGCTCATTTTTCGCGGGTAAATATTCACGCAATTTTATTGATACAGGCTTGCTACCACTAGGTGCCATAGGCATTGCGGTGGGCTTGCTGATATTACCGAATTTGCATTCCCTTGTGGGTTTTACGCTGATATTTTTAGGTGTGGGTTTTTGTGGTGGAATCTTCACCGTGCCGCTGAATGCCTTGGTGCAATTTAATGCCAACCCCAACGAACTAGGGCGCACCTTAGCGGCCAGCAATTGGGTGCAAAACGTTGTGATGCTGCTTTTTTTGGCGCTCACCTGCGCTTTTGCAGCACTCAACATCAGTAGCAAAGCACTCCTGCAAATCATCGGCCTAGTTGCGCTTGTGGGTTGTTTTTATACGGTCTATCAGTTGCCGCAAAGTTTAATGCGCGCCATTGTGGGTTACGTTTTGTCACGCCGCTATAAAATAGCCGTACAGGGTATTAAAAACATTCCCGCACAGGGTGGCGTGCTTATGCTCGGCAATCACGTAAGCTGGATCGACTGGGCCATTATTCAATTGGCCAGCCCCCGCCCGGTGCGTTTTGTCATGTTGCGCGCTATCTACGAGCGCTGGTATTTAAAATGGTTTTTTGATTTATTCGGCTGTATTCCCATAGACGCAGGCCCACGCAGCCGCCGCGCGCTGGAAACCGTAGCCGAGTATTTAAATCACGGCGAAGTGGTGTGTTTATTCCCCGAAGGCGCCATTAGCCGTAACGGTCATTTAGGGGAATTTCGACCGGGTTATGAACGCGCCTGCGCTAACCTTGGAGCCGATGTGGTGATTGTGCCGTTTTATCTGCGCGGCCTCTGGGGTAGTCAATTTTCATTTTCGTCCAACCGCCTAAAATCAGAAGCCCAAGGTTTAACCCGAGATTTAATTGTGGCCTTTGGCCCCGCACTACCCATTTCCACGCCAGCGGATGTGCTAAAACGCCGCGTGTTCGATTTATCTATTGCCTCTTGGCAAGACTATATTAGCAGCCTAAATTCTATCGGCGAAACTTGGATCGACACTGCAAAACGTCAAGCGGGTCGTTTGGCGATTATTGATACCTTGGGTACAAAACTCTCGGGCCACAAGGCTCTCACTGGTGCAATTACGTTGGCAAGACGCATCAAACAGAATTCCGCGCAAAATATCGGCGTGCTTTTGCCCACCAGCGCCGCCGGGGTGCTCACTAACATGGCGATATTATTAGCCGGCAAAACGGTTATTAACCTTAATTATACGGCTAGCCGTGAAGCATTTTGTTCGGCGCTAGAACAGGCCAATATTCAACATGTGTGCACCTCGTCGCGGTTTTTAACGAAACTCGAAGCGCGCGGCCTGCCCATTAAAACTTTGTTGGCCGGTGTGCAAGTTGTCGAAATGGAAACTTTTGGCGCCAGCATTCACTGGCTAGAAAAATTAAGCACCCTGCTCTGGGTAAAACTCTTACCCGCCTTTGCCCTAAAATATTTTTTCTGTGCTAAAACCGCAACGGATAACTTGGCGGTGATCTTGTTTTCCAGTGGCAGTGAAGGTACCCCGAAGGGCGTGCAAATTAGCCACAAAAATATTCTAGCCAATGTAAAACAAGTCGCGGATGTGCTTAATACTGAAGACGACGATGTGGTGATGGCGAATTTGCCACTATTTCACGCCTTTGGCTTAACGGTTACGCAATTTATGCCGCTGCTGCAGGGTTTGCCAATGATCTGCCATGCGGACCCCACCGACGCCCTTGGCAGTGCTCAGGCGATAGCCCGTTACCGCGCCACCATTTTATTTGGTACCAGTACCTTTTTACGGCTATACATTCGCAACACCAAAGTGCATCCACTGATGTTGGAACCCTTGCGCCTGATTGTAGCCGGCGCCGAAAAATTAAATGCCGAGGTGCGTACGGCATTTAATTTGAAATTTAATAAGACCATTTACGAAGGTTATGGCGCAACCGAAACTACACCTGTGGCCAGCGTTAATTTACCCGATAAAATTGAAACCGAAACCTGGCACCCGCAACTGGGCCAGCGGCTGGGCTCTGTAGGCCTACCTCTGCCCGGCACCAGCTGTCGCATTGTAGACCCGGCAACCTTTACCGAACTCCCCAGCGGCGAAGCGGGCATGATATTAATCGGCGGCGCCCAGGTTATGGTGGGCTATCTTAACAACCCGGAAAAATCCGCCGCGGCCATTAAAGAAATCGACGGCATGCGTTGGTATGTAACGGGGGATAAAGGGTATCTCGACACGGATGGTTTTTTATTCATTGTCGACCGCTATTCACGCTTTGCCAAAATTGGCGGTGAAATGGTTAGCCTGAGCTTGGTGGAAGCCGCCATCATTGAGCAAACCGGCGACGCGCAAGCACAGGTAATTGTTGTAGCTATTGCCGACGACAAAAAAGGCGAAAAACTTGTGGCCTTGTTTGCCAACAACTGGGACATTGATGCCCTGCGCAGCCGGCTTTTACAGTCGGGATTAAATAGTTTGGCAATTCCTAGCCTGTGGCATCAGGTGGCAGAATTGCCACAATTGGGATCCGGGAAAATGGATTTTGCCGGCGCAAAAAAAATTGCATTAGAACTGGGTTAGGATTTTACGACTGGGGCTGGTGACCGTTTTCTATTCGTTCACCAGCCACTATCCTTTTAAAATACACAGGAAGCACAGGCGGGCAGCACACACGTAGCGTCATCCAACGGAAGCATCTAGGTGCAATACCGATACAATACAGCCTTTCCGAATCGCCAGCGAACGAATCTAAAGCGCGCGGTACGCAACACCCGGACTGCAGTCCACCATTTCAAAATAGTCATTCATGCCAGCGATGCTTTCGGAGGAGCCCAAGAATAACAGGCCATTTTTGTTCAGCTGGGCGTGCATTTTGCGGAGAATTTCTAATTTTAACTCTTGGGAAAAATAAATAAGAACATTGCGACAAAATATGATGTCAAATTTTCCCATCAGGAAGTATGAGTCCTGCAAATTTAGGGTGCGAAATTGAATGCTGTCTTTGATAGACGATTTGGCGCGCCAGGTATCGGGGTCCACCTGCTCAAAATACTGACTCATGCGCTCGGCTGATAAACCGCGGGTTATGGAAATGCGATCGTAAAGGCCGCTTTTAGCTTGTTCCAACATGGCACTGGATAAGTCTGTGCCCACTACATCAACGGTAAATGGTTTGGGGCCGCCGAGCTTGCGGCAATATTCGTCCACGATGATATTGAGGGAAATTGGTTCTTGCCCAGACGAGCAGGCTGCGGACCAAATTTTTACCGAGCGGGTTTTTTCACGCTGGTATTTTGGCAGCAATACACGTTGCAAATAGTCGAAGGGGTAATTGTCGCGAAACCAAAAGGTTTCGTTAGTGGTCATGGCATCAATCACTTGCTGCCGAATATCCCTTGCGCTAGGCTTTTGAATCAACGCGGTTAAGTCAGCCAAGGAGGCTAATTTATTATCCCGCACAATACGTCGCACACGGGTAACAACGAGATACTGCTTATTTTGGCCCAAGCTTATGCCGCAGGACTGCTGAAGAAACGCGCAAAAATTAGCGTATTCCAGCGGGCTAACCTGCATGGAATCGTCCTTATTCCAGTGGCTCATCAATTAAAGCCCCCATACAAGCAAACCACCGTCGCAACGGTAAGGCAACTCAATTCAGTCATTGGCCGCCGCGACCGTCCCAGCCCGGTGGAATACCTACCCACCCGCATCAACCTTTTGGCTCGCTCAATTCTTTAATGCGCGCATTAACACGTTTTGCTAATTCATCCGGGTGGAATTTGGCCAAAAAGTCGTTGGCGCCAACTTTACGCACCATCGCCTCATTAAACACACCACTTAAAGATGTATGCAAAATAATATGTAGATTGGCAAGGCGCGGATTGGCGCGCACCTCGGCAGTAAAAGTGTAGCCGTCCATTTCTGGCATTTCTATGTCGGAAATCACCATCATTAATTCATGGTAGGGATTTTTACCTTCCGCTAATAGATTTTCCAAATAATTAATCGCCTCCTGTCCATCTTTTAAAACTGTGGCGGTAATACCTAAGGATTCCACCACTTTTTGGATCTGCTTACGAGCAATGGTGGAATCGTCCACAATCAGAATATGCTTGTTGAACGTTGCGTCGGTGTGTGAATCTTCGATGACGTGAGCGCTAACAATTTCTGTCAGTGGGGAAACTTCTGCGAGAATTTTTTCCACGTCGATAATTTCCACTAGCCGGCCATCAACCTCGGTAACAGCGGTTAGGTAATTATCTTTGCCGGCGCCTTTTGGTGGCGGATGAATGGAGCCCCAATTCATATTCACAATGCGCTCAACCGAACGCACTAAAAAGCCCTGCGTGGAGCGATTGTATTCGGTGATAATCACAAAACAATTTGCAATATCTTCTTGCGGGTAGCTGCCAGTGGCCTGGCGCATATCCATAATGGGTATGGTGCCGCCGCGAATGTGCGCCACACCGCGCACCACGGGATGCCGTTTGGGAATTTTATTCAGCGGGGGGCACTGCAATACCTCTTTTACTTTAAACACATTAATGCCGTACAACTGCGGGCCGCCCAAGCTAAATAACAAGAGTTCCAGACGATTTTGCCCAACTAATTGGGTACGCTGGTTTACGCTATCCAACACACTTGCCATACACACTCCCCGATACCACTTTTGATGCCGCTGTCAAAAACCCGCCTAGGGCACAACCTTTGCTTACATACCTAATACCTACCGCACTGACAACTTTCTGACACGAGCGTGGACCTTGGGTACAGTCGAATAACCTAAGCATAGGATAAGAATTATGGGCTATCGCGTTTTTTTGCGAGTTGCCACCTGCTGGCTCTTAAGCCTGACGTACATGGCGGCATGGGCCGCTGAGGACGGCTTTGAAAACCCAGCTGCGCTGCAGGCTGGCGCTGCGCAGTTTTTGACGGAACAGCTAACTGGGCGTTTTGGCGCCCAGAAATTTGCCAGCGATATTGAGCTTAAGCTAATGCCCTTGGATGCGCGCCTGCGCTTAGCGCGCTGCAGTAATCCGCTGGCCTACAGCCTGAATAGCAGCAACCTCGACGCGGGCCAAACATCGATTAAAGTTGCCTGCACCAGCTCCACGCCATGGAGCCTGATGATACCGGCGCAGATAACACGCTACGGCTTGGTAGCCGTAGCCAAACGCAGCCTAGCGCGGGGCGATTGGCTGCAGCCCAGCGATATTGAATTTACGCGCCAAAACCTAGGGCAAATCGGCCCCAATTATGTGGACAACATCGAGCGCCTGATGGGGCTGGAATTAAAACGCCCTCTGCGGGAAGGCGAAACCTTGCGCATGTCCTATGTGGCCGCGCCGAAAATTGTGCGCACGGGAGACCAAGTGGCACTGGAAGCGCTTGCCGGCGGGCTACAGGTAGTAGCACAGGGTGTTGCCATGGGCAACGGCCAATTGGGCGAAGCAGTCCGCGTCAAAAATGCCAGTTCCCAGCGGATTGTTGACGCCGTGGTGGTGGCGCCGGGGCGCGTACAGACACGCTAGGGGCGCGTCGTTTAGAGGGTATGCATACGCAAAAAAAGTTAAAGTTTTGGTTGCAGCGGTCGATAAGCAAGGCAGGCAAACCTCTAACAGCCAATTTGGATAAGAATATGGTCATTGATCCCAGCGGCCCAAGCCAAAACAAGGGCAGCATTATTAACTCAACCTCCGGCTCCAAAAGCCGAGCGGTTAGCAGCACGCCCAGCAGCGTACCTGCAGCACCTAAGCCAGGCCCTAGCCTTGCAGATAGTGTGTCGCTCAGTAGCCGTGCTCAAACGCTGGTGAAGCTAGAGGGCAAAATTACCCAAGCGCCGGATGTCGACCGTCAAAAAGTTGAGTCCATTAAGCAGTCGATTGCTGAAGGGCGCTACACAATTGATCCGCATAAAATTGCCGCGGCGATTTTAGCGGAGGATGACAACAACCCCTAATCAGGTCTTATTCGGCTAGCATCAGCTGCGTTGGGCCTGAAGTGAACAAGCGAGACACATCATGACCAGCCTAACGCCGGAAGCTTTTTACAATGCAATCGAGCACAACATTCAGCAAGATATGCAGGCCTGCCATGCCCTGTTAGCACTGCTACAACAAGAACGCGAACAACTTATCGCCCGCCAAGTGGACGAACTCGATGGCATTATTCAGGAAAAAACTCAGTGGCTCGCCCACCTAGAGACCTCGGCCAAAACCCGCAGCCGTTGGCTAACACAAACCCCACTTAACCGCCAAACCGACCCCGCCGAGGCTTGGCAGGCGTTACTCGCCAGCCTCAATAAACCCGACTTGGCCGAGCGTTGGCAGCACTTAAAAACCTTGCTTCAATCCTGCCGCGACCAAAATGAAATTAACGGCAAGCTGATTGCCCGTAGCCAAACCACATTTACGCGACTTGTGAATATTTTGCGCGGGCAAGACACCGTAACGCCGTTGTATACGGGCAAGGGTGGTAAAAGTGAGGGGTATAGTAAGCATACGTTGGGGCAGGCTTAAGCGGCTGTTAGGCATCATGAAATACTTCGCTAAATTGATACTTCCGAAGGGCATTGACGCCGCCAGTGCCGATCAGTTAGAGCACTTTGCGGCAGAGTTGATGCGACCATTCAAGATGTGGGAAGACGACATTCCTGCAAAAGACGGCCATTGGGACCACTACCGGTGTTGTACCAAAGAATGGTTGGATGAAAAAAATATCGATTGCTCAACCTATGAGTCGATTTCAGCTAATCAATCGCTCCTAGTCTTCCCTGTCGATAAAATCCCTGCCGAATGCGTAACTGACTCAATAGTCACACCGAATAAAGAATGGCACCGAAGCAGGCCCACTTATACAGAGGAGGACCACTCTTGGCGGGAAAAGGCATTGGCTATCTATAAGTCTTTTACGGGGCACTATGGCGTTCTGGCCTACTGCCATGGCTAAAGATAGCTAACCAGTCGATCTTGCCGACCCGCTGCGGGTCCGGCAAAACACCGCGTTGATTGACTGCATTGCGATCGAGGGGCGCAACAAGACCAGTCCACCAAACCTCGGCATTTACGCTCTTCCACCCTCATCAATGTCATTAAGTTAAGCGCAAAGCTGATTTTTCGAGTGATTTTTAGCCCTTATTTCGCCCTCCTGGGCGAGTTACTTTTTCTTTCATGAAGGCCATCCTAGCCTTCACCCTTCGGGCAGCTCCGCTGTGGCAATTTGCTCCCAGCAAATTGCTGTGTGGCCAAAAAATTGCCGGGTGCAATTTTTAATCGCGAAGCGACCCGCAGGGCTAAGCGCCGGAATGCGCTTAGTAAAGAAAAAGTCACCAAAAAGAAAGGCCACCCGACTTTTTGGTTTTTGCTGCGCAAAAATACCCTCCCTCCGAGGCGATTTTGAGGGTCGCCGTGGCGTGACTTCCTGTCCCGTCACGGCTCAAATGGACGTCCTGTCCATTTGCCCCTAAAAATCGTCTCTCCACTCGGCCAAAAAACGGGCTGGTCCCGCTTCAGCAGGACAATGGCTGTAACTTGGAAAACGTTTTGAAAGACTAAAATCCTTAACTTAATGACATTGCCCCCAATTAGCCCGCCAAATTCCGCCGATCCTTCAACGATCCACCCTCAACCCAAACCCAGCCCTCACCAACACCATGGCCCTCTGCCCACAAAGCCTTTATATTGCGTGGCTTTTTAGGCGGCAAGTTATGTGTGGCAAGGCTTGGTGGTTACTGCTGGCGGTCTGGCTGAGCGCACAGGCTGGTGCGGCGGTTGAGGTGTTGGATGATCGCGGTAAACTCATCAAGCTCAGTCAGCCGGCGCAACGGATTATCAGCCTTGCGCCCCATGTGACCGAGTTGCTGTTTGCCGCCGGCGCGGGGGATAAAATTGTCGGGGTGGTGGATTACAGCAACCACCCCGAGGCGGCGAAAAAAATACCCAACATCGGCGCCTACGATAATTTTGATTACGAGCGAATTAAACAATTAAAGCCCGATTTAATTGTGGGCTGGCAAAGCGGTAACCCAGCGGAAAAAATTGCCCACTTAGAGACGTTAGGTTTTGTGGTGTTTTTATCCGAACCGCGCACCTTTGCAGGAATTGCCAGTGCGGTGGAGCGGTTTGGGCAGCTATCCAATAACACGGCCTCAGCCCATGCCGCGGCCAGCGAATTTACCGCGAGTATTGAGCAATTGCGCAAACGCTACCGTCACCAAGCAAAGGTAAGTTTGTTTTATGAAATTTGGAACGCGCCCTTAATGACACTTAACGGCGAACATCTATTTAATCAGGTCGCCGAATTATGTGGCGCCAACAATGTATTCGCTAGCCTGCCCCAACTGGCGCCGCAAATTAGTGAAGAGGCGGTGCTGGCCGCTAACCCGCAAATGATTTTAGCCAGCGGCATGGATGCCAACCGCCCCGAATGGTTAGATAAATGGCGCCGTTGGCCTCAGCTACAAGCGGTAAAAAACAACCATTTATATGCCGTACACCCCGATTTATTGCAGCGCCAAAGTTTGCGTATTGCCGATGGCGCGCAGCAGGTGTGTGCGATGGTGGACCAAGTGCGCAAAACCGCAAATAAACGCTGAGGGTGTGCAAAAACAAACAAGCGCCGTCACTCAACTATGCGCCCACAGAGCGACCCGCATTAAACCTAAAAACCGAGGACTTTTTATGACCCGCCAATTCCCCAGCACGCGCATGCGCCGCAATCGTTTTGCCGAATTTTCGCGCCGTTTAGTGCGCGAAACCGAACTGACGGCCAATGATTTTATTTACCCCATGTTTGTCATCGAA
>CAMCXE010000058.1 GCA_945882995.1 Thalassocella blandensis | reverse complement strand
AAAAATTCGCGCCACCAAATTAGCGATTTTAGTCAATTTGACCGCGAACCTTGATTTTTGCGGAAAAATTAGGGGTTCGCCGTGATACGGAAAGCAGTTTCATGCTAATTTAGATATTTGGCAGGTGGGGTGACGCTCTAATCTCTAGTCTCTAAAGTAAGCGCCAATTAAGCGCAAAGCTAATTTTTCGAGCGGTTTTTAGCTCCTATTTCGCCCTCCTGGGCGAGTAACTTTTTCTTTCATGAAGGCCGTCCAAGCCTTCACCCTTCGGGCAGCTCCGCTGTGGCAATTTGCTCCCAGCAAATTGCTGCGTGGCCAAAAAATTGCTGGGGGCAATTTTTAATCGCGAAGCGACCCGCAGGGCCAAGTGCATGGATGCACATGGTAAAGAAAAAGTAACCAAAAAGGCCGTTCGAGAGCTCCTGCGCTCGCGGCATTTGCGCATCCATGCGCTTCAAAGGCCACCCGACTTTTTGTTTTTTGCTACGCAAAAATTCCCTCCCTCAATCGCCTTGGGTGGCGCGAATGCAGAAATTGCAGGAGCAAATTTCTGCCGAGGCAATTTTGAGAGCCCCTAAAAATCACCTCTCCACTCGGCCAAAAAACGGGCTGGTCCCGCTTCGGCAGGATCGTGGCTGCAACGTTTGAAAGAATTTTTGCAAGGCTAAAATACGTACCTAATGGCATTGGCCCCATCGCTATCTAACCTTCAGCTTAGATACCTCAGTTGGATCACCAAAGTCTATGCTACCCCTTGGCGCCCAACTGAGGCTTCTCGGTCCAACAAAATGACATTTTGCACTGCGGCAGCCGCTGATGTAGGATGAGTCGACTGTACTGCGCCATCAACATAGCGTGTTAATCATCCTGAGGGATTCGACTTATGACTATGCTCCGCCTTCCCCGTGCTGTTCTAGGGCTGTTTTTGGCGCTAATTGGCGCCACCGTCAACGCACTCGAGCCCCTGCCTAAGCTCGCCATTGATGTTAACAAAACGTCTGTTTCCGGTTTGTCATCGGGAGCCTTCATGACGTCGCAATTTTATATTGCACATTCTTCTATCATGGTGGGAGCGGGTATTGTGGCTGGAGGGCCGTATCTGTGTGCGCAGTCTTGGGCGTTGCAGGATTATTTAACCAATGCGACTACGGCCTGTATGAATCCGCTCACCGCTAAGGCTGGGCCCAATACGCCGCTGTTGGTGACGCTCACCAAAAAGCTTGAACGCGAAAAACTCATCGACCCGATTAGCAATCTGGCCAACGACAAAATTTATTTATTTAGCGGCAAAGCCGATGCGGTAGTTGCCACTAAAGTCGTGGATCAAACCCAGGCGTTTTTTAGACTTTTAGGCGTGCCCGCTAGTGCTATTCGGTATCGCACCGATGTTAATGCCGGCCACGCGATCATTACGCCGAGCCACACGGATAGCCAGTGCAACCTAACGCAGCCGCCATTTATTAACGACTGCGGGTTTACGCAAGCTTGGGATATTTTTCAGCAAATTTATACGCATTTAAGCCCGCCTTTGAGTACAGCGGGGCAAGGTGCTGGGCGGATTATTGAGTTTGACCAACAGCAATTTATAGATTCGCCTCACACCAGCATGAGTAAAGCGGCTTATGTGTATGTGCCAACAGCTTGCGAGCAGGGTGGTTGTCGCCTGCATATTGTATTTCATGGGTGCTTGCAGGGCGCTGATGTCGTGGGGGATAAGTATTACGCGCACACGGGTTATAACCCTATCGCCGACGCCAATCATTTTGTGGTGCTTTACCCGCAGGTTAAGCCGTCTTCTGAGAATCCCTACAATCCTCAAGGCTGTTGGGATTTTTGGGGATATTCCAACCCCGTCATCAAGCAGCATGACTATTACAGCAAGCAGGCTCCGCAGATTCGCGCTGTGCGCGCCATGGTTGACCAGCTTAGCCGGAGTATTAGTCCACGCCCGGCACCTTGACGGTGGAATGCAAAAAAGTTTGATAATTTCTAGGTTCAACGTTCAACTAGGATTCGAGATTTAATTCCATTACTTCACTTCCACCCCACTAAGGAGTCATCCCATGGCCGACACGCTTTTTGCACCGCCCTCATTAGAGCCCGAATTTAAACAGGCACTTGAGCGTTTTAGCACATCGATCAAAACCCTAACCAACGATGCGGCTTCACTTTCCAAGGCCGTAAATCCGCTCGAGAGCTTCATGCAGATTGGTCAGCAGACGCTGGATTTTTACACCGGCTTGGATTGGCTAAAGGTGTACACCAGCGCCGCCAAACCCGGCTATTTTTTTGAATTTTTGGAGTCGCTAGCGGAAATCCAGCAAGAAGCTTCCAGCCGACTGTCAAATCAGCAGCAAATACTGTTGAGCACCTTGGTTAAGGACGGGCAAACCATCGCTGCAAGCACTTCGTCGTCCGGCTCTCCTGAGCAGCTCCTTGCCAAGTGCATTAATTCCAGCCTCGACGCCTTCGAGGATATTAAGACCAATATCAGCAATCAGGCGCAAACCCTCGGCAGCATCCAGTCCGCGTTGCTGGCGCTCTATCAGCAATCGTTGACGGAGTTGAGCACATCTCCGCCACAGGAGCCTAAACGACTCGGGAGTGATCAGCCAGAAGTGGTGACACCAACTTACGATTGACTGGGTGGCGGGGCAAAACCGCCCTAATTTTCAACCTAGAAACCTCAGTTGGATCACCAATGTCTGCGCAACCCCCGGGCAGCGCCTAGCAAAAGTTAAAAATCACGAACAACCAACCCGGTTGCCCGTGATTTTTAACTTTCACTAATCACACCAATGGATTACACAGCTTTTTGGCACCCAATTGAGGTTTCTAGGTTCAAGGCCTATTTTATTGGGTGGCGCAGACTGAATCAGAGCATCCTTAGGTAAAATTATCTTGCAGCACACTCAGCGTCACAGGGCATTTTTTGCGACCACAAAAAAACCGCCCGAAGGCGGCAGAAAAGGCTATTTCTAAAACGGTAAATGAGGGCTGAAGTTAGCGTCGTTTGACTGGCTTCAGCCCTGCATCTTTTCCGCAATAGAGGCCAAATCGTCACCGGATTCCAGAATGTTGTTAATGGTTATTTCCACCGAATCCGCCGACAGATTTAAGGCTTCATACATGCTGGCGGGAATAGGCATTGCCTCGCGCTCGGAAAAGCCTCGGCTGGCTAACAGTTGTGTGGCCACAAAAATTAAATTCGCATAGACGCTGTGTTCGCCCCGATACGCTGGATTAAATTGTTGACGCAGTGCAACCACCACTTCTACGGGCATATTCCAAGACTCCAGCAGCCAGGCCGCTAGCTGACAGCTGGCCACGCCAATTAAATGCTGCTCCACCACACCCTGGGGCAAGGGTGAATTCACTTCAAAGTAACGATTAAGATTAACGAAATAGGGCGGGAACACTTCGGCCAAAATTAGGTAACCGAAGTTATGTAACAAACCACCTAAATAGGCCAAGCCAAACGACGGCCGTTCGGTGCGCGGCATGCTGGTAATTAAACCCTCCACTACCGCCGCCGTGGCCACGGCATTACGCCAGTAGGTATTCATTTGCTGGGGCGTGATCACACTGGTGTTAAAGCTTTTGCCTAAGGACAAACCCAGCGCCAAGTTCATCACCATATCAAACCCTAGTACGCGCACTATGGCGTCTTGCACGGATTTAATTTTGCCCGGCGCCGAATAGTAGGGCGATGAGGCCCAGCTGACCACTTGGGCGGTTAGGGAAGGATCAAGTTCCACAATTTTGGCGAGATCGCTGATGTCGGCCCGTGGGTTGGCGCGTAACTGAATAATGCGCTGAGCGGTTTCTGACAACGGCGGTAACTCTAAGGTGTCCTCTAAGCGCTGCTTAATTCGCCGTTTGGTAAACAGGCTTACGGAGTCGGCAATTTGTGCTTTGTCTGACTCGGCACTGATGGGCAATTGAGGCGCGCTGACCGCAAAATTGCCCACGTTGGCATTTTTGATAAGGGCCTGAAAATCGCTACTTTGCATTTCTACGAGTTGGGAGCGGTCACCAGATTCCAGCCATACGGCGGGATGTTGCAAAATGGTGGCATCCACTAAGGTGGCCATACCTTGCCAGGCAGGCATAGCGGGGACGCTGGTGAGGTTTTGCACCGCTAATATTGGGCGCATCTCCTGCCGGCTGACCGCTTTGAATTGCCGTCCAAATTGCTTGGCGATTAGCTCTAAATCCAATAAGGCATTAGCCGGAAGCAATGCCTGCACGCGACCTTGGCTATCTTCCAAAATTTGCGAGCGCACATGGCACGGGTTGGCTGGGGCCGAGGCAATTTGGGGTTCCGTCGCTTTTAAGGCGTAGACAATATTGTTGATTTCGAGCATTTGCAAAATAGTGGCCGGAACTGGCACAGGGTATCTCCTCGGGCTTAGCATCATGGATCTATTGCGCTGTAGGCATACAGCTACCTGAAGTTAAGAATAGTCAGCGACGGGCAAATAGCTAGGTGGCGCTCGGCCTAATGGCAATTTTAAGCGCCAATTCTGGGATTGAAGCTGGGAGGAGTTGGGTGGAGTCGAGGTGGTTCGGGGGCCGGTAGCGAGCACTTCTACCGGCACGAGAGGCTGCCCACACCCCTAGGGAGCTTCGTGAAAAGCAGTCTGTGGGCAACGCCTGAGCGGGGGCCAGAAGCCTAAGGTTCACCGATCGGCTTCTATGGCAAGAATCGCTTTCTGGCGTTTCCAAGACATTTCTGGATCAAGGGTTGACTTAGGTTACCGATGGTCCGCAGGCGCGGCAGCAAATGGCCCAGCGTTTGTGGATCCTTACCGCAGCCGAATTTGGCCCGGCTCCATCACAATTTTTTGCTGCTTCAGCAGCGCCCCTAGCGCCTTTTTGTAATTGGCTTTACTCACGTTAAACGTTTCATAAATTAATTCGGGGGGGCTTTTGTCGGAGAGCAGTGACACGCCGCCATGAGCCTGCATGTAGTCCAGAATCTGCCGCGTCAGTTCTGGACGCGCCAAGCCGGCGGGCAGCTGCAGGCTTAGGTCGATTTTGCCGTCTGGCCGCAGGCCCTTGATATAACCTTGCAGGGCTTGGCCGTAGCTGAGTGGCTTGAAGGCGGCATCGCGGAAAATAAGCCCTATGTGACGGTGATTAATTACGGCTTTGTAACCCATGTCCGAGCGGCCGAACACAATTAAGTCGACGGGTTCGTTGGCTTGAAAGTGATGGGCGGTTTCGCTGAGGTGGCGGTTGAGTTTCGACGAGGCGAGGATGCGGTCGGTGTAGGTGTCGCGGTAGGCCGTGACCACGTAGGAGCGCCCCTCCTCAAACGGCTTGTGTTGTTCCGCAAACGGTACAAGCAAATCTTTAAGCAGGCCCCAATCCATAAAGGCGCCAACGTTGTTCACTTGTTTGACTTTCAAATAGGCGCACTCGCCAACACTGACGGTGGGCGTGAGCGTGGTGGCAATTAGGCAGTCTTCGGAATCAAAATAAACGAAGACGTCCAGCCAAGTGCCCAAGGCACAGTTGGCTGGTACATAACGCTTGGGCAACAAAATAGTGCCCAAGTCCTCGGCGTCGAGGTAAACCCCAAAATCAACCTGTTTCACCACCTCAAGGCGGTTTATCTGACCTATGTTGACCATGGGGGTTTACTCGATACTAGGTGGGTTTACAGGCCTTTAAAATCTTGCGCTGCATAGAAGCGACCGGTTGGGCCATTGTCGTCCAACAACACGGGCACCAGCATACCGGGGATAACGGAAGACACATCTTCCCAAGCATCGGGTCCGCCAAGGTCAGTGCGGATCCAGCCTGGATCTACGTGGTTGACCAACACGTTGCAACCTTTGAACTCGACAGACAGGTCTTGCGTGTATTTGTCTACGGCGGCCTTGGAGGCGCTGTAGGGGGCCAAATTGGGCTGGCCAGCAATGCCGGAGGTTACGTTGACGATACGACCAAAGCCGCGCTCACGCATACCTGGGCCGAAAGCGGCGCAGAGTTGCACCATGGAAAACAAATTAATTTGGAAGGTGCGTGCCCACTCGGCTTGGGTGAATTCGAACACGGGGGTGGAGACGTTGTTGATAGCGGCATTGTTGTAAAGAATATCTACATAGCCAGGGCCAGCTTTAACGCCGGCGATGACAGCCTCAACGCCTTCGGGGCTGTCCAGCTCGCCGCCGACTAGGTGGTATTGCACGCCGAACGGGGTTATGTCGGCCACGGTGGCGGCTAGGTGGTCAGCATTACGGCCGTGTAATACAAGATTGCAGCCACGCTCGGCCAGGGCTTTGGCGATAGTTCGGCCAATGCCACGGCTAGAACCGGTTACCAGTGCCCATTTATTGGTTAGTTTTTTCATAAAATTGCTCCGCGGTTGATAAAGGCGGGCATCATAGAGCGAAACGTGGCGCAAGCCCAGCAGATCTGGTCAAGTGGTCGCTGCAGGCAAAGTCGAGTGGCTGTAGGGCCACAAAAAAACCCGGCGAAAGCACAAGGCTAGCCGGGTTTTTTATGAACTTACCTTTGGCATTGGGTAGGCTTTGATCCAACCTGAATGCCCTTTGGGCCGAGGTGCTACATCAATTTAATAACGTGATTCAATAAGTTGCTGAGTTGCTCTAATTTCGCACTGCCAATTTGTTTGCCCAACTCATCAAACTGAGTGCTAAGGGTTGGCAGCACTTTATTGTGCAGGCGTTTGCCCTTCGCGGTCAGCGAAATATTCAATTCGCGCTGATCGGCGGCCGACACTTTACGATTCAAAATGCCGTCTTCTTCCAAACGGTTAAGAATGCGTGACAGGCTAGGCCCAAGAATTGCACTTTTGCGGGCTAGGTCTTGTGCGTTAAGTTCGCCGCTTTCGAAGGTGGCGCGAATGACTCGCCACTGTTGCTCGGTCAAGTCATGCGTGACGAGCGTGTTGCGCATTTGCAAAACAGAAATTTCGCGGGCCTTTTGCAGGAGGATGGGTAGTTCTTCAACAGCGGCGTTCATCATAAAAAATACATCTCATTCCGGGTTAATAGATAAATCTAACTATGTCGCTCATCCATTAACAAATCCGAAGTCATCTCCTGGCGGACCAACACTGCCCTGAATACGCTGCTATGCATCACACTCCGCCGACTACTGTTCACATATTAAGCAAGGAATGAGTTAAGTGCCAGCAAGAAACAAATGTTTGTTTAGAACATTTTTGTCTTGTTAATCAATTTATCCGCACTTCCAGTATTAAAGCCATGCTTTAGTCTTAAATTTAACGAATGAACTAGAGAGCTTTTTGATGGGTTTTTAGGAGGGGCTATGAATATGGGCGACTTGTAGCGCGTAAAGGGCTGGCGCGAGCGGCCTTTGGCCGGTGCGACGGCTGGGTTGGGTGCCCGCCGTCGACCGATTTTAGAGTTTGGCGAGAAGCTCCTTCACCACTGCCACATGGCGACGGCTAACCGCTGGGCGATAGCTGGTGCCCTTAAGTTGCAGCTCATATTGGCCGGAACTCAGTCGTTCCAGTTTTTCGATGAGGTGGACGGCCACGAGGGCGTTGCGATGCACGCGCACAAAACTGCTCGCAAATTCCACTTCGAGTTCTTTTAGCGTGTCGTCGATCAGGGTTTCGCCGGTTTTGTGTTTTACGGTCACATATTTTTGATCGGCGATAAAACTGACTATGTCGTCAATCAATACTAATTCCACGCCGCGACGGGTTTTGGCGGCAATATGTTTGCGTTGGCCAGAGGCAGTGACAACGCTGGGGGACTCCACATGTTGGCGCTGCATTTTATTCAGGCGCCGCGCTTTATCGAGGGCCTGCTGCAGGCCGTCCTTCTGCAGTGGCTTGAGCAGGTAACCCACCGCCAAGGTGCCAAATGCCTCCACCGCGTATTGATCGTAGGCGGTACAAAAAATGATTGCAGGGGGGTCTTGCAGCTGGGCTATTCGCTGCGCCGTGACTAGGCCGTCCTCGCCGGGCATCCGAATATCCAACAACACAATGTCGGGGTCTAGGTCCGAAATAGCCGCTAGGGCGGCTTCGCCGTTGCCGGCTTCCCCTACCACCTCATAATCGTCCAAGGCCTCGACCATGCGCATTGCGCGCTGCCTCGCCAGCAACTCATCGTCCACCACTAATACATGCATAATCAGCGTTACCAAAATAGTTCAATTTGAGTTTAGCAGGCTGTTGAAAAACTACCGTGCTCACCCCTAATCGCAGAGATATTTCAGGCCGCGTTCGGCAATTCGGTGGGGAATTCCACGACCAAGCGATACAGCCCCCCATCCAGTTGATTAAACCACTGGGTACCCTCACCAAAATGGGCGGCTAGACGGTTGCGAATGTTCTCCAGTGCCAAGCCGTTTCCTTTGGTATTCAGCTGATTCACGTCCGGCAGCGGGTTGCTGATTTCGAGGCGGCATACCTTGCCTTGCTTGGCTACGCGAATACTCACCAATCCGCCTGCGGGCAGAGGCTGTACACCATGGTAAATAGCGTTTTCAATCAGCGGCTGTAACAGCAAGCTGGGGATTTTTACAGTCAAGGCCGCTTCGTCAATTTGCCATGCCACCTGAAGGCGCTCGCCCAAGCGGGTTTGCTCAATGCGCACAAAACGCCGGCAAATGTCTAATTCTTTACTTAGGGGGATCAGCCCCGGCTCGCTCAAACTGGCGCGAAATAGGTCGGAAAGGTCCTCCACCATGCGTTCGGCGGCGTCCGGGTCCACGGCAATTAAACTGGCGATGGAATTCATGCAGTTGAATAAAAAATGCGGCCGAATCCGCGATTGCAGCGCTTGAATTCGCGCCCGCAATTCGGCTTGGGTTTGGTTGTGCAGCTGCTGCTGCACGTAGAAATACCGCAACACTACGCCAGCAAATAAGCTGGCTAACAAGAGTTGGTTGCCTAGCGATTCCCAGTCCGGGCGCCACGTGTCCCCTTGCGCTGCTTTGCCGAGGTAGCCGACCATTAGGGTGGTTAGTAACACGGTGCCATAGGCCACAGTGCCAGCCGAGACTGGCGACACACGACGAAACCAGGCGCGCAATTGGCACAGCACCGCGGCGCTGCCTAGGCCTATCCATTGCACCGTAATGCTGGTCAAGCCGAGGTTGTAGCCATTGATGCCGCGAATGCCCACTTCCGCAACCAGTAGGGCTAACACCAAGAGTTGCCCCAGCACCACGAGCCGAAATACCGCCTGTAAATTGCATAAATCTGGCAAAAAATCACCGCGTTGCAGTTCGGCGGAGGAAAGGGCATGTGGCGTTTTGATAAGTGGGCTCCTGAACAATAAAAAAGATGGGTTGAGCCTAGCCACTGGCGGCTAGACGTCGGCGGCTGTAGCGCTTGTCTAAAATCTCGGCCGGTTTTTTCACCCAATGACATGCCGTTGGGCCCTGCAAGGTAGTTTTTCAAAGCCCGGTTAACGGATAATGCCGGCCCATTCCAGTCTAGCAAACCACGGCCTAGACCATTGCCTTGTTAATTTTGGAGTCCACTATGTCGCATTCATCAGAAACCAAGCCCAACGCTGCTGGCAGCACCTTGTGGGGTGGTCGCTTCAGCGAGGCCACTGACGCGTTTGTGCAGCGTTTTACCGCCTCAGTGGGTTTTGACCAACGCATGTACCGCCAAGATATTCGCGGCTCCATTGCCCACGCCACCATGCTCGCCAGCGTGGGCGTGTTAACCGAAGCCGAAAAAACCGCCATCGTTGACGGCTTAACCGCCATTCAAGCCGATATAGATGCGGGCCAATTCCAGTGGTTGGTGGAATTGGAAGACGTGCACATGAATATTGAATCCGAGCTGACCGCGCGCATCGGCATTACCGGCAAAAAACTGCATACCGGCCGTTCGCGCAATGACCAAGTAGCCACGGATATTCGCCTGTATTTGCGCGACGCCATCGACGATATCGCCTTAGCCATTACGCATTTACAAACCGGCCTGGTGCAGCTTGCCGAAACCCATGCCGACACCATTATGCCCGGCTTCACCCATTTGCAAACCGCCCAGCCGGTCACCTTCGGCCACCACTTAATGGCCTGGTACGAAATGCTCAGCCGCGACTACGGCCGCCTTCTCGGCTGCCGCCGCCGCCTGAACCAAAGCCCGCTGGGCGCCGCCGCCTTGGCGGGCACCACCTACCCCATAAACCGCCAGCAAACCGCAGAGCTCATGGGGTTTAACCACCCTACGCGCAACTCGCTGGACTCCGTCAGCGACCGCGACTTCGCGCTGGAATTTGCCAGTTTTGCGGCCATTTTAATGACTCACCTATCCCGCGCCAGTGAAGAATTGGTGCTCTGGACTTCCGCTCAGTTCAACTTTATCGACTTGCCCGACCGCTTCTGCACCGGCTCCTCCATCATGCCGCAGAAAAAAAACCCCGACGTCCCCGAGCTGGTGCGCGGCAAAACTGGCCGCGTTACGGGTAATTTAATGAGCTTGTTAACCCTCATGAAGTCACAACCCCTGGCGTACAACAAAGACAACCAAGAAGACAAAGAGCCGATTTTTGATAGCGTAGATACGGTACGCGATTGCCTGCGCGCCTTCGGCGACATGATTCCCGCCATCAAGCCACGCAAAGCAGTGATGTACGAAGCCGCCAAACGCGGCTTCGCCACCGCCACAGACCTAGCGGACTACCTAGTACGCAAAGGCATCGCCTTCCGCGACGCCCACGAAATTGTGGGCAAGGCCGTAGGTTTTGGAGTGAACAGCGGTAAGGATTTATCGGAAATGACCTTGCAAGAACTGCAGGGTTTTTCCACCGCCATCGACGCTGATGTCTTTGCGGTCTTAACGCTGGAAGGCTCCGTTGCCGCGCGCAATCACATCGGCGGCACCGCGCCAGCGCAGGTGCGGTTTGCGGTGGCAGAGGCGAAGTTGGAATTGGCGGGGCGGTAGGTTGAGGTTTTGCGTTTGGCGTTAAAACAGCGCGGCTTACCTGCGCTGCTTTTTTATCAACTCATAAGCCGCTTGTATCGATTGTGTTTTCGCTGTGGCGTTGTTAATTATTTCGGGGGGCACACCTTGCCCACTGAGTTTGTCGGGATGATATTGACTCATTAATTTGCGATAGGCTTTTTTAATTGTGGTGTCGGCGTCTGTGACATTCACGCCTAAGGCCTCATAAGCCAATTCCAGTGGCGACAGGGCCGATGTTGGACGCGGCCTGTGGTGCTCTGATCGATGTTGCTCATGCTGATGGGGCTGCGCGTCATCGTCAAATTCTGACGTGCGTTGGCGATAATTTTTGCCCTGTTGAAAATGCTGTTGTGCGCGGGCCATCCGTAATAATTGTGCGACCAATTCCGCATTAAAACCCAAGTGCTGAGCAATAAGTTGCAAGGCAGCTACTTTGGCAGGATGCAAGACTGGATCTTCCAAGACCAGTGCCACTAAATAACTTAATAAAACGCGACCCGAATCGCACACGCGATTAAATTCGGTTACGCAATTTACCCAATCAAATCCGGGTTGTGTGCCTTCATTAAATAGCGTTGTGGCCCAGTGTTGGCGTTGGGCGTTCAGCCGCATTTTATCCATTAAATGCCGCGCAAATGCTACTTCACTGGGGTAAATTTGGCCGTCGAGTTTTGCCAAGTGGCCCATTAAACCAAACAGCGTGACTAGAAATTGTCCTTCTATTTTTGCCCGGGTCTTGGTATTTAGGTTTAAGCGGTCCCGTTGCAGAACCTTCTCTAGGCCATAACCCACTGCCAAGCCAATTACGGCTCCCGTAAAGCCGGCTAGCTGCAACCCCACCAGCATGCCCAGCAAACGAACCCACCACTGCATAGTGTTTTAAAACCTATTTATTTACGGCTGTGGGATGTGAGTAGGCGCAGAACTTTCTGCCAGTGCCTGTTGATACCTCGCGGCGCTAAAGCCGTTAATTTTCGTGGCGCCAATCAGCACTAAGGGTACGCCCTTGCCACCAAGAGATTTATAGGTGGCGTAATTGGCTTCTGAATCTTCGATATTTTTATCGCACCAAGGGATTTTATTTGTTTCAAAAAATGCCTTGGCCTGCTGGCAATAGGGGCAACTGCTGGTGCTAAATATCACCACATTGCAGCCGGAATCTACTTGATATGCGCTTAAATTTTTAGGGCGGGTATAAAATTGATAGGCCGCGAAAAGCGCGATAAAAATCAGGATAGATTTGGGCATGTTGGAGCCTCGAAAAAGGAGTTAATGAATTAAATAAGTGTAGGGCACCTCCGGAAATTCACTTTTCGCGCCCTCACTGCGTTATTTTCTCGCTCAGTCGGTCATTTATACAGCATAAACTCCCTCCCTCCGCGCGAAAATGCCTTGCGATCATCGCGAAAATTAAATTCCCGGAGGTGCCCTATAGCCCGAAGGCGTCGTATGGTTGTGGCGCTTGCCGCTCAGCTGGCATGGCTGGTTACGGCCAGTGCGAGCATAGCACCAAGGGTTTATAGATTTGCGGCCTAAGCCGCGCGCAATCACCCACTATAGGTCTTAGGTGTTTATACTTCCCGCCCAATTAGGCTTGGCGCGAGAAGCTGCGCCCCTTCCACCAGCGTACTGAGAATCCCCTATGAACAGCGTATCGCAATCCCTATTTGCCGCCCTTTCGGCGGGCATAATTCTGCTCACCTCGGCCTGTGGCGAATCCGGTTCGGGCAAAAATGGTAACAATACCAGCAGCTCCTCAAGCAGCTCTTCCTCTAGCGCGTCGAGCAGTTCATCAACCAGCTCGTCCAGCGGCATTGCGGCGCAGGGGTTGGCTGCCAAATATGCTGGTTATTTCCCCATTGGCGCAGCGGTATCTAGCTATCATCTCGACAATTTAAGTGCAATCGTGGCTACGGATTTCAATCACCTCACGCCCGAAAACGCCATGAAAATTGCGGATATTCACCCAGCGGAAAACACTTGGAATACCGCCGAAGCAGACCGCATAGCGGATTTAGCGCGCCAACACGGCTGGAAAATCACCGGCCACACCTTGCTGTGGCATCGCCAAGCGCCCGCCTGGATGTTTGCGGGGCTCACCCCAAAAGACCCCGCCAGTATCGAAATCCTAAAAACCCGCCTCAAAACACACATTACCGCCATGGTGGAGCGTTATGCGGATGTGGTGGACAACTGGGACGTGGTGAATGAAGCCATTAGTGACAGCGCCAATAAAACCTACCGCGATGCCAGTGAAGGCTCCAAGTGGTTCGAAATGTTTGGCAGCCAGGAATACATTTATTGGGCCTTTAAATTTGCCCAAGAGGCCTTGGAAGCCAAAAGCCCGGGCAGCTCCGCCGGCAAACTGTATTACAACGAGTACACGGTTACCTTGAAAACAGCAAAAATTCTGACATTGCTGGATTATTTAAAAAATAAAGGCATCCAGGTGGACGGTGTGGGCTCACAAAGTCACGACAATCTTAGCTGGCCTGCCATCAATGAATTACAAACCACACTGGATGCTTTTGTTGCCGCCGGTTACAAGATGAAAATTAGCGAATTGGATGTAACGGTTTACGCCGATTACGCCACAGGCAAATTTGTGGGCGAGGCGGAAAAAATATTCGACACGACCTTAGAGGCTAAACAGGCCGCGCGCTATGCCAGCCTGTTTGAGTTTTACCGCAAAAACAAAACGCACATTACTAGCGTCACTTTTTGGGGGATTTCCGATGATAATACCTGGCTGGATAACGAACCCGTAAAAGGTCGCAACGATTACCCACTGCTTTACAACGACGCCCACACCGCGAAAGCGGCGCGGGGGGCGATAATGAATTTTTGAGTCAATTCTAGCGCCTATTAACTCGGCATCTAAAAATATAGGGTTAATATTAAATTTAGAATCCTCCGGGTACGTTTTGGCGGCTTTGCCGCCTAAACAACATAATTTAGAAGGCGGTATGATGCTGCTAGGTAAATAGTGGCTGATATCGGCATTAGTCGGTGGAACCTTTTGCTTTGTATCGCCAATAATTCTACCCAGTTGCGGGGGCAGCAAGCCGCCCCCAACACACTATCAAACGCCCAGCGAACGCCCCAAGTTGCGCAGGCGCGCTTCTGTGAAAAAGCCAAACAAGCCGCTGAAAAACAGCAGGGCGCCGGTCAGGATTAGGTAGCGGTTTTGTGGGGGTTGTAAGTCGATGGATCTTTCTAGTCTGAAAGGGCGATAACCATTTTCCAGCGCCAGCCTAAAGGACTCTCCTTTGTACTGACTGGTGGTAAGTTCCTCTGGGCGTGGCCGAGTGAGTTTGAATTGAAGGTAAAGACCTACCATCTCCTCATGGCTTATTTCTTTCGTCTCCTCTTTTAGTTGCAGCAAGGTGCGGTAGGTGTCGCCAATATCTTCCGGCTCTCCGGGCAAAACGACACCCCACGACCTATAAAAGAACTGCTTGTTGGCAAACACCAACCCCCAGTGCCCAGCCACAACCAAGCTGGCCCCCAACACGCCGGCCACGGCCGAGCTATACAGCCAAGTTTTTGCACGGTGAATTTTATGGTTAATGTTGGTGTTGAGGTGCGCCGCTACCTCGGGAATGGTTTTGAGCTGGCGCTCGATGACTTGCCGGTCGAGGCCGTTTAAAAAACTGGGTACGTCTAATCCAAAGGCTTTGAGCATGGCGCCGAATACCTCGGCAGAGGGGGTGGATTTGTCGTTTTCTAACTTAGAAAGGTACGACTGCTCGATACCGATTTGCTCGGCCAGCTGTGGCTGGGTGAGGTTTTTTTCGGTGCGCAGATGTTTTATTTTTTCGCCGATGTTCATGGGGCTGCCTTGATTGATTGAATGGGTAGGCTAGGGGAATGCGGGCAGCACTTTGCGCCACCACAAGCCATAGTCTTGGGTATTCCTGGGGGACTTGGAAGTTGAATATTCAGGAATAGCGGGCATTTTTAGGGGGCTGGGCGAAAAAGCGATGGGGTTTTTGGCGAGTGGTACGAGATAGCGCGGCGCGGCGCTAATCCCACGCTTCTAAATCCAATCCATACACCAATGCCGTCTCACCGCCATTTTTGCCGGGGTAATAATTGCGCCGCTCGCCAATTTGGTTAAAGCCTAAGCCTTCATACAAGGCGATAGCGGCGGTGTTGGATTCGCGCACTTCTAAAAAAAATTGCCTAGCGCAAGGCCGCACGCTGGTAATGGCCGCACCCAGTAATAATTTCGCCAAGCCCTTACCCTGAGCGGCACGGGCGATAACCAGCAGCAATAATTCCGCCTCCCCCACCGCTAGCGAAAAGAACAGGTGCCCCAGCAATTCCGGCCCGCGCCACAAGCCCCAGGCATGATGGCTAGAGGTGAGGGAGCTTAAAAAATTGGCGCGGCTCCAGGGGTGTGGGTGGGCGCTTTGCTCTAGGGCCAATATGGTGTCTAGGTGTTCCGACGTGAGGCGGGTGATGCGCAGCTCACCCAAAGAACTGGGCAAGCAACCGGATGGTGGGTGCAAGTGGTTAGCGGGCATGTATTACCCGCTGAGTCTTCAATAAAGCCCAAAGCTGGCCTTTTAACTCGGGGGTTTTCAGGAGTTGGCTTAGGCTGGGCAATACCAGTGCTCGGCAGTTAAGGCGTTCTAGTGTGATGGCGCTGAATACGGCTTGCGCATAATCCTTTGCGCCGGGCACGCAGGCGTAATAGGCCGCCGCGCCGAACAGTAGCAAACGCGCTGGTTGTTGTTGCAGGCGTTGCTGGAGGAACAGCCCCATCATTTCCTGCGGTGCCTGCCAGCCAGTGGCGGGGTTGGCCGTTTCCACCAGTGGCCAATGCAGGGTTTCCGCTTTGCCAAGGGGCTGCGGGGACCCAAGGCTCCAAAACAGGTTGTGCAGTAGGCTTGCCGTGGGTAGGGCAAGCTGGGGTTGATGGGCGTCAATGGCTAACCAGCCGGGGCAGCTCCAAATATTTAAGGTGAAACGCACGGCTTTTGCGGGTTCTGCTGGAGCAGTGGCAGCCTGAGGCGTGGGGCTAGGTGCGGCGGTGGGCTGGCGCAGTTGCTCCACCAGCCCCATGGCAAGGTGCGAGGCCCGCTGTGGATGAGCAGCGGGCGTAGCTCTGGTTTCCACAGCGGGTGCTGGCGGCTGCTGCAGCGCGGCGGGTGTGTCCACAAGGGCCACCACCGGCTTGGCCCGGGGCAACAGCTGCGCTGGCTTGGCGCCTAGCAGCTGTTTGCGCGGCACGAACATATCTATGCCCATGGCCTCTAGGTACTGCATGCGGCGCAGTTCGTTCACGGTTTACACACCGTCGCGTTGGGGGTGGAAACGCGCAGCACTGCTTTCCAGCAGGTTCAGAGCGTGCAAGTAAGCTTTGGCGGAGGCCACCACTATGTCCGTATCGGACCCCACGCCATTGACGATTTGCCCGCGCCGCTCCAAACGCACAGTCACTTCCCCCTGCGAATCGGTGCCGGAGGTGATGGCATTTACCGAATACAAAAGCAAAGCGGCGCGGCTGTTAACGATTTTTTCGATGGCTTTATAAGTGGCATCCACAGGGCCCGAGCCTTCGGCGCTGGCCTCCTTTAATTCCTGATGTGCTTTAAGTTGAATTGTGGCCAGCGGGGTTTTGCCGGTTTTACTGCAGACTTCTAAGTCCACTAATTGGAACACTTCGTCCACTTGGGTGGCTTGGCTTTTGGCCACCAGGGTCTGCAAATCTTCGTCAAAAATCTCGGTTTTTTTATCGGCCAAGGCTTTGAAACGGGTGAACACTTCGTCCAACTGCGCTTGGGTTTCAAATTGAATACCCAACTCTTCAAAGCGCGCTTTTACCGCCGCTCGGCCGGATAACTTGCCCAGTACCAGCTTGTTGGTTTTCCAGCCCACGTCTTCCGCACGCATAATTTCATAGGTTTCACGGTGCTTGAGCACGCCGTCTTGATGGATGCCAGACTCATGGGCAAAGGCGTTGGCGCCCACAATGGCTTTATTCGGCTGCACCGCAAAACCGGTTATGGTGCTAACCAAGCGGGAGGTAGCCACTATATGTTCGGCCTGAATGCGGGTTTCCACGGGGAAGATATCTTTGCGGGTGCGCACCGCCATCACAATTTCCTCCAGCGCCGCGTTGCCCGCGCGCTCGCCTAAACCGTTAATGGTGCACTCCACTTGGCGCACGCCATTCATTACCGCGCTTAAGGAGTTGGCCACGGCTAAGCCCAAGTCGTTATGGCAGTGGGTGGAAAAAATTGCCAGGTCGCTATTGGGTACAGTTTCCATCAGCCGCTTAAACATAGCGCCATAGGCGGCGGGTTCGCCGTAACCTACGGTGTCGGGCACGTTGATGGTGCGGGCGCCGGCCTTAATGGCCGCTTCGGTGATGCGGCACATAAACTCAAATTCCGAGCGGCTGCCGTCTTCAAGGGAAAATTCCACGTCGTCCGTGTACTGACGAGCATGCTGGATAGCCTTAACCGCCTGCTCCAGTACTTTGTCCGGTGCCATGTTCAGCTTGTACTTCATGTGAATGGGCGAGGTGGCAATAAAGGTGTGAATGCGCGATGCATTGGCGCCTTTCAGCGCTTCACCGGCGCGGTCGATGTCACCGGTCATGGCGCGGGCTAGGCTGCACACGCGGGAGTCTTTCACCGCAAGGGCCACCGCGCGCACCGCTTCAAAATCCCCTTGGCTGGCCACCGCAAAACCGGCCTCAATCACGTCAACACGCAGTTTTTCCAGCATTTTGGCAATGCGGACTTTTTCCTCGCGCGTCATAGAGGCCCCGGGGCTCTGCTCGCCGTCGCGCAGGGTGGTATCAAAAATAACCAAATGTTGTTTGCTCATAAAGCCTGTTCCTAACCGGTGCCGGTGGGCGAATTTGAAGTGGGCGGCATTTTAACGCAGTTTGGGGGTGGGCACGAACCTATGTAAATTGCCCTCGCTGGCTGTGTTGCGGCTCTGAAGGAGGTAATCGGCACTTATTACTCCGCTATGTGAAAAGCCCCTCAGGCCAATGCCATTACGGTAAGGAAAAAGGTAGGGGCGCCGCTTGCTGCGCCCGGTGTTGAGCGGTAGGCACCAAAAGGTTCTCAATGGGTTTGGGGGCAGTTC
>CAMCXE010000057.1 GCA_945882995.1 Thalassocella blandensis | reverse complement strand
TATGCTACTGTCTTCAGCGCAGGAAAATTGTTTGTTATTGCTCAGTGAGACGGTAGCCATTGATGCGCCTTAAATATGCCCTAAAAATTTATTCTTTCTTTTTCAATAACCAATGGCCGCTGCTTGCTGTAGGTGTGCACAGAGCCAAGGTATTCCCCTAAAATCCCCACGAAAAACAGTTGCACGGAGCCAAAAAAGAATAGCCCAATCACTACTGGCGCCAACCCCAAGCTAAACGAACTCCAAAATATCAATTTCAACGCAAAATAGATTAGCGCAGTTAAAATACTCAGAAACGAAATACAAAACCCAGTCATAGTTGCGATACGCAAAGGCACTAACGAATGCGAAATTATCCCTAACATGCCAATATCATAAAGCGTGAAAAAATTGTTTTTGGTGATACCTCGCACTCTCACCGGTTGATCATAGGGTATTTGGCATATTTTCAAGCCTATTTCAGCCACCAACCCGCGAAAATAGGGGTATGGATCATTAATCTTCCGCAGATGCTCAACAACCTCGCGATCATAAAGGCCGAATCCAGTGAAGTTGTCGATGAGGTTGACATTGGAGAGCGTGTTGACGGTGCGATAATAAGCCTTGCGGATGGCAAACATCACCGAGGATTCTTCACTGGTTTTTTTGGTTCCCACCACGGTTTTGAATCCCTCCTCCCACTTCTGAATAAATTCAGGGATTAGACTGACCGGATCCTGCATGTCGGCAACAAAGAAAATCACGGCATCACCGGATGCCTGCAACAGCCCGTGATAAGGCGACCGGATATGGCCAAAATTTCGGCTATTGGCTATGATTTTTACGCATTTATCCCGCTCAGCTATCTCCTTTAAAATCCTCAGCGTGTCATCAGTGGATGCGTTATCGATGAAGATATGCTCATAGGTGTAGTTCGCGTATTTGGAGAATAATTCTTTAATGAGGCTGACACATTCAGCCACATTATCTTGCTCGTTGTAGCAGGGCGTAACTACACTTATCATTCTCATGACATCACCTTTTAAAAACACAATATTTATTCAACAAGAACGACACAACAGCCAGCGGCACAATTGTTATTATTCCTGCCAAGTACGTTCCCATGCCATTTTTTACCAGAAGCCCCACTACCCACATATTCGCGGCATAGACAACTAAATATACCGACGCAAAGCGAATCAAGAGTGCGTTGTCACGACTTTTGAAAACCAGCGCGCCTATAGACTTGAAGTTAAACAACACCCCTAAAATTGTAGCGAAGGTCAATGACAGGGCATAGCCGAACCCTAACCAAATAAAAAAGGCATAGAGACAGTAGCCCACCAGTGTATTCAGCGCCCCAACGAATAAAAAACGTAGAGCCTGCTGTTTAAGCATGCGTCGCCTCCCCGGTGGGCTTCAAAGTCCAACAGTGGCGCCTTGCGGTTAAATGGATTGTCATTAATCGTGCAACGTAATCACAGGGTTAATCCAATTCGCATGATCGCTGCCGGCGCTGCCCAGATTGGAAGCTTTCAAAGTGATCTCCTTGGCATCGTTTAGATCGACGGTCACAGTGCCAAGTTTATCGTTTGATCGGTTTATCACGGGGGACGACCACAATAATGTTTCGCCAGCCAAGACAGAAAATTGCACATTAGCAACTTCAACAGCCCCATCCAAACCCGCTGCAAACGAAAATTGTGACGCATTAGGCGGAAGGGCGAATTTTATCACCGAGTTTGCGTGGGTTCCAAAGCCGTGTGCGTACCTTGTCTTACCGAGGCGTAAAGGAGTGCCCGCGACGCTCTGATTAATCTGCAAAGCGCCCCAATCCTGAGAGGTAAACGTAGGGGGCAATTGGGTTAGCAGGGTCTGATTTTGCGCCAAGGTCACGCGATGAATTTTGTTGTTCTGATACAAGTAATTGGTCGTAACGGCTGTGCTGATCAAAAACACACAGATCGCAAACAGTCTAAACGAAGAAACTCTAAAAATTAGCCGTCTCAAAAAGTTTAGCCAAATATTGCCAAATAAAAATTCCAGCAATCCGTAGCAGAATACGCCCACCATCAACCAGGCTAGGCTCGGCCATATTGAGTAGGTTTTGAGGCCGTGCTGCATGGTGACATTGAGCGCCGAGATTAAGCCCAGCATTATTGGGTAAAAAGCTTTGGTGGGTGATACGGCGTAATAGGCAAGGGCTACAATGGCGGCGGGCAACAGGTAACGCTCGTGCATGCCCGGCAGCAAGGTAAAAAAGGTGACTGCACATAGCGTTGCATAAAAAAACATATCCACCCGCAATCGGGCTTGGTTTTGATAGGTTTTACTAATAAAGAGATTTTTTACGCCTGCCAAAGCTACCAGCAGACAGACGAAGGAGAAACTTAGCATCCCGAAACGCCGCACAGTGAAAATACTCGCTAGGGGGGAATCCGGGGTAATACCAAACAGTAGCGAGTTATCGGGGGCTAAATTGCCCACCACTAATAACCAAAGATTTGCAGCGCCCATGGTAGCCGCGCTAAACATATTTATGGCACCGATGTAGGGCAGTGAAAATGCCTGCTTGAAGTTATCCGCCAAAAAAGCCGGCAGGAATGCCAACGCGAAAATGGGTGCGCTGAGCAAAATCCCGACAAGATGACTTTTATAATTGCGTAAAAACAAAATACCGAAAACCGGAGCAAAGGCGATCATTTGGAATTTGGTTAGCATGGCAATGGTATACAATGGCACGGCCAAATACTGATAGCGCTTGCTGGTGCCCGCCATCAGACCCGCAATCAATGGCACTAAGGGTGTAACGTCTATTTGCCCCCAAATTGGGCCGTTAAATAAAATCGCTGGATTAAAGACGGTGAAAGCCAAGGCCGTATGAAAATGCGTATCGCTAGTATTTTTTGCTTTAACCAACGTATAAATAAGCCAAGTTAGCAAAAGATGGTATACGGTAATGGGTAGCTGGGTTAAGTACTTAAATAGAATGTCATTTTCGATGGGCATTTGAAAATGCACATAAAATCGGCTGACACAATAGAGCCAGTCACTCCACAGCGGAGGGTAGTCACCACGATAATTCGCAAAACCAGTCGTAGCTAACTGTTCAACCCAATTTCTCCAAAAACCGATATCGAAGTGCCCTGCGAAAAACAGCAGATACAGGTTCGAGGCGATCACACCAATCAAATAGATTTGAAGCCATTGACCTCTGCTCAACGACCAGTCTGCGGCCTTTGGCGCGGGTGGCTCAGGCGCCGTTTCGAAAGTACCTTTGTCCGCTGTGGTGGTGGAGGCAAAATTTTCTGCCGCCTCCGCAGGTTCCCAAAATCCCGTTAAGCCAAGGTCTGCCGGTGTTAGCAGATCATCTGTCTGCTCTAAAGGTGGTCCGCTATTGGCGGCGCCGTTGTCAGCGTCATGCGTTGTCATTAACCGTATCTCTGTTGTGCGCGAGCCCAAACGTCATCCGAAAAAGAGTATAGATGTAGGCTTGCTTTGAGTCGTTGTGTAAATTTTCGATGACCATCGGCAAACACACACTTAGCCGAGAGCGCCTTACGGGACGAGACCAGCCGAGGCACGCAGCCATGAGGGCGGCAAAAGCCAGCCCGCCACCCTATGCCCCGTTGGTTTTGTGCAGGTCGGTCAAGCTCAGTTGTGCACAATACTCACAGCCCAAGCCAAAACCGAAGGATACCGAGGTAAAATCATGCAGCCAGAAGTATAGTCATGCTCCCCCACCAAAATCCACTATTGAGTTTCTCGGCATGGCAGATGGTTTTTGTGGATTTTCATTCGGAAACTGCCGCAGCCGCAAACCACCCAGTGGTGTATTGTGAGCGGTTTGCGGCCATTCCCTGCTGATTGAGCATGAACGTCCGAAGATTCACGATGATCAGTGAAGGCTGTGTCGTGTAGTGAACCCCCCACTAAGCCCCGAAAAGATACTCCAGGGGCTCACTCATCGCCCGCTTGGTTTATGCACTAAATGTCAGGATAATGCGGGGCTTTTCGGCGGACCCTTGTGGCCTTGGTCGGCCCTAGTTGTTCTTAACTCCCTTTTTTGTTTGCACACCACTTCGGAGCCTTCGTTATGCCGTCTCGTTTTGAACTTGCCAATGCTATCCGCGCGCTGAGTATGGACGCCGTCCAAAAAGCCAACTCCGGCCACCCCGGCGCCCCTATGGGCATGGCGGATATTGCCGAAGTCCTCTGGAATGACTTCCTCAAGCACAACCCCAGCAACACCCAGTGGCCCGACCGCGACCGCTTTATTCTGTCCAACGGTCACGGCTCCATGCTGATTTATTCGCTATTGCATTTGAGCGGTTATGACCTGTCTATGGAAGACCTGAAAAACTTCCGTCAGTTACACTCCAAAACCCCCGGCCACCCAGAATACGGTTATACCCCCGGCGTGGAAACCACCACTGGCCCATTGGGGCAAGGCATTGCCAATGCCGTAGGTTTTGCACTAGCCGAAAAAGTGTTGGGCGCGCAATTTAACCGCCCCGGGCATGCGGTAGTGGACCACTACACCTACTGTTTTTTGGGTGACGGCTGCTTAATGGAGGGTGTTTCCCACGAGGTTTGCTCGCTGGCCGGCACGCAAGGTTTGGGCAAGCTAATCGCCTTTTACGACGATAACGGCATCTCTATCGACGGACACGTGGAAGGCTGGTTTACCGACAATACTCCACAGCGTTTTGAAGCGTACGGTTGGCAAGTTATTCCCGCCGTAGACGGCCACAACCCCGAGGCTATTAAGGCCGCTATTGTGGCCGCCCAGGCCGAAACCACCAAACCTACTCTCATCTGCTGCAAAACCATTATCGGTTTTGGTTCCCCCAACAAATCTGGCAGCCACGATTGCCACGGCTCACCACTGGGTGATGCGGAAATCGCCAAGGCGCGAGAATTCCTCAACTGGCCTTACGCGCCCTTTGAAATTCCAGCGGACATTTATGCCGGCTGGAATGCCAACAGCAAAGGCCAAGCCGCCGAAGCGGCGTGGAACAGCACATACACCGCTTACCAAGCGGCGCACCCCGAACTGGCCGCCGAGTTTGAGCGCCGCGTAATTAAAGGCGAATTGCCTGCCGATTTCGCCGCCAAGGCCGATGACTTTATTGCCAGCTGCCAAGCCAAAGGCGAGAAAATCGCCAGCCGCAAAGCCTCACAAAACGCCATTGCCGCCTTCGGCGCCCTCTTGCCTGAAATGCTCGGCGGCTCCGCTGACCTGGCCGGTTCCAACCTCACGCTCTGGTCTGGCTCAAAAGGCATCAGTGCCGAAGATGCCAGCGGCAACTACCTGTATTACGGGGTGCGTGAATTTGGCATGAGCGCCATCATGAACGGTATTGCCTTGCACGGCGGCTTCATCAACTACGGCGCTACCTTCATGATGTTTATGGAATACGCGCGCAACGCGGTGCGTATGTCGGCGCTCATGGGCATTCAAAGCATTTTTGTGTACACCCACGACTCCATCGGTCAAGGCGAAGACGGCCCCACTCACCAACCCATTGAGCAACTGGCCAATTTGCGCATGACGCCGAATATGGCCACCTGGCGCCCAGCGGACGCCGCCGAAACCGCCGTGGCTTGGAAGGCGGCCATTGAGCGTCGCCACGGCCCCAGCGCACTGGTGTTCAGCCGCCAAAACCTCGACCCGATTGCACGCAGCGCCGAGCAACTCAGCCAAATCGCCAAAGGCGGTTATGTGCTGCGCGACTGCACCGGCGAGCCGGAAGCCATATTGATAGCCACAGGTTCAGAAGTGTCCCTGGCGGTGCAAGCGGCGGAGCAATTAACTGCCGCCGGCAAACAAGTGCGTGTGGTGTCCATGCCCAGCACCAGCCTGTTCGACCAACAAGACGCTGCCTACAAAGAAGCGGTATTGCCGCTGGCGGTAACCGCGCGTGTCGCCGTGGAAACGGCCCATGTGGATTATTGGTACAAATATGTGGGGCTGGACGGCCGCGTGGTGGGAATGTCCACCTTTGGTGAGTCTGCGCCTGGGCCTGCGCTACTGGAAGAGTTTGGTTTTACGGTGGAAAACGTGGTTAACACAGTCACCGAGTTGTTGGATTAATGTTATGAGGCCGCCCGGTGCGGCCTTTTTCTTTTATTGTTGTGGAGAATTTCATGTCAGTTAAATTAATGTCAGAGCAAGATTTGCAAGGCAAACGCGTATTAATTCGCCAAGATTTAAATGTGCCTTTAGATAACGGCCGCATTACCAGCACCGTGCGCATCGACGCGTCTGTCCCCACCATTCGCGAAGCACTGAGCCAAGGCGCCAAAGTGATGGTGATGTCCCATCTCGACAAACCCACCGAAGGTGAGTTTGATGCATCCAAGTCGCTGGCCCCCGTGGCCGCTTACCTCAGCGAAAAATTAGGCCGCCCAGTGCCCTTGATACAAAATTGGGTGGACGGTTTTGAAATGCCCGGTGATTTAGTGTTACTGGAAAACGTGCGTTTTAATGTGGGCGAAGTGAAAAATGACGATGCCCTAAGTAAAAAAATGGCCGCACTGTGTGATGTTTTTGTAATGGATGCCTTTGGCACTGCACACCGTGCTCAGGCGTCTACCCATGGTGTGGCTAAATTCGCGCCCATTGCCTGCGCCGGCCCTTTATTGGCAGCGGAATTAACGGCCTTAGCTAAAGTGCTCGACAACCCTGCGCGCCCTTTAGTGGCTATTGTGGGCGGCTCAAAAGTGTCTACAAAATTAAGTGTATTAGACGCTCTGTCTAAAATTGCCGATATTTTAGTGGTGGGCGGCGGTATTTCTAACACGTTTGTGGCAGCCGCCGGCAACGAAGTAGGCAATTCATTGTATGAAAAAGATTTAATCCCCGAAGCTCAGCGCCTGTGCGCGCAAACTCAAGTGGTATTTGCCACGGATGTGCGCGTCACCAAAGAGGGTTTTAAATCCTGGAATCATCACTCGGTGTGTGAAGTTAAAAAAGCCAATGAAATTCAGGCCGATGAAGAAATTATCGACTACGGCCCAGAAACAGCGGCCCGTGTAGCGGACATTATCAAACACGCCAAAACCGTATTATGGAACGGCCCCTGCGGTGTATTTGAATTCGACGCCTTTGCCCAAGGCACCGAAACCATTTCCCGCGCTATTGCCGAAAGTGACGCATTTTCCGTAGCGGGCGGCGGCGATACTTTAGCGGCCATCGACAAGTGGCATCAGGCCGATAAAATTTCCTATGTATCTACCGGTGGCGGCGCCTTTCTGGAGTTTGTAGAAGGCAAGGTATTGCCGGCGGTAGCCATTCTGGAAGAACGCGCCAAAGGTTAATAGACTAATGAGGTCTTAATTTAGAAACCTCAGCCGAGCGCAAAAAAGCTGTGCGGCCCAATGTTGTGCGAAAATCAGGAGCACTTGTAGTGCAAATTCGGCGGGCGGAAATTAAGGCTACAAGAGGCGTTTTAGCCCTGATAACTGATGCAGGAAGGGGCAGATAGTGGTACTCGCTATCCGTTGCCGTAACTTGGCTCAAACTCAGGCTTATCTCCTAAGCTTGAGTTTGAGCCAATGAATAGTGATATCTGCGTAACGCACTATCAGAAAAGTACTTTTCGTTTGGCTCATCGACATTTATTGGCCCAAATAACGGTTTAAATCAGTTAATAGGTCTCTCGGCATCCTTGGGGCTGATTTTTTGTTGGAACATAGGACATGACCAAATCTGAAGCACAAACTCGCGCTGAGCTTATTGACCAGCAACTTGCCCAATCTGGCTGGAATGTTAAAGACCCAACGCAGGTTGTAGAAGAGTTCGACATACTAACGCCCCTCCCAGAAGGTGTTAGCGAGCCGCGTACTCCGTATGAAGGCCGCCAATTCAGCGATTACGTGCTGCTCGGTAAAGACCGTAAACCACTTGCCGTTGTTGAAGCCAAAAGTTCGAGTAAAAATGCCGCCATTGGCCGCGAACAGGCGAAACAGTATTGCTACAACATCCAAAAACAGTTGGGTGGTGAGCTGCCTTTCTGCTTCTATAGCAACGGTCTTGAAACCTATTATTGGGATTTGGGCAACTATCCACCACGCAAAGTAATTGGTTTTCCAACTCGTGATGATCTTGAGCGTTTTCAATATATTCGCCGCAATCGTAAGCCGCTAACGCAAGAACTTATCAATACCTCCATCGCGGGGCGCGACTATCAAATTCGCGCTATACGCTCGGTGCTTGAAGGCATTGGGCAGAAAAATCGTGACTTCTTACTGGTTATGGCAACCGGTACCGGGAAAACCCGCACTTGCATCGCCATGGTGGATGCACTTATGCGTGCAAACCACGCCGAAAGAGTGTTGTTTTTGGTAGACCGTATTGCACTTAGGGAGCAGGCTCTCGCCGCTTTCAAGGAGCACCTTCCCCATGAACCGCGCTGGCCAAATGTAGGCGAGAAATTGCTGGCCAAAGATAGGCGGATTTATGTGGCTACTTATCCCACCATTCTCAATATTATCCGCGATGAAGTTCAAAGTCTTTCACCGCATTTTTTTGATTTTATCGTGGTCGATGAAAGTCATCGCTCCATTTATAACACCTACGGCGAAGTGTTGGATTATTTTAAAACCATCACCCTAGGTTTAACTGCGACTCCAACCGACATAATTGATCACAACACCTTCAAGCTTTTCTATTGTGAAAATGGCCTTCCGACCTTCGCATACACCTATGAAGAAGCCGTAAATAATGTACCGCCTTACCTTTGCAATTTTCAGGTGATGAAAATTCAAACCAAATTCCAGATGGAGGGCATCAGCAAGCGCACTATTTCATTGGAAGATCAAAAAAGACTAATACTGCAAGGCAAAGAAGTTGAGGAAATTAATTTCGAAGGCTCGCAGTTAGAAAAGCAAGTAATCAATAAGGGCACCAACACCCTTATAGTTCGCGAGTTTATGGAGGAATCCATTAAAGATTCCAACGGTGTACTGCCCGGCAAAACGATTTTCTTCTGTTCAACTAAAGCACATGCACGGCGTATAGAGGAAATTTTTGACAAGCTCTACCCGCAATATAAAGGTGAGTTAGCAAAAGTGCTCGTGTCCGACGACCCTCGTGTGTATGGCAAAGGTGGCTTGCTCGATCAATTCACCAATAACGACATGCCACGGATCGCCATCAGTGTAGACATGCTGGATACAGGTATCGATGTGCGCGAAATTGTAAACTTGGTTTTTGCAAAACCCGTCTATTCCTATACTAAGTTTTGGCAAATGGTTGGCCGTGGAACACGCCTGCTAGAAACCAACAAACCCAAGCCGTGGTGCATTGAAAAAGATACCTTCCTGATTCTGGACTGCTGGGATAATTTTGAATACTTCAAGCTCAACCCCAAAGGTAAAGAGCTAAAGCCACAGATACCCTTGCCAGTGCGTCTTGCAGGCTTAAGGCTGGATAAAATTGAAAAAGCGACTGAGGCTGATCGTCACGACATTGCCGAACGCGAAATTGAAAAATTACGATTGCAGATTAGCACCCTACCACAAAATTCCGTGGTAATCATAGAGGCTGCCACAGCATTAAACCGACTGGAGGATGAAAATTTTTGGGTCAATCTTACTACTCAGAAGCTGGATTTTCTGCGCGCGGAAATAAAGCCGTTATTTCGTACAGTATCCGAAGCCGACTTCAAAGCCATGCAGTTTGAACGAGATCTGCTGGAATACTCCCTTGCATTGCTCAGTGAAGAAAGCGAGTTGGTCGATACCATAAAAGCGGGTATTGTTGAAAAAATAGGTGAACTGCCACTCTCGGTACCTTTTGTCGCCCGACAAGAAGAACTCATCCGCGCAGCGCAAACCAACCACTATTGGAGCAAGGCAAACGAAGACTCTTATGATGAGCTAACCACAAAACTTGGCTCGTTGATGAAATTTCGTGAGCAAACTACCAGCCAAGAACAGACGCACCTTGATTTAATGGATGAACTTCACAAAAAGGAATGGGTGGAATTTGGCCCGCAGCACGAAGCGGTTAGTATTACCCGTTATCGTGAAATGGTTGAGTCATTAATTGCGGAGCTGACGGAACATAACCCCATTCTGCGTAAAATTAAACATGGCGAAGCCGTTAACGCCGACGAGGCCACAGCCTTAGCGGAACTGCTGCATGAAGAACACCCGCACATTACGGTAAACTTGCTGCGCCAAGTTTACCAAAACCGTAAAGCACATTTTATTCAATTTATTCGTCACATTCTGGGCATAGAGGTGCTGCAAAGCTTCCCCGATACAGTAAGCGAAGCCTTTGCTCGTTTTATTCGCACCCACAACACGCTCAATAGCCGCCAGCTGGAATTTCTTGACCTATTGAAAAAATTTATTGTGGAGCGCGAAAAAGTTGAAAAGAAAGACCTGATCAACACGCCTTTCACCGTCATTCATCCGCAAGGTATTCGTGGTGTATTCAGCCCAGCTGAAATCAACGAAATCCTGCAGCTCACCGAACAGCTAGCGGCATAACTTTTAGGCATACCCATGTTACAAAATAACCCCGAACTAAAAAGTAAAATCGACCAACTCTGGAATAAATTCTGGAGCGGCGGTATCAGTAACCCGCTTACCGCCATTGAGCAGATCACCTACCTGCTATTTATGAAACGGCTCGACGAACTGGATCTGAAGCGCCAGGCTGATGCTGAATTTACCGGTGAGAGTTACACCTCAAAGTTTGATGGGCTCTGGATTCCAGTTGGATACCGTGCGCGTCGTGATGCAGACGATACCGATGCCGATTGGCAAAAAAAGTTGGAGGACGAAAAAAAATTCGCTATTGATAAACGCAACTTGCGTTGGAGCGAGTTTAAGCGCATGCAAGCTGAAGATATGCTGCAGCACGTTCAAGACAAGGTATTCCCCTTTCTGAAAGACTTGAACGGGGCCGAATCGAATTTTACCCATCACATGAAAAACGCCGTATTCATTATTCCTAAGCCGCAGTTAATGGTAGAGGCGGTGAAAACAATCGATGAAATTTTCGATGTAATGGAAAAGGATTCAGAAGAAAAAGGGCAAGCCTTTCAAGATATCCAGGGCGATGTCTATGAAATGCTGCTCTCAGAAATTGCCACAGCAGGTAAGAACGGCCAATTTCGCACGCCGCGCCACATTATTAAACTCATGGCCGACTTGGTGAAGCCACAACTCGGCCATAAAGTCACCGACCCAGCCTGTGGTTCGGGCGGTTTTTTGTTAGGCGCTTATCAATACATAGTAACTGACCTAGCCAAAAAAGCAGGAACAAAAGATTTAACGCCAGATGAGGATGGTTTTGTGCGCACCTCCGTTGCAGCCACGCTCACCGAAAATGCGCAGACCATATTGTCTGAATCGCTGTGGGGTTACGACATAGACGCGACCATGGTGCGCCTTGGGTTAATGAACCTCATGATGCACGGTATTAATGAACCACACATTGACTACAAAGACACCCTCAGCAAGAGTTTTACCGAAGAGTCGGAATACGACATTGTCATGGCCAATCCGCCCTTTACCGGCAGTATCGACAAAGGCGACATAAACGAAAACTTACAACTCGCCACCACTAAAACTGAACTGCTGTTTGTGGAAAATATTTATCGCTTACTTAAAAAAGGTGGTACGGCAGGCGTAATTGTTCCGCAGGGTGTTTTGTTCGGCTCTGGCAGTGCCTTTAAAACTTTGCGCCAATTATTGGTGGAGCGTTGTGATTTGAAAGCGGTAATCACCCTGCCCAGCGGCGTGTTCAAACCTTATGCGGGGGTTAGCACCGCCATCCTGTTATTTACCAAAGTGTATGGCGCAAAGGATAAAATCGATAAGCCTGCCACCGAGCAGGTGTGGTTTTATGAGATGGCGGCCGACGGTTATTCATTGGACGATAAACGCACCAAACAAGAAGGCTATGGCGACCTGCAAGATATTATCGCCAAGTACCACGCCCGCAACCCAGCCATCGACACTGACCGCACGGCCAAGTGCTTCATGGTGCCGCGCACCGAAATTGCGGACGAAAAAAACAACTACGATCTCTCACTCTCCCGCTACAAAACCGACGTCTTTGAAGAAGTGCACTACGACGCACCCAGCGTGATACTGGACCGCTTGATTCAAGCCGAGGTAGGCGATGTAGAGGAAGCAGAACTCGCCAAGGTACAAAGTGGCATAGTTCGCGAGTTGCTGGGGCTGAAGGGTATGTTGGGATGAGCGAAATGCAAGAAAGCAACACCGCGCCCGACGCACGGCTATTTAGCCGCGTCGCCAGCATTCTAGAGCAGGCACGCGGCAATGTGCTTCGTGCCGTCAACACCAATATGGTCATCGCCTACTGGCTGATTGGTCGCGAAATCGTGCAAGCGCTGCAAGGCGGCGAAGAACGGGCGGAATACGGCAAACGCATTATCAAGGCACTCTCATCCCGCCTGACAGACGCTTATGGAAAGGGGTTTTCTGTACAAACCTTATGGAATCTGCGCCTTTTTTATCAGACCTTCCAGGATCGTTGCGCCATGCTCTCCCCAGCGGGAAGAGAATTGACCTCGCCCGAGAAACTCTCCCCAGCGGGTAGAGCATTAGCGCCAGTTTTTTCGCCACTACTCACTTGGTCCCACTATCGCGCCCTGATGCGGGTAGCAGACGAAAACGCCCGCCAATTTTATGAACAAGAAGCCATTGACTGTGGCTGGAGCAAAGCGCAGTTGGAGCGCCAAATACAGTCGGCCTATTACCAGCGCATTCTTGCCAATAGTGGCCTGCCGGGCTTAACAGACGCCACCAGGGAACGCCTGCCCGGCGAAAAACAAGGCCCTGAAAGCCTGATCAAAAGCCCCTATGTGTTGGAGTTTTTGGGGCTACCCGATAGCCAAAATTTACATGAAAGCACCTTAGAACAAGCCATTATGAATAACTTGCAAGCCTTTTTGCTGGAGCTAGGCAAAGGCTTTTCGTTTGTCGCACGGCAAAAGCACATTCGTTTTGACGAGGATGATTTTTACATCGACCTCGTGTTTTACAACTATCTACTGAAATGTTTTGTGCTCATCGATTTGAAAATTGGCAAACTCAACCACCGCGACATCGGCCAAATGGACGGCTATGTGCGCCTGTTTGAAGATCGTTTCAAGGTTACAGGCGACAACCCCACCATTGGCTTAATTTTATGCACAGGCAAAAGCGAAGCCGTGGCCAAATATTCCATACTCAACGAAAGCCGCCAGATTTTTGCTTCTGAATATTTGAAATATTTACCCACGGAAGAGCAGCTGCAAATTGAGATTGAACGCGAGCGGAAGTTGATTGAAGCGGCGATGGCGGAGCGTGAGGAGGAGAGAGATGAGTAAAAAGGTGTTGGATGGTGCGCGAATTGCCGGGGTTGAAGAGGGTGGTGGGATGAGGCTAACCTCGATAAAGGACGTTATTACGGACAAAATTTCTGGTGAGTGGGGAGATGAAGCTCTTAATGGTGAGGGTGTGGGCGTAATTCGCACGGCCAATTTCCTGAACTCTGGAAAGATAAATTTTTCCAACTTGGTTCGCCGCGGCATCAGCCAAAAGAAAGTTGAAAAGAAAAAACTTATCTCAGGCGACATCATTATTGAGAAGTCTGGCGGCAGCCCTACTCAGCCAGTCGGAAGAGTTGTTTTTTTTGAAAATCCAGACGGCGATACATATCTGTGCAATAACTTCACTACTATTCTTCGCCCGAAAAAAAAAGAAGTTCATCCCGAGTTCCTTTTTTTGGTACTTCACAGCAATCATAAAAAGGGGAAAACGCTTCGCTATCAAAACAAAACCACCGGCATTATTAATCTGAAACTAGACAGCTATCTGGATTCAGAAATTTATCTTCCCCCGCTCAACGAACAAATCCGCATCGCCCATCTGCTCGGCAAAGTAGAAGGGCTGATCGCCCAGCGCAAACAACATCTGAAACAGCTTGATGATTTGCTTAAGAGTGTGTTTTTGGAGATGTTTGGTGATCCGGTTAGGAATGAGAAAGGGTGGAGCACCGAGCCATTTAGCCAAATTGGAAAGTTTACGAGTGGCGGTACGCCAAGTAAGAGTCGAGACGATTTTTGGGTAGGTGAATATCCGTGGGTTAGCCCGAAGGATATGAAAGTACCAAAAATTTTCGATTCGGAAGATCATATTTCCGCGAAGGTTTTTGATGAAACCGCCCTCAAGCGCATCGCGCCTGGCCATTTGCTGATCGTTGTGCGAGGAATGATTCTTGCGCACTCTTTTCCTGTTGCCATAAACATGGTTGATGTGGCGATTAATCAGGACATGAAAGCCATCAAGCTGAAAAGCAATCTGCGAACTGCTTACGTTTTTCACTGTTTGATTGCGCTTAAGAGGCAGATTCTCAAACTCATAACAACTGCGGGTCACGGCACGAAAAAGTTTGACTCCGATGTGATGGTAAAACTGCTCATTCCTATCCCTCCTCCAGGGATGCAAGACCAATTCTTTTTGATTGCCGACAAGATCGAGCAGACCAAATCATACTATCAGCAAAGCCTTACCGATTTGGAATCCCTCTACGGCGTATTGAGCCAGCAGGCTTTTAAGGGCGAACTTGACCTATCGTTTATTCTTCCCGCAGAGCAACTCACACAACACAACAATCCGAAATATGATATTTTCGTGAGTGAAGAAAAATTCCAAGGATTGAATAATGAAAACTCACATCTTCTGGCAACCGCTGAAGGCCGGATCGAATTGCTTCGCCATCTACTCGAAAAGGAAATGGATGATTTGCATCCAGATGGTGAGTTTGATTTAGATATATTTTGGACTTGTGTGCTGGGTGATTCGAATAGATTCATGGATGAAGAAAACGACAGCTTTGGAACTGCCGAATATGAGCAGCTAAAGAATTGGATTTTCGAATTGCTTGATGAAGGGCGTCTAGTGCAACGCCATGAAAAGAAAGGCAGGCTAGGAATATATAGGTCAGCAGGTTAAAAAATGAAGCTTGTCCGAATTAAAATTACTGATCCAGCAGGATTTCGCAGTCTACCCTGCGGCTTTGAACATCACTTTCGCAGCGAATGGTCTTTACAGAAAGAACTCGCCAGCAACGAAGGTTTTGCTCCATTCGTATGCGCAGGCCCCAATGGCGGTGGTAAATCTAATCTTTTGGAAGTATTGGGCGCAATCTTTTATCAATTGGAAATTCAGCGCGTAAGACGCAGTTTTTTGCCGGAAGCACTGCAAAGTGACGAAAGGGATCTTTCACCCACTGCCTTTGAATTGGATTATCTGATTCGAATGCCTGAAGAATACCGTCGTCCAGATAGTCCGGAATGGGCCAAGGTCGAGGCCTGTAAAAAATCCGGTGAAACGGTTCGTTTTAGGTGGGAGAACCAGGGCGACTTCGATACCAACGTGAATGAAGTATTTGGCAGTGGTTATGCCGATATTATTTTGCCGCAATATGTGCTGGGCTACTCATCGGGCGAAAACGAAATTTTAAGCCTTCCATTTTTTAAAATGCGCTTTATCCAGTTCGATGAATACTGGAATTCCCTAAGCCAGCAATTGCCTTACCCCGGCTACCCGGAAACCCGAATGGCTTATCTGGATAACAGTTTTAGTCAGGCCATTTTGCTGTGTAATTTATTACTACAGGATGAGGCAACTTTACAGCCCTTCCGTGAAAATATTGGCATAGAAACACTTAAAGAATTCCGCATTATATTACGCCGCCGCATTGAGTTGACACCTGAACAACTTGAGAGTTTTTCCAGCAGCAGCCAAAGCCCCCAACAAACACGGGAAAACATGGTAAAAAATCATCCGGCCATCATTGCTGGAGACGAGGAGCCGGTTAGCGGCCGCCACCAACTCAACGTACTGCATTTGCTGGAAGGCGATGAACATTCGTCACGCATAATCAGCGCACTCCAACGCTGTGCAACATTAAGTTACGAGGATGACGCCAACGACTGCCTAATACTGGATTACTGGGTCAATGCCGCCACCCAACAGGCTTTTCGGGAAAATTTCGAAGGTAAGCCGCTGTCATTATTTCAATCTTTTCAGGTATTGTTATCGCTCAACCTGTACACGGTAAGCGATACACTCAAAGCCGATTTGTATCAGTCCAATAGCCACTACGTGAGTGAAACGGTACCCCTGCTGGCATCGGACCAGCGCATTATGCGTTTTAAGTTTGTGCGTTTTAGCAAAAACAATTGCGACCAACCCTTAATGCTTAAAGAATTGTCCGATGGTGAACACCAGCTGCTGCATAGTCTCGGTTTATGCCTGCTGTTCCGTAATACCAACAGTTTGATTTTATTGGATGAACCTGAAACGCATTTCAATCCTAGCTGGCGCGCCAATTTTATCAGCCAACTTAAGGCCTGTTTGGGCAATTGCGAAAAAACACCTGAAATGCTCATAACGACCCACAGCCCGTTTTTAATTTCCGACAGCAAGCCGAACAAAGTATTGGAGTTTGAAAAGGACCCGGAAACTCGCCATGTAAAAATTAACCACCCCGACTACAACACCTTCGGTGCGTCCATTAATAAAATCACCATGAAGACTTTTAATAAGCGTGAAACTATTGGCGGGCAAGCGCAGACACTGATGGATAATATAAGAGCTCGTTTTGAGCGTGGCGAGGAGGCTACAAGGCTAATCGATGAACTCGATCGAGAACTGGGAGACTCGGTGGAGAAAATATTGCTTATTAAAGCCATGCTCGATATTTCGCCAGAAAACGGCGCAGAGGTGCAGGGATAATGCTGTTTCCATACACCTACGTGCCGCATCAAATGGAAAAAATGCAAGAGTTTATCGATTTCATCTTTTTTGAAGTGTGGTGCAGGGCGCCTATTGGTTTAGTATTTCATCCCGACCTTTTTGACAATAATCTTGACCTCAAAGAAGTTATGGTAGAGTTTGGCTTCTCCCCCAAGGCTGCAGAGGCAGGCAAGACTTTTTATAAGCAAGTGAAGGCTATCTATGGGCTATTTTCCTCGCTTTCTTTGCAGGAAATTCTCCAATTTAAATTGTGGTATGAAGGCAACAATAACCTAGAGAAAGTTTGCGCAAATGACCCGGCAATACCCCTAGTTCGCTACGCTGACATTGCCGTCAGTCACAAAGACCTTGCCGCCCAGCTTGGTACGTTCTTCAAGGGTTTGTATTCGCAATCGCTTCTCGGTCTTGTCGCATTGCGCGAAAAGATCGGGTACATCGACGATCATTACCAATTTTTTGTGCAAAAAAACAATACAGGAAAATGCCCTTTTTGCGGAATCAACGATTTATTCGGTGAATACCACACGAAGCGTGATGCCTACGACCACTATTTGCCTAAGGCCATTTATCCTTTTAATTCGATCAACTTCCGCAACCTTGTCCCAGCCTGCCATCACTGCAACAGCAGTTATAAGGCCAGTAAAGATCCTGCGTATACACCGAAAGATCCGCATGGCAACACCCAGCGCCGCAAAGTATTTTTTCCTTTTACAGAAGCGCCTTATGCCATCGAATTGCGAGTAACCCTGCAGCATGCGGATATAAAAAATTTGACTCCCGATGACGTTGACTTGCAATTTGGCCCTGCCGCCCTCGACGAAAAAATTGATACGTGGAAGGATGTGTATGGCATTGAAGAGCTCTATAAAGCTAAATTCTGCGGGGAAAATGATGGCAAGTATTGGCTGACCCAAGCGCTGGATGAGTGGAGGGAAGACGGCAGGCAACCTACAGATATTTTAAAGACGGTAACTAGGCAAGCTCAAAACAACCCTTATGCAGAATGCAATTTTCTCAAAAAGCCATTTCTTGATGCGTGTAGTCAAAAGGGCATTTTTGGTGCCATTTCCTAAAATCCATTGAAATGACTTTCTCGATTTACACGTTAAACAGGAAATAGTGTCATCCCGAATTGACGCGCTTTGACAACTCACGGGACTAGGTCGCCACCATGAAGATGATCTAATTGCCATCACGCGCCCAATGCATGCAACGAAAGTTAATTCATCGAATACATTTTCTGAACATTAATAATCAAACTTTTCTCCCGCTAGTGCTGGTGT
>CAMCXE010000056.1 GCA_945882995.1 Thalassocella blandensis | reverse complement strand
CGTAGAGTCCGTCTAATTTTTCGCGCTCGGCCGGCGTTTGCAAACGCTCTATGGCGGGGGCTGGCGTATCATTTTGCAAATAAGGCTCAATTTTGCGGTATTGCGCGTAAAACTGGCTCATATCAATTACCAGATCGCGGATTACTGGCAAGCCAGGTAATGGCCGCAAAATGAGTTTGTTATTTTTCAACGCCGTTGATAAAGGCGTTATACACGCCAAGCCATTTTTACCGGAAATATTCAGCCCGTCCGAGCCACACACACCCTCGCGACAGGAGCGGCGGTAGGCCAAGCTAGCGTCTTGCGCCTTAATCAACTCCAATACGTCCAACACCATTAAATCTTTGCCGCCCGTATCAACCTGATAGGCCTTCATGTAAGGCGCTTGATCTGTATCTGGGTTATAGCGGTACACTTCAACAGTTAACATAGTTACACCAGGATTAATAAGTACGGATTTTGGGTTCAAAAGCTTCCATGGTTTTCGGCGCAAAATTCACCGCGCGCTTGCCAACCCGCTTGTCGGCAGGGAAATACATGGAGTGGCACAACCAATTGGTATCATCGCGTTCCGTAAAGTCTTCCCGTGCATGTGCGCCACGGGACTCTTTGCGCTCTTCGGCGGCAATAGCGGTAGCCTCTGCCACTTCAAATAGGTTTTGGACTTCCAGAGCCTCGATACGCGCGGTATTAAACGCGTTACTTTTATCGGTGAGGCCGATATTTTCGATGCGCGTACGCAGTGAGGCCAATTGCTTGATGCCTTCCTGCATGTATTCACCCTTGCGGAATACACCGAAGAAGTTCTGCATGATGGTTTGCAGCTCTTTACGCAATACAGAGGCCGATTCCCCCCCCGTGGAATTGTTTACTTTGTTCAAACGGGCCATGGCGACCTCGATGTCGCTGTCGCGAGCGGCGCTGTATTCGATACCTTCACGCAAGGCTTTTTCGATGTACAAACCCGAAGCGCGACCAAACACCACTAGGTCAAGTAACGAGTTACCGCCTAAGCGGTTAGCACCGTGCACAGAAACACAGGCCACTTCACCGCAGGCAAACAGACCTGGCACTATGGTTTCATTGCCGTCTGCATCTTGTGTTAAGGCTTGTCCATGAACATTGGTGGGAACACCGCCCATCATGTAGTGGCAGGTTGGTACCACGGGAATGGGTTCTTTAATGGGATCTGCATGGGCGAAGGTGCGCGAGAGCTCTAGAATACCGGGCAGTTTGGTGTTAAGTGCCTCTTCACCCAAATGCTCAAGCTTCAGGAATACATAGTCGCCATTAGGACCACAGCCGCGACCCTCAATAATTTCCCGCACCATGGAGCGAGCCACCACGTCACGACCGGCCAGATCTTTGGCGTTGGGCGCGTAGCGTTCCATAAAACGCTCGCCGTTTTTATTCACCAAAAATCCGCCTTCGCCACGGCAACCTTCGGTAACCAATGTGCCAGCACCAGCAATTCCGGTGGGGTGAAACTGCCACATTTCAATATCTTGCACCGGAAAACCCGCGCGCAACGCCATGCCAATGCCGTCACCGGTATTAATGTGCGCATTGGTGGTGGAGGCATAAATACGCCCAGCCCCACCCGTGGCCAACACAGTGGCCTTCGAGCGGATATACACCGTCTCGCCATCCTCCAAGTTAATGGCGATAACGCCAACCACGGCACCGTCCTCATTTTTAACCAGATCAACAGCGAACCACTCGTTCAAAAATACCGTGTTAGCTTTGACGTTCTGCTGATAAAGCGTATGTAATAAAGCGTGGCCGGTACGGTCCGCGGCTGCGCAGGTGCGAGACGCTTGCCCGCCCTTGCCGAAATCTTTGGACTGACCACCGAAGGGGCGCTGATAGATTCGGCCCTGTTCAGTGCGTGAAAATGGTAGCCCCATGTGCTCAAGCTCAAAGACCGCTTCAGGGCCTACGGAACACATGTATTCAATGGCGTCTTGATCGCCGATATAGTCCGACCCCTTAACGGTGTCATACATGTGCCAGCGCCAATCGTCATTGGGGTCGTCGCTGGCGATGGCGCAGGTTATGCCGCCTTGAGCGGAAACCGTATGAGAGCGAGTTGGGAACACCTTAGTGACCACGGCGGTTTTAAAACCAGACTGCGCCATTTGCAGGGCGGCGCGCATACCGGCGCCGCCTCCGCCTATCACTATGCCGTCAAAGGACATGGTGCGAATATTGGCCATTATTGTAACCCCCACAAAATTTGCACAGCCCAAGCCATATAGGCAAAGGTAACCACAGCGAAAATCGCCAATACCAACAAGCGCAAGACTATTGCTTTAGCGCCCAAAAGCCGCGAGGTCAGGTAATCAGTGATCACCGCCCACAGGCCTATCCAAGCATGAGCCACCAAGGCCAGCAAAGCCGCCAAACTGAAAATACGCACTAACGGATGAATAAAAAGACTCTTCCATGTGGTGTAGTCGAGGCCCGGGTGAGCCACGATAAAGCCCACAATAAACAGGGTGTACGCCCCCAAAATAATTGCGCTAAAGCGCTGAATAAGCCAATCGCTAACACCACTGCGACTGAAACTGGTTGCTGCCGTTACCATAACCATACCCCCAAAGCTGCAATTACACCCAATGCCACCACCAAAACCAGCTTGGCGCCACGGCGACCACCTTCTAAGGTTTCGCCAACGCCCATGTCCATGATTAAGTGGCGAATACCTGCTACCAAGTGATACGCAAGTGCGGACAAAACAGCCCACACCACCAATTTAACCCCAAGGCCTGACAGCATTGCCTGCAAATGAGCGAAGCTGTCTTGAGAGCGCAAGCTGGCATCAAGCAACCATAACAACACCAGTACGCCACCCAGTAAAACAACCCCACTGATGCGGTGCAAAATGGAGACCCAGCCAGTCACCGGTAGATGAATAGTGCTCATATCGAGATTTACGGGTCGAACTTTCTTCACGGGAACTGCACCTCAGTCAATTTGACGATGAATAATGGGGCGATGGCTGGCCTTGTTCAAAACTAAAAACGGGAAAAACACGCAATCCCGAAGACCGACCAGCTGCGAATAGGAAGTATAACCCGCCGCCGCCAAGCCCTCTTAGCGAGGCACAAGCCACAATTGAACCGAGCTAGCCAACGGCAAAAACGCCCGGAATTATAGGGATGCATGGCCAAAAATACAAACGGACAACAAACTAAATGCCGCGAAATATAAGAACTTCAGCGAAGTTGCGCACCGAAATGGGCGCCAAGCACAAAAAGCGCACCAAGGGCGCACAAACCCGCAAAGAATATGGCCCTTAACGCTCAGTTGAGAGGCTTTCGTGCCCAGAATGCTTCCGCTTGGGAATAAAAGTTAACTATACTTTGCTCACCTCCTCTGGCTTGATCGCAGGCGACATCGAATTGTTAGCCTTGGAATGCCTCTGGATGCCCGTTTGGGGTACAAAATTCACACAGCTGAAACCACCACCTTTGGCGCTTTGGCAATCTAAAGAAGACTAACACCAGCGGCTGAAACAGTTTGGAGGCGGCAGAATACTTAGAATTCGCGACCTCAGGATCAGCGTCATGGGAGGGGAACACCGGTTGGCATGCGTAGGCGCCTCAGTACCAAGCCCCGTCGTAGTGAGGTAAACACCTTGGCAAGCCGCCTAGGTGAATAGATAACAGGCGAGAGAAAACCGCGGCCGTTGCACACCCTAACAGGGTTAAACTTGCCGCCTAACCCCCTCAGTTTACGAGACCATTCCGTGTTTCTATAGCTGGCGTGGTAGCTTTCAGCCAACCAGCTGTAACTGGCTGCAAAATTGCTAATTTTTGACGATGCCGGTTCCCACCGAATTCGCGTTTAATCCATGAGCAAATCGGGCACATTATGGCTTCGGTTTCTTGACCACCCAACCAGACTTACCGCTACAGGAGTCCATAATGACTGATAAGAAAGCTCAACTAACGGTCGAAGGCCTGAACGAGACCCTAGAATTACCCGTTTACTCCGGCACCGTCGGCCCAGACGTTATTGACGTACGCGGCTTGGTGAGCAAGGGGTTTTTCACCTACGACCCCGGCTTTGTTTCCACCGCATCCTGTGAATCTAAAATCACCTTTATTGACGGTGACCTCGGCGTACTGTTGCATCGGGGTTACCCCATTGAAACCCTCGCTGAAAAATCCGAGTACCTAGAAACTTGCTACCTGCTATTACACGGCGAGCTACCCACTCAAGCGCAGTACGAAGAATTCAAACATGTGATCACCCATCACACCATGGTGAACGAGTCCATCGCGCGATTCTTAACCGGCTTCCATTACGATTCTCACCCCATGGCCATGCTGTGCGGCGTAGTGGGCGCGCTGTCCGCGTTTTATCACGACTCCATGGATGTGAGTAACCCCCAACACCGCATGATCTCGGCCCACCGCCTGATCGCCAAAATGCCCACCTTGGCAGCCATGTGCTACAAGCATCGGGTTGGACAGCCGTTTATGTACCCGCAGAACAACATGAGCTATTCAGAGAATTTCTTGCACATGATGTTCGGCACTCCCTGCGATCCGCCGAACGTGAACCCCGTATTGGCGCGCGCCATGGACCGGATTTTCCTTCTCCATGCAGACCATGAACAAAACGCCTCCACCTCCACCGTGCGCTTGGCTGGCTCCTCTGGCGCCAATCCCTTCGCCTGTATTGCAGCCGGCATTGCCACATTGTGGGGGCCTGCACACGGTGGCGCTAACGAAGCGGTACTGGACATGCTGGAAGAAATTGGCGATGTGAGTAATATCGATAAATTTGTTGCCAAAGCCAAAGACAAAAATGACCCCTTCCGCCTCATGGGTTTTGGGCACCGCGTGTACAAAAATTTTGACCCGCGCGCCAAGGTCATGAAACAAACCTGCGATGAAGTGTTGGCGGAATTAGGTATCGACAACGACCCCCTATTACCTATCGCCAAACGCCTTGAACAAATTGCCCTCGAAGACCCCTATTTCATCGAAAAGAAACTTTACCCTAACGTAGATTTTTACTCAGGCATTATCATGAAAGCCATTGGCATTCCCACCGAGATGTTTACAGTGATTTTTGCCACTGGGCGCACGGTTGGTTGGATATCGCACTGGCATGAGATGCTGAGCGAAGGCTACAAAATTGGCCGCCCGCGCCAACTCTACAAAGGCTACCCCAGCCGCGAATTCCCAAGCCGGGAAAGCCGGTAAGCTACAAACAAGGGCCCCTCATGGGGCCTTTTTTTATCGTGATTTAAGCCGCATTAAATTCAGCACGCGCAGCCAGACAAGCCACTGACGGTGCAGCATTGCGGGCATGCGATAACAGGTATGACAACTACCAGTCATGACTACCGCGCCACCCCGTGACACTCGTCGCCTACCCCCACCGCCTAGAGATGGCCAGCTATACTCAGGCTAGACACTTCGGTTAACGCCTGCCGCGCCGCCACCGACCAAGCTCAACACCACAGATTTCTCACAAGGTCACTCTACCGACCACAGAGCCGGCGATCACAGAGTTTTTCGTTCATTTTGTTCGTCTCAGCGGATTCCGCAACACCGCTACGGCTTCAGCCGAGACTGCAAGGTTGCGAGCACACACTCACCCACAAGGGAATATGTCATGCAACACAATCTGTTTTTTTCGCCTTACCGAAACGAACGCTTAGATAAGATCTATAACTTGCAGTTTTGTGACATTGTGGAATTGCTGGAGCCCGAACTCAGTCAGCGTCACCTGCTCTGCAAACTAGTCAAACAAGAACTTACGCAGGGTGTATTACAGAGTTTGGCCATGAGTGGCGATGAAGATGCACGTGTGCGTATTTTGGCGTTTAATCAAATGCGTCAACAAACCCTACCGGTACCACTCAAAATATTACTGGGCGTAATTATTGAAGTAGGCTTGGCTGAAGGGCTAGAAACGCTAGCCGTATTTGAAGATGAAAAAGTCCGCTATATCAGCGCCGAAAAACGCCTAGCGGTGGTGGAGTCCCCCACTCCGCCTATGGAATTATTAATTCACAAATTACTCCGCGATTCGCAAAAAATTATCAATGGTCTATCCCCTTGTACCGAAGCCCGTCACCACCCACCCACTTTCGGCCGCGCCCGCTTCACATTTATTGCATCTGACGGCATTTATTTGGGCGAGGGGCAATTTAAAACCATGCAGGCCAATCCACAAGCGGCCGAGTTAATTGACGACGCACTGGACTTATTGCATGAGATTATTATGACTGGGTCTACGCATTAACGGCCAAATCAAAAAACTGTGGTAACCACCGGCTTAGGGTTAAGATGCGCAAATATCCCCAAGGCTAAATGCTCATGACCATCCCCAACGTTCAAAGCCGTCTCGAAATCATCAACCTTAAAACCCGCACTAAACGCCTAGTTTTAGCGGACAACTCCCACCTTGAGGCGCCCAACTGGAGTCCCGATGGGACGTTTTTAATTGTGAACCGTGCAGGTTTGTTATATCGAGTTCCACTGCAAGATGCCCAGCTGCAATTAATTGATACGGATTTTGCGACACGCTGTAACAACGATCACGGCATATCGCCGGATGGCAAAGAAATTGTGCTGTGCAGTCACGACCCGGTTATTCCCAGAAGCTCGCGAATTTATCGGATGCCCATCGAAGGGGGCACCCCCCAATGCGTAACAGAAGCCTACCCGTCCTATTGGCACGGCTGGTCCCCGGACGGGCAATATCTAACCTATGTGGCGGGCCGGGCAACCCATAGTGACTTAAAAATTTACCGCCTGGCGCTGGCCACAGGCGTGGAAGAGCAACTCACTTTTGGACCAGGGCAGGATGATGGCCCCGATTATTCCGCCTGCGGCCAATTCATTTATTTCAACGGTTTTCGCCAGAATAAAATGCAAATCTGGCGCATTGATGCCAATGGTGACAATCCCCAACAGCTCATCCATTCGCCGCATTCCGACTGGTTTCCTCACCCGTCACCGGACGGACGCCATGTGATTTTTATCCGCTATTTAAAAGACCAAGGCGAAGCACACCCCTTTGGCCAAGACGTGCAGATTATGCTGCACGACCTTGCATCCGGTGAAACCTCGCCAATTACCGAGGTATTTTTTGGCGGGCAAGGCAGTTTGAACGTACCCAGTTGGTCGCCAAACTCCGAGGAATTTGCGTTTGTATCTTACGAGCTATTAACGTGAATCTGAGGTGATCAGCTGAGTTGCGGAGATACTGCACAATCTTTAGGCTCTAATTCCGTTGCTAATCATGTTGAGCGCTATCAACAAAAGCACGCCACCAAATAAGCGGCTCAATACACTGGGCGACAGTTTTTTACCCCACTTAGCTCCCCAAGGTGCGCACAGGGCTGTGAGTGGGGCCAAACAAACCAACGCCGGCAGGTAAACTAGGCCAAAAGTGCCAACCGGCGCGCTGGCTGGGGCAACACTGAAGAAGGCGAGCACCAGCGAACCGGGCAGGGCAATTAAAAAACCGAAAGCCGCACAGGTGCCCACGGCTTGATGCACCGCCAGCCCCAAAGCCTGCAGCATGGGTACACCCAAGGCGCCACCACCCACCCCCGCAATTACCGACATAAAACCCAGCACAAACCCTAGGGCGCGCTGCACCAGCAGGCTTGGCAAGCGAGGATTTATGGGCAGCCGCTTACGCGGCGTAAGCGTGTGAATAGCCACCACCGCCAAGAAGGCACCAAAATAGATAATAAAATATCGGCTGCGTAGCTGCCCAATTAAAGCCCCGCCCAAAAGTACGCCCAGCACCAAACCCGGCCACCAGTTTTTCACCAAGTCCCAACGCAAATTGCCAAGGCGGCGATGGGCGAGAAGGGATGACAGCGCTGTAGGTACAATCACGGCCAAGGAAGTGCTCAACGCCATAGCCATGGCCGAAGTCGCTGGCAGCCCCTTGAAGGTAAATAGAGCATATAGCGCCGGCACAATAACCAAGCCTCCGCCAATACCAAACAAACCCGCTAAAAAACCAGCACAAATCCCCGCCAACATTAAATACGGCAAAAATGGCCAAATATCACCAAACACCTGCGCAAGGATCATAATTTTAGAATTCTCAAATGAATTTGAGCGTCACCACCGCATGTTGAGACGGCCCACCAATACATGCCTGCATAATTAATCGTTGGTGGACCATTCGCCAAATGCAGCGCTCTGCATTTCCCAAAATCCCACTAACAATCCAGCGTCTGCAAGGTCGGACTGGCGTGCCAGGTTAGCCCGCAGTTGCGCCGCCGCGGCCAAATCGGAGGCCGCCGTAAACAAAGTTCTATATTGATCCGCAAGCACATCCCCTGGGTCGCGAACCTGAGCGACACCGGTCTCCGCCAGACTCGCTACCGCCTCAGCAGCCTCTTCGTTTATAGCCAATGCTTGCTCGCCAAAAGCCCCTAACGACTCCCGTAATGCGGCTGAAAATAATGAACCTTGCCCAGACATACCTACCTCCTAAGAAATTTGAAAACGAAAACACATTTGCACGAGTACGGAAAACAAAATAGAACAACGCCACATACTGCGTGTACAACCAATAAAACACCTACGGCCCCAAGGGGGGACCCGCAAAACACCGAAAAAGCTAATTGTGTTAAGGCCCGCCTACCACCAGCGACTGGCATGGCCGCTAGCATTGCCAACCCAAAAGGGAAAAGAAACAGCGACACCCAAAAAAGCTTTTGAGTGGCCCACGCCCTGAGTGGATTTGCACGCCAAAGAAACATTAGCGGAATGACGATATCGCAAAACAACAACATCTTATAGAAAGTCACTAAATTCGAACCATTAGGGAAACACTGGTAAATACGTTGCACCGCCAATAGCTGCGTAAGGTCCTGCACCATCAGAAAATAGAGCGTTACTATCATTACGAGAAGCATGATGGTCAAACCCACTAATCCCATATTCTTTTTCATAAATAATGCATAGCCTCTTACGAAGTGCAGAAAAACTCACTTCAAACAAAAAAAATTACAAAAACTAAAAGCCGCTCCGGCTACCAAATTTTCCGAACTGTGCCGCCAATTTAAATGAAATACCTCTACCTCAGGGTTCAACACGGCCTGAATATTCCTTAGGCTCCCCACAACTGTGACCCACCAATATCGCCTCTAACGAACTACCTCCTAAGAAATTTGAAAACGAATATACATTTGCACACGTAAGGAAAACACATCAACAACCATCCAAACACTATGTGAAAAAAGATTAAAACAAATATGGCCCCAGTAGGGGACCCGCAATACACCGAAAACAATAATGTTGTTGCGGCCCGCCTGCCACTGGGGACTGGTTGGATCGCCAGCATTGCCAACCCCAGAAGGGATAAAAAAATTGAACCCCAAAAAAATGTATAGGTGCCAAACGGCTTCAAGGGCTTTGCACGCCAAGTAAGCAATAACGGGATAAAAACATCTAAAAACAACAATCCCCTATAAAAAGTCACGAGATGCTGGTCATTCGGGAAACATTGATGAATGGTGTTTACGGTTGGCAACTTCGAAATGTCAATAATCGCCAGAAAATAGGCAACCACTATTATTACTAGCCCCAACACGGCCCATCCGATTACTCGCATATCCATTTTCATAAAGAATGCATAGCCTCTTAAGAAGTGCGCAAAAACTCACTTCAAACAAAAAATTACAAAAACTAAAAGCCGCTACGGCTACCAAATTTTCCGAACTGTGCCGCCAATCTAAATGAAATACTTCTACCTCAGGGTTCAACACGGCCTGAATATTCCTTAGGCTCGCCATAGCTGTGATCCACCAATATCGCCTCTAATGACATTTCTAGCGCGACACATGGGCCTATCGATTTGCTGGTGCCAGAGAATGAAGTGGAGGCTGACCCCGCCCAAGGCGAGGCTTCTAAGCGCACTGACCGCATCAATCATTGGCTACAGAAGAGATGGCAAACCAAGCGCTGCAAACTATTTTTAAGGTTTGTAACTATTCAGCATGTTTCCCCGTCATCCCCGCGCAGGCGGGGATCCAGCGGCAAATAGGCAGTTTTTACTTAAGTGAAGATCGTAATAGCTTTAGAGCGATAGCCATCTGGATCCCCGCCTTCGCGGGGATGACGTAAGAAAATGAAAAATGTACTGAATAGTTGCTAAGGTTTTTTGTATGAGCCAGGCCTTAGTGCAACTCGCTTGGTCACAAAATCCAAGAGAAACGGACAGACAGATTACTATTCACTATTAAACTAGCGCTTGAGATAATGACCAGCAGAATAAGCTTCAACCATTTTTGGCCTGAGTGAGGGCTTGGCTAACCAAGGCGCGGCGAACAGCACGGTTTGGCTCGCCTAGGGCACGGGCATGCATTTTGGGGAAGGTAGTCAACCACCAATCACCACGACACGGCGGCCAAGAAGGCGCGAAGGCGCGCTGGCTATTTTTTAGTTTTGATCACTTTTATCAACTTGCCGCGGCCGTCCATTTGTCGCTTAGTTGGACTGCTCTTCGGTGCCGCATAAGGGTTATCGCTGGTTTTAAACTCGAACTTAATGGGCGTGCCGTGCAAGTCCAAGGCTTTGCGAAAATATTTTTCTAAAAAACGCACATAGGAATTGGGCAGCTCTTCGGTTTGATTGCCGTGAATAACAATAATAGGCGGATTGTGCCCGCCGGGATGCGCCAGCCGAAGCTTGATACGACGGCCATTTATCAGCGGTGGCTGATGCTCGCTTTGAGCTTGCATCAGTACCCGCGTTAGGAAGTTGGTCGAAAAACGCTCGGTGGCCGCTTTATAAGAACGCTCAATGGATTGATATAAATTACCAACGCCGGTGCCATGCAACGCGGAAACAAAATGCAAATCGGCAAATTCCACAAACCGCAGGCGGCGCTCCAGCTCCACTTTCACATAGGTTTTATGTTCGTCGTCCAAGCCGTCCCATTTATTCAGGGCCACCACTAGCGCACGGCCAGAATCAATAACTTGCCCCATTAAATGCATGTCTTGATCCACCACGCCCTCAGTGGCATCCAGCAGCAAAATCACCACATTGGCATCTTCAATAGCCTGCAGGGTTTTAATAATGGAGAATTTTTCTACCGTGAGGCTGATGTTTTTACGGCGGCGAATTCCGGCGGTATCGATAAGCGTGTAGGGTTTGCCGTGGCGCTCATAATTTATATAAATACTGTCACGGGTGGTTCCCGGCAGGTCGAACACGACTACGCGCTCCTCGCCCAGCATGCGGTTAACCAAGGTAGACTTGCCCACATTGGGGCGCCCCACAACGGCGATTTTAACCCCAGTGGCCTGTTCGTCTGGATCTAACTCCACATCGTCTGCTGGGAATTTTTCGATCACTTCCTGCATGAGCTGGCTAACGCCCCGCCCGTGAGCCGCGGCAATGCCATGCACCTCGCCCAAGCCCAACTCGAAAAAGGCGGCGGTAACCACATCGTGGCTAAGCCCGTCTATTTTGTTGGCAACCACAAATAGTGCTTTGTTGTACTGACGCAACTGCTGCGCAATTTCCACATCCGTGGGTGTCAAGCCGGCGCGGCAATCCACCATAAACAACACCGCATCCGCTTCTTCTATGGCCAGCAGCGCCTGTTCCGCCATGACGCTTTCGACGCCCTGCTCTTCGCCGGTTAAGCCGCCAGTGTCGATGACAATGAATTTACGCTCGTCAAACACGGCTTCACCGTATTTGCGATCACGGGTAAGCCCGGCGTAATCGGCAACCAAGGCATCTCGAGTGCGGGTGAGACGGTTAAATAATGTAGATTTGCCCACATTTGGGCGGCCAACTAAGGCAAGTACTGGGATCATGAGACTACTGACATAGAAAAATAAAACCCCGCGGTGCGGGGTACTGGTGGCAATGCTTTACCCCTGCGGGCGCTATTTATTGCCGAGTTGGTAGGCGCTAAGCACGCCACTATCACTAAACACCACTAGCAAATCCCCCACCGTTATCAGTGGTGAGTGGAACCCTGAGCCGGCGGGCTTGATGCGTGCGGCAAAAGTACCGTCGCCAGCCTTGAGCAAGTGGAGATAATCATCTTCGTCGATGACGGCTAGGTAGTCACCAAGTACACCTGGCGCAGCTAGGTTGCGGCGGTGTAGTTCTTTGTTTTCCCAGGCTAGGTCACCGGTTTCCAAATTATAAGCAAACACATGACTGTCCACACCGCTGGCAAATATCGAGGACGAATTCATAGCCAAATCATGCAAGCTGGAGAGGTTTTGACTCCAGACCACGCGACCCGTACTGCGATTAATGGCAACAATGCGTCCGTTCGAAGAGGCTGTGTAGACCAGCTGGCCCTGCACAACCGGCGATGAATCAACATCTGCCACGCGTTCGAGCTCGGTACGCCCTTTAGGCTGGCCAACACGCGTAGCCCAACGCAATTGTCCATCACGAATAGCAAAACTTAACAGCTGGCCGTTATCAAAACCGACGTAAGCTTGGCCCTCAACCAGCAGCGGTGTGGCTTGTGTCCTATAGGTTAAAATCGGTAACGCATGATCATAGGACCAGCTTTTTTTACCGGTTTTGGCATCGAAAGCAAACAAACGACCGTCGCTAGACAGGGCAATTACCACAGCACCATCCGTTTGCGGCGGCGTCAAAATTGAGCTGGTGGTCTGCGCTTGCCAGAGTTCAGCACCAGTGGCCGCACTTAGCGCAATCACCTCGCCTTTGAGCGAACCCACTAACACGAGATCCTCGCCTGCACCCACTGCACCGCCAAGACTTTTCGACAGTTTGTGCTTCCACAGGGTTTTACCTTTGGTGACGTCAAGTGCTGTAACAAAGCCGTCTTCATCTGCCGCATAGAGCGTATTGCCGACCACGGCTACGCGAAACCGATTGTAAAAACTATCGTGCCCTGCCCCAATGGATTGACTCCAGACTTTCTTCAAGCCCACGGTGGAGGTAAATTTCACCAAGGGCACGGGCTTAAGCTGTTCTTCCACTTTGGCACAGGCGGTCAAACCCAAGAGGCCAGCGAGGCTCACAATGCGCCAAAAAACTTTCATCATTTGGCTCCCGCCGCTGGAGCCGTGTCCAACTGAATGCTGGGGTTAGGGCCTGCATGCGGATTACCGCCAGCGGCAGGTGCTGGGGTGACCGGGGTTTTAGACGAACCGGGCTCGCGCGCACTATCCATTTTGAATTGGAGAATATTTTTGCGCATAGCAGGGGTTTGGGCATCAGGCTTATCGATGGCCGTAAGAGCGACTTGATAGGCGCTAAAGGCTTCGGCTTGACGATTGGCGTTCAGCAAAATATCACCCCGAGCCTCAGCGTAATTCGCCTCATAGGCTGGGCTAACCGCCATATTCAGCAAGCCCACTGCCTCGTCGGTTTTGCCATCGGCAGCCAAAACTTTGGCTAGGCGCAGCCGCGCCAGCTCCACAGTAGGGGTGTCCGTACTGGTGTCTGCCACGCGGCGCAAGGTCGCTGCAGCGGTGACGAAGTCGTTATCGTCCACCGCCATTTTAGCCAAGGCGAGGGAGGCAAGGTCAGCATACAAGCTAGTCTTGTAACTACTAACAATGCCGTCCGCCAAATTTTTAGCTTCGGTTTTTTGTTCTGCCGTCAGCGTTTTGGGCGGTTCAACTTTGACAATTTTTTGCAACTGGTCGTATTTTGCGGAGGCTTCAGCCGCAATAGTGGCTTGCTGATTTTGCCACAGGCTCCAACCAAAATACCCTGCCGCCGACAGCATGACGGCGGAGACGGTTAACTTGCCGTTGTCTGCCCACCAGCGTTTGAGGGCGTCGATTTGTTCTTCTTCTGTTAGATGTGCAGACACTGAGCACTCCCGTTAATTGGCCAGTCGATAAAAAACGCCGAAGCGCGGTTAATAAAAGCAGCAGCACACACCGCCGCTTTTAGGTGTTCAGTAATTCTTGAAGCTGTGCAGACAGTTCCGACCAACCCAGCGTCAGTTGCGGTTGGTCGTTGCGTAGGTGCTTAATGACTATCTGTTGCTGATTTAATTCATCCTCACCCAAAATCAGCGCCAAATGCGCACCTGATTTGTCGGCTTTTTTTAGCTGACTTTTGGCATTGCCGCCGCCAGTGTGCAGGATCAACCGCGCATAAGGCAGCTGGTCACGCAGATTTTCTGCCAACGCCATAGCCGCTGGCATTACATCACCTAAGGCAACAAAATAAACATCACAGGTTTGGTCAAGCGCGCTTGGCAACAAGTTCTGCTCTTGCAGCAAGAGTACCAGACGTTCAATGCCCATGGCACAACCCACTGCGGGCGTAGCCTTGCCGCCCAGTTGCTCCACCAAACCGTCATAGCGCCCCCCGGCGCAAACCGTACCTTGGGCACCAAGATGCGTAGTCACCCACTCGAATACGGTATCAGTGTAGTAGTCCAAACCGCGCACTAGACGCGGATTGATTTCAAATTGAATACCGGCAGCGCTCAGGAGTTGCTGTAATTGCGCAAAATGCGTTTGAGACTCCGCCGTTAAATAATCAGTTAACACCGGCGCGCCATTTAACAGGGCTTGCGTGCTCGCAACTTTGCTGTCGAGGATACGCAAGGGGTTGGTATGGAGACGGCGCTTTGAATCCGCATCCAGCTCATCTTCTCGCTCCAACAAAAATGCGACTAAAGCGCGACGATACTCGCTGCGCGCAGCAGGTGTGCCCAAATTATTGAGCTGAAGGACCACCAAATCGGCGATACCCAAATCCCGCCACAGGCGTGCGGTAAGCATGATCAATTCGGCATCAATATCCGGCCCTGGAATACCAAAGGCTTCAATACCGATTTGATGAAACTGTCGTAAGCGGCCTTTCTGCGGGCGCTCGTAGCGAAACATGGGGCCTGTATACCAGAGGCGCTGTGTTTGGTTGTAGAGCAGACCGTGCTCCTCGCAGGCGCGTACACACGAGGCCGTGCCTTCCGGACGCAAGGTGAGGCTATCACCGTTGCGATCGTCGAAGGTGTACATTTCTTTCTCGACGATGTCGGTCACTTCGCCAATGGACCGCTTGAATAACTCCGTGCTTTCCAACAGCGGAAACCGTATTTCGCTGTAGCCATAGCGCTCCAACACATCGGCCACCGTGGCTTCTAGGTGTTGCCAGGCTGGCGTGGTCTCAGGCAATAGGTCATTCATGCCACGCAGGGCTTGTATTTTCTTCACGGGGTCGGGTTCACAGGTTCAAGGGGCGGGCTTAGGCTTTGGCGATAAGATTTTTTTCGGCCTCGAGTTTACTCGCGGCCTTGGCGCGAATAATCCGCTCCAAGTCATCCACCAAATTGGCATTGTCCAACTTGCTGTTGGGTACGCCATCCAAATATAACAAATTGCGCGGCGTGCCACCGGTCAGGCCAACATCGGCCTCTTTGGCTTCGCCGGGGCCGTTCACGATACAGCCAATCACGGCGACATCCATAGCAACTTTGATATCTTCGAGCCGATTTTCCAGCTCGTTCAAAGTTTTAATCACGTCGAAATTTTGCCGCGAACAGCTCGGACAGGCGATAAAGTTGATGCCCTTGGCGCGCAGGCGCAGACTTTTCAACAAATCCCAACCTACTTTAATTTCTTCCACTGGGTCGGCGGCAAGCGAAATCCGGATGGTATCGCCGATGCCGTCCATCAATAACAGCCCCAAACCCACCGCAGACTTGACGGTACCAGAGCGCAAACCGCCAGCTTCGGTAATGCCCAAGTGGAGCGGCTGCTCGATTTGAGCGGCGAGTTTGCGGTAAGCGGCTACGGCCATAAAAACATCGGAAGCCTTAACGCTAACTTTAAAATTCTGAAAATCAAATTTGTCCAAATACGCCACATGACGCAAAGCCGATTCCACCAGCGCGTCGGGGGTTGGCTCGCCATATTTGCGTTGCAGGTCCTTTTCCAAGGAGCCCGCGTTAACCCCAATACGAATGGGAATGTTCAGGTCGCGGGCTTTCTCCACCACAGCGCGAATACGGTCTTCTTTGCCGATATTGCCTGGATTGATCCGCAAACAATCAACACCTAAATCCGCTACGCGCAGGGCGATTTTGTGGTCGAAATGAATATCGGCAATGAGCGGGATGCTGACCTGACGGCGAATTGCGCCGAAGGCCTCGGCGGCATCCATGCTGGGCACAGAGACACGTACCATGTCGGCGCCGGCATCTTGAATGCGCTGGATCTGCGCCACAGTAGCCGCCACATCGGTGGTTTCGGTGTTGGTCATGCTCTGCACGCTAATGGGAGCACCGCCGCCCACGGGCACATTGCCCACCATAATTTGGCGTGACACGCGGCGAATTATTGGAGATTCACATTGCATAATTAGGGAAGTATCAATACTCAGGGGCGGCTACGAGCCGCAAGGTACGCCTATCCTTGCTCGGGTTAACCGGCACGGCGCGGGAATTCAGCCAAACACTCACAAAACGTGCATCGCCCAACCGAATATTGAAGGGTGCACTACCAAAAAGCCGAAGATGATCGCCGGAATGTAACACTCGAGCAATTAACTCTTTACCGTTACTGTCTTGCACGCTAATCCAGCAGTCACCGGACGCATTCACCAACAGTGCGTCCCCAGTGCCGTCTGGCCCAACATTAATGACCTGCTGATCAAACGCCGGTGCCTGCGGGTTGCTCGCAGCTAATGGGGTGCTAGCGACCAGCTCCGTGGCCGTTGGCCCCTCGGAGCTTATAGCAGGAGGCTCATTGGGCGTTACGAGATCTTTCGCCACGGTGTGAGTGGCGGAAAGCTCACTGAGCTGCACCAATTCCGGAGACGTAACCTGATGCAACATCCGGTTTTGTGCGCCATAAAACTGCGCCCCTAATAACCACACGAGTAAAGCCGCAACCAAAATAGCCACCCAAGGTATCAGCCGATAGTGGTGATGCGCGTCCACCAACACAGGCTCGGGCGCGCCTTGCTGTTCCTGACTATGCGCCTTGGCCCTCAACTGTTGCTCGAGATCGGATAACCAAGGCTCTACAGGGCACTGCAGCAGGCGCGCATAAGTCCGTAAATAACCCACCACATAAGCTGGCGCTTGTCCTGCGGCCAAATAATCGTCGCGCTCTAGCGCCTCCAAACGGCTACGGGCAATACGCGTCTGCTCTGCAACATCGGCCAATGACAAACCTGCCGCTTCACGCAGCAACTTCAGGCGCTGGCCGGGTCGCGACTGGCGCGATTCCTGTGAGGTAGAGGAATGTTCGGATTGCATGCTGGTCTGCCCGTTACTGCCCGATTAAGCGTTTATATTCAAGGTACTCTTCCGAAGACCCATACAGATTTTTTAGCTGCAAGGCGTAACTCGCTACCTTATCATCGTGCGCAAGCACCCGTTGCAAGCGAATTCCCAGCCAAAGGCTGCGTGCATTTTGACGAGAATACTTTAAAAACTGCGTGAAGTGTTCCTCCGCCTGCGGGTAGTCGCGATCGGCAAACGACAAGGCCGCCAACTCGAGATGCGCATCGCCCATATCATCTCGCAGGTTCACCGCGTGCTGGAACTCCGCTTTGGCTTTTACCTTGTCGCCCAACTCGGCTCGGCAACGGCCACTAAAATAAATTGCCTGCGCCCGCCCGCCAAAATCGTAGTCCTTACCGGCCAAATCAAAATACTTGACGGCGTCTTGAAAACGCTTGCGGCCCCATAAAAATTTACCGTAGGCCAAATTTATGGCGGCTTTGCCATTAAAGGTGCGTTTGCTCAATGCCTTGCGAAAATTCTGGTCAGCCTCTACATATTCAGAATTAAGCTCGTGTACCTGAGCAATCCCGATGTAAGCCTCAGCCACGCCACTATCCATTTTCAGCGCTTCCGAATATTGTCTCCGCGCCATCTCACGATTGCCATCGGCTAGATACTGTGCGCCGGCCTCGAGACGGGTCTGTATTGCGGAATCCTTTTTGACAACTTTAGTGGTTGGCGTTTCGGTTACGCACCCAAACAAGCCTCCAGCTAATAACAGTATCAGAGTGAATTTCATAAACTTGCGCATAAACCTGCCTCCGGTCTGTTAATACCTCGCCTGTTAATACCTACCCTAAAAAGCGCCAGGCATTATTTTAATGACTTGCTCCTCTCTGGCGTTCACCTCGGCCGTACTCAGCCCATAGCGTTCCGCACGACGCGTGCGGTCATTAACCTGCCCGGCCAATTGGCCACAGGCGGCGTCAATGTCTTCGCCACGGGTGGTGCGAATAGTGGTGGTATAGCCTGCCTCGATCAAAATGGTTTGAAAACGCCGCAGCGCATTATTACTCACGCGCTTGTAGTTGACCAAAGCAAAAGGATTAAACGGTATGAGGTTAATTTTTACCGGCACATCTTTCAAGAGCTCCGCCAATTCTTGTGCATGCTCTGGGCGGTCGTTTACCTGATCAATCAAGGTGTATTCAATGGTGATTTTGCGATGGGTATCCGGCAAACCTTCAATGTAGCGTTTAGCGGAAGCCAACAACATGGCGATAGGGTACTTTTTGTTGATGGGCACCAGCTGATCGCGCAGAGCGTCGTTGGGTGCGTGCAATGAAATCGCCAGGCACGCATCAGTGAACTCACCCATTCGATCCAAGGCCGGCACCACGCCCGAGGTGCTCAGCGTTACGCGACGCTTTGAAATGCCGTAGCAGTTGTCATGCATCATCAAATGCATGGCATCCATGACGTTATCGAAATTGAGGAGCGGCTCGCCCATGCCCATCAGCACAACATTGGTAACCTTGCGCGGCCCTTTTTCCTGCAGCTGGCCAAAAGATTTAGCAGCCAGCCACACTTGGGCAA
>CAMCXE010000055.1 GCA_945882995.1 Thalassocella blandensis | reverse complement strand
CAAGCTTTATTTTCATGAAATGCAAAATTGTTTGTACGTTTTTGGGCGATCTTGGAGGGCGTTTGTGGGGTGTAATATTTTGCGGTCAAAATTTTTATATTTAGGCAGCTTACGCATTTTATCCGGAGCCTGATCGGCGCTGGCGAGCGCTGTATTTAAAGGGGGAGCGTAAGGGCCGGACACCGTTGTAATGCTAATAAATTCTGACGTCCCGGGAGCAGGGGCATCTTGGCTTGGCAAAATAGTAACGAGATCGTTGTCGGCGTCAGTGGCAGTTACCTGTACGCGTTGGTCGCCCAACAGTGGCACGCTGGTGATCGCGGCTGAATCCATAGTGATACAGGGAGCGCGATTGGTTCCTGGGACCTCTGATGAATACGAAGATGATGAGCTTAAGCAGCTAGACGGCGATGAAGCTGCGCGTGAGCTGCTAGACGATGATAAAGCTGGGCGTGAACTGCTAGACGACGATGCAGAAGCTGGGCGTGAACTGCTAGACGACGATAATGAAGCTGGGCGTGAACGATAATGAAGCTGGACGTGAGCTGCTAGAAGACGATGACGCTGGACTTGAACTGCTAGACGAGGATGCAGCTTGGCTAGCGCTGGCTAGCAAGAGAGCTAAACAAAAATATTTTGGCCATTGCATTTTCATAAACTTGAACATTTTGGTTTAAACAGCAGGACAAACCCAAGAACCTCTAGCCGCTGCTGGCTTCTGCCCTTTAAACTTGAACCCTTGCAACAGGCGTAACCTAGACGCGGCAGAATTTACTCCAGCCGCGCCAGCACACAGAATACACGCCTTAGCCACTGCCAACCGCCGTCTAACCTGTAAGGGGTCTCATGCCATTTATCCATATCACTTCGCTGCCGCTGGAAAAACCTGTGGCGGTGCCTCCGTTATTGGAAAAAATCAGCGAGGAATTCGCGCAAATACTCGGGCTGGACGTTAAATACGTTACCGCGACCTGGAATTTTTTAGCGGCGGGGCACTATGCCTCCGGCGGAAAAGTCCTCCATTTTCAAAGCCACACCAGCCACCCGCTACTGGTAGATTTGGTGGTGCCCGGGTTCTATCGCGGCGAACAAATCAGCAAAGCGCTGCATGCCGCGGCTACGGCCATTAGCCTGCATGCGGATATCGCCAAAACCAATATTTTTATTCAAGCCGAGGTGGCTAAGTCTGGCTGTGTGTTTGATAACGGCACGGTGATGACTTGGTAAAGCGCTCGAATAACCCTGCGCTCACTCTCCCCTAGGGCTTGCCACAAGCCTTAAGCCTAGAAACACCATCCCTCTGAGGTTTCTAGGTTGAAAGTGGGCGCCTTGCCTGTCGACCTTACTTACAGTTTTTTTGCGCCGCCTTCCACCGCAAAGCCCTATACATGGGGCTTTGCGGTTTTGTGGCGCCTATTGATTGCCGGTTTTTTATACAGCGCGCCGCATACCCTCTGCGCAGGCCCCGCCAAGCTCTTGTTTTACCATGTAAAACAGTGGCTGGAGCGGCTTATGCTGGGTGCTGGGCCTGTAACGCAGTTTTGTAACGCGTTACAAGGATGGCCTTAACCCCATTAATTTTGGCCATTCCGGCTCAGCGCTAAGGATTGGCAACCTGCTGGCCGGCCACAGCGGCTTGTGGCTAAGCCTTGGCGGTTTGGGGGTGGCTTGGCTTCGGTTCCGCCCGTGGACACGGAGCCTTGTGATTAACTTACCCTTTGCAACCCGCTTGACCGGCAGTGCCCGGAGTTTGTGTTAGTCATCGGCGGGACAAGCGCCCCGTCATTTCTTGCCACTCAGAGTTAGGGGAGATACGTTATGGCTATGTCATTACTGGTACTCATCGCACTAGGGCTCTATAGCACGGCACAATTGCGCAAGCGCATGGCACACTAGGGAAGCAACACCTACAGCAACACCCGCACACCGTGCAAACACCCTGGGTCGCTTACCCGCGACTTGAACCTAGAAACCTCAGTTGGATCACCAAAGTCTGCACAACCCCTCGGCGCGCCTAGCAAAAGTTAAATTTGGCGAACAACCAACCAGGTTGCCCGCCAAATTTAACTTTCACTAATCACACCAATGGCTTGCACAGCTTTTTGGCGCCCAACTGAGGTTTCTAGGTTGACACCACTAGGCGGCTTAGGCCGCCTTTGTTATGGCCCACGAAAACACACCCGCAGTGCGTTAGCGAGGAATTTAGCACCCGGCCCCGCCAACTCACCGTCCGCGACTACCAGCGCTAAGCTGATGCGGCGCGCCTGCAAATCAGCCAAGGGCAGCTGCACTAAGTCGCCGCTGGCCAGTGCAGCACGAACCTGATGTTCCGGTACAAAGGCAAAACCCAACCCCGCTTGCAGAGCCGCTACGCTGGTGCTGAAGTGACTTGTGGTCCAGCGTTGAGCTGCACCTAGCCAACCGGCGTCTTGCTCGCGTTTAAGGCCAGTATCACGCAACACAATCTGCCGGTGCAGTCGCAAATCCGGTTCGCTTAACGCCCGCTTGAGCTGGTGGAGGGGGTGGTCGGCCCGGGCTATGGGCAGCATGGTGATCTCGCACAGCGGCTGAGGCCAGAAGCCCGGCGGCACCCGGGGCATGATGGCCAGCTGGCACTGGCGGTTGAGTAGGGCCTCGTCGGTACCCGACAAGCTGGTTTCGAGGAGGCGCACCCGAGTGCTAGGGCAATGCGCGGAAAACTGCTCCAAGGCTTGTAGCACCGGAGCTAAGGGCGCCAGCGCATCGGCCACTAGGGTGATTTCGGACTCCCAGCCGCCGGCTAAAAAGCTGGCGGCCTGCTCAATGGCGGCGGCCTGAGCCAGCAGTTGGCTGGCATGCCGGTACAGCAGTTTGCCCGCGTCGGTGAGCACCGCCCGTCGCCCTTGCTGCTGTAAGGTGGCAGTGGGCAGGGCAGCCTGCAGCGCGCTCATGGCGTAACTCACGCTGGACTGGCTTTTGTTAAGTTTTTCCGCGGCTTTAGCGAAGGTGCCTTCGTCCACGAGGGTTTTAAAAATCGCCCATTGCTCTAGGCTGATTTTGGGAATGACGGGGGGTGAAGCAGGCATTGATCAAAAATTCCGATTATAAACATCTAAATTAACGCGCAATCAATCGGCCTGGCAAGGTTAATCTAATAACACCAACCCCCATCGAGAATTGCACCATGAGCATTAACGTTCTTCGCCTAGATTCCAGCCTGTTTGCCAGCAACGGTCAATCCACTCAACTCAACGACCTGGTTGAACAGCATTTACGCCAAGTGCATGGTGAACTGAACCTGGTGCGGCGCGACCTAGGGCAAAACCCCTTGCCGCACCTGTCTGCAGAATTTTTGCAGGCACTGGGCACGCCCGCGGACCAACGCACTACTGAGCAAGCGGCCGCAGTGGCCTTGGCAGACACGCTGATTGCAGAATTACAGGCGGCGGACCTCGTAATTTTGGCGGCGCCTATGTACAACTTCGCGGCGCCTTCCGTATTGAAGACGTGGATGGACTATATTGCCCGCGCCGGCACTACCTTCAAGTACACGGAGCAGGGGCCTGTAGGCATGCTGGCTGACAAGCCCGTGTACATTCAAACTACACCGGGCTTGCACCAAGGGGCCAGTAGCGACACAGTCACGCCACTGCTTACCACCTTTTTCAAATTTATTGGTTTACAAGATCTACGCTTCACCTACGCCGAAGGCCTGAATATGGGTGCGCTGCGCACCGAAAATTTGGCCAAAGCTCACGCAGACATTCTGGCCGCCTAGGCGCGCCCTACCCCACCAGAGGAGACTGACCTTGACGAGCCGAACTGTTGTTGAATTAATCCGCGCACGACCCGCTTCCGATGGCGCCGGTGTGAAATTGCTACGGGTATTTGGCGGCCAACGTGCCGCACTTTTTGACCCTTTTTTGATGTTGGACGAATTTGGCTCTGAATCCGCAGACGACTACATCGGCGGCTTTCCTCCCCACCCCCATCGCGGCTTTGAAACCATCACCTACATGTTGCAGGGCAAAATGGAGCATCAGGACCATATGGGCAATATCGGGCTGTTGAACGATGGTGACGTGCAGTGGATGACCGCCGCCCACGGCATTATCCACAGCGAAATGCCTAAACAAACCGCCGGTAAAATGCGCGGTTTCCAGCTTTGGTTGAATTTGGCGGCGGACAAAAAAATGCAACCCGCGGCTTGGCGGGACTTGCCAGCGCAGGAGGTGCCGAGTTTTGAGTGGGAAGGCGTACACGTCAAAGCGCTGGCTGGCCGCGCCAGGGTAAACGGGCAGGCGGTGCTGGGCTATTTTGAGCGCCCCGATACCCAGCCGGTGTACCTTGATGTGCATTTAGCGCCTGGGGCTGCCGCACAGCTTGAGCTGGAGGCTAACCTGAATGCCCTAGTCTATAGCTACGATGGTGAAGTTGCGGTGGCAGGCACAGCCGTGCCCAGCCAAACCTTGGCGCGCTTGACGCCGGAGGGGCTGCTGGAGCTGACCAACACGAGCACCAGCATCAGCCGCTGCTTGGTTTTAGCCGGGGTGCCGCTCAAGCAACCTATCGTGCAGCACGGGCCGTTTGTGATGAATACCCAGCAGGAAATTGAGCAGGCGATCCGCGATTACCATGCGGGCGTACTGGCGGTGTAGCCAGTTCAGGCCAGTGCCTGCAGCTGCGCCAATAACGCCTGCATGGCCTTGCCTCTATGGCTCAAGGCATTTTTCACAGCCGGCTCCAACTCTGCGCTGGTGCAGTTGAATTCCGGCAGAAAAAACAAGGGGTCGTAACCAAAACCGCCGCTGCCACTGGGGGTGGTGGTGATGACGCCCCACCAAGTGCCCTGGCAAATCATCGGCGTAGGGTCGGCGGCGTGGCGCATATACACCAGCACGCACTGGTAAGCCGCGCGCCTTTGCGCGGCGGGCAGGCCCGCTAGCTTTTCCAGCAAAAGGCGGTTATTCGCGGCATCGTCCGCCGTCTCACCGGCAAAACGCGCCGAATATATACCCGGTGCGCCCATCAGAGCCTCCACCTCAATACCCGAATCGTCGGCAATAGCCGGCAACCCAGTGGCGGCGCAGGCATGGCGCGCTTTGATGAGGGCGTTTTCCACAAAAGTCAGCCCCGTTTCCTCCGCGCTATCTAGATTGAAGTCGCTCTGCGGCACCACCGTAAAACCCAATCCGTTCAACAGGGCTTGAAATTCACGAACTTTACCGAGGTTGTTGCTGGCGAGCACAAGGGTGTGTGGTGAGCTGGTCATAGGCATAAATTGGTCGTGGTGGCTGGAAGCCTCAGTTAAACCCCAAACAGCGGTTTAGTCGAGCGATGTAATTAGTGAAAGTCGAATTGTGAGGTAACGAGGTAGATGTATGCAGTACCAGAAGTTGTTAGGCGGGGTGTTAGTGCCGGGTTTAACGTTGGTGGGTTCGGCGCATGCGGCGCTGTTTACCTTCACCACCACCGGTGTAATCGACTCGGGTCATAATTCTGCAGGGGTTTTTGGCGAGGGCCTGAGCAGTTTGCGAGGCTTGGGTTATCAGCTCACCATGACTACGGATTATGCGCTCAATGTGTACCTGCACACAGATTCGGCACAAAATTATGCGCAAAGTTACGGCGGCAGTGCATTTGGTTTGGCGGCAGCCTCGGTTACGGTGAGTGCCACGGTGAATGGCTATACCGCCACCTCCCATTTGCCGGCGCCTTATATCAATCACGAATTTATTCAGGGGTCTTCCGCCACCAATCCCGGTTTTAACAAAGTATTTGGGGATGCCTACAGCCTTGATGAGAATGGCCATCTGTGGCGGGTTTATGCGTATTTGTACAGTGACGAACATGCATTTTTAGCCACTACCCGGTTGGATCAAGGCTTGTACTATGCAGCGCTAACAGGGGACGTGGGTGAAACCTTCTTTGATATGGGGGGCGGCACTTTCTTTTCTGGAAGGCCAACTTCTATTGCCTTAAGCGGCGCTGCTAGCGTTGTGGAGCCGGCGAGTTTCTCGTTGCTTGTCCTTGGGCTTGTGGGTTGCTGGCTGCGTCGGCGGCGTTTTGTTTTGTCGGCCTAGTGGCTAATTCCCTGATTAACAGAACCCGCTGCGGCGGGTTTTTTATTGCGCGCTGCGGTTTAACCTAAAAATCTCAGTTGAATCGCCAACGCCAGTAAAACCCGAGGGCGCATATCAAAAATGTAACTATTCAGCACAATTTTCATTTTCTCACGTCATCCCCGCGCAGGCGGGGAGCCAGATTGCAACTGCTCCGACGCTATCACGATATTCACTCAAGTAAAAACCGTCTATTGACCGCTGGATCCCCGCCTGTGCGGGGATGACGGGAAATATGCTGAATAGTTACTCAAAAATTTGAAACGACGAACAACCAGCTAGGTTGCACTTCATTTTAAACTTCTGCTAATCGCGCTACTGGATTGCACAGTTTTTTGGCGCCTAAATGAAATTTCCAGAAACATTAACGCTTACTAGACTAGCGCCATACTCTGGCAACACCGTTGATAAAGTTGATAAATAAATAGCGTCACCACCACCGATAAACAGCCAGCTACGACATTCTGAGCCAGCACGTCGGTGAGCGGTTCTTGTGTGATGAGTGTCAGGCGACCGAGGCCGAGCTGCAGGATAAATAAGCCAGGTAAGCTAAGCGCTAAGCCACGCATAATGCCAGTGCGCGCCCGCGCTAACACCGCCAGCGCAAGGCCGCTGACAACCACTAGGCTGGCAAGGGTGCCCAGGTTCTGCACGGTGTGGCCGGCCGGCCATAGGCTCATCGCGGAGAGTTTATTCAGGCTGTTGGCTGGTGATTGCAGGTTAAACGAGGTGGAAAGGCTAAATTGCCGCATCCAACTGGGTTCACAAACGGTGAGCGAACCACAGGCAAGCCCCGCAACATGTGCGGCGTTCCAGGCATTTATAGAAAACTGCATAAATAACAGCGCCACACTAAGCCACGCTATAGGAATTAATGGCGCCAATTGAGGTTCTTGCGTAATTTTAAAGGGTACTTTTACTTGCACGCGCAGCAGCACCAACAGGCTTAATAAGCTGAGGCCGCCTGCTACATGCAGTGCTGCAGCCACGTGCATACTATTGGGGGTAAGTGTCCACCAGCCTAAAGCGGATTGTAAACAAAGTAGCGAGAATATCAGCGTCGCCAGAAGACGATTACGTTTCTGCCACTGGCACATTAAAAATATAATGGCGACGCAAAAACCGAGAATTCCCGCCAATTGGTGGTGCAGCAAAGGGCTGTTACTCTCTAATTGCACCGCTGTCAGGAATGTAGTGTTTGGTAAAAGTAAGGGCGGTTGTAAGCCAAAAAAGTCATTGAGTTGATAGCAGTGCGGCATGTCTAGGCAACTGGCATTTAGGGCTATCGAGTAACTGGTGCCACCGATTAATAGCGTTGTTGCGGCCAGAACAATTGCAATATTCATCACAAATTTTAACATGGCTATACCCCTCCATAATGTTTGGGCTTTCGCGTCTATTGGATGATTCCAGTAGGCTGCAAATAGCACGAAGTACATTGTGAATCTGGGACAAGACCGAAAATGAATTAGCGTTTTGGTTTAGCGCGTTGGTGAACCAAGAAACCGCAGTTGCGCGGACGCTGGTGACCCAGCGGAAGTTACTAGGAATATATGTTCAAGACAGAAGCTTGAGCTTGCTAAAGACCTTAAATGAGCAGTAACCGAGTTACCGAAAATGGATTAACGACGGCTCACTATAAACCTACCTTTTTAAATTGCAAGCAATTAACGTGTTGTGTAATTGGCTGTGGGAGTTTTCGCGCACAGCGCTTTAACTTTTGTTAGGTGCTGCCCCGGGGTGTGCAGACGTTGGCGAGCCCACTAGGCTTCTAGGCTTAAGGTTGTTCCTAGGGGGAGGGTCAGAACATCTTGCCAAACTGCAGGCCTAACGATTTTTGATCGCCTCCAGTGGCGTAGGCTAGATCGGCCGTGAGCCCCCAAACCTGCAGCCCTACACCCAGACTGTAGGTGCCATCCAACGTGCCGCTGATGTCGTGACGATAACCTGCCCGCACGCGCAGTTGCGGTACCACGCGGTATTCACCACCCAGTGCTAAATCCTGGCGGGTGACTTCACCGGCGAATGACTCGGAAGGCCTTAAATCGCCGTCTAGGCCCAGACTGAAACGTTCTTCAACATAGGCTAGGCCCAGTCGATAGCTTGGGGCAAATGCTATATCGTGGCCCTTAAGACTCGTAAAGTGTTTGCTGATAATATCTTTTACCGCAAAGCCCACTCGGATATGGTCGCGAACTTGTATTGCGGCACCTACATCAAAATTAACGTAGTGATGGCTTTGGGTTTTGGAGTCGTTCGCGACGCCATCACTTACCACCCGTTGTTCTTCGTCAACTAAATTGGCTTGCACAATTTTTGGGGTAATACCCAGCGCAAGATCGGCTTTTTCAAAATTAAGTCGACCACTCGCGGAAACCCCTACTTCTGATAAGGCGGCGCCACGAAATACCCCTGTGGAGTTTATGGAGTTATTGATGGTGGGATCAATGAGGCCGCCGGTGTTAGCATCAAAAATTCCTTCGTTGGGAGCGCCCATTACACTGTCGTTTTCGGCGACATATTCCAGAAAGTCAGTGTAGTGGTTAAGTAATACGCGGTCGGCAGGTTTAATATCGGCAAGCCCCCCGCCCACCAAGCGCGAGCCCATAAAAAAACTGCCACCTTGGCTATCGCTGGGTATAGCTATCGCCAGTCCGGCATACGCATCCGCCGTCAGGTTGCCGCCACTTAGGGTATCTATGGCGTGTTGAATATCTTTTGATGCCGTCACAGCCTTGATCGCCGATGCCTGGCTGAAGTCGGAATCGTTAAATGCCTTTATGGCTGTGGTGAGTTTTTCATCGAGATGTCGGTCGTAAATTTTGGCGCCCTCCCTAGCCCCATCGGAAGCCTCAGCGGTCAGGACTGGAAAAAAGAAGCGGCTGTTGTGGCCCTTATTTTTGCTGGTGTCATTGAAAGCCATCAGCGCCGGGTTGTAGTAAAAACCCTGCTCGGTGTTGCCCATCGCAACCCCCGCACCGCCCAAGGCCAAGGTCCGCGCATCATAGATTCCGTAGCCGGCCGCGTGTAGTCCGCTACTGGTACTACAAATCGCTGCCGCCCATAGCCATTTCATGTTCACTCGCACCACCTAGTGATATTGTCTTTTGTTTGAGGTTAGTAGCATACGGGTTAAGCCTAGGCAAAAAATGCTAACTCGGTGGGATTTTGTGAACTCGCTCAGCGAATGTAGACACGCCATCTGAGTAGCTAAACTAAGAATGAGTGCTCGCAGGAGGGATGTATTTGGGCAGGGTGGGTGCGGATTGTCATTGGGTGTTGGAAAGGGGTTGGCGCAGACCTGCTAGGTCTGGCCGCTGCTTTTTTCGAAATAGCGGGTAGGTGCGTAGCAAGTGGAGCGCCGGTATTAAACCTAGAAACCTCTGCGTAATCGGCCACGAATTTACGCCGTGGTTTGGCGCCAAATTGTGGTTTCTAGGATAGTTTAAGAAAGCCGCATAGGCATGAGCATGAAGCCGCTAGTCAACACTGAGCTTAAAATAATCGCGAGTTTTAGCGGCAATTTGTCCCGGAGTCATTTTTCCCGCGGTTTCAATTTTGGCAATGTGATCGCCACGCTTGTGGTGCTGGAGGCGGCTTTTAAATTCCGTTTTTGCTTCGCCAGGGCCAAAAATGAGTATGGACTCTGCTCCAGCTATTAAGCTGATAACCCGGTCATAATAGTTATTTAGGTGCGTGTAATATTGCCGATCTAGCTGATTATCCGCGCTGCCATTTTCTTCTAATGCGCGCCCAGAGTAGCGATGGCGTGATTCCATAGCAGACTCAACACGTTGCGGTTGTTGCCCCGCAAATGAGATGAAAGCTTGTTTATGGTCTATCCATACACCGACAGTACCTTTCATAGGATTCCCCTTGTTGGCTAATGATGAGCGCTGTTGCTGGAGGTATGCAGTATTAACGTGAGGCGCGAATGGCCCGGTCCTTGGGCGGGGTTTTGCTCCATGCTTGAACCTATTCCCAGTGACTACGCGAGCAATGCAGAGCTAAATCGCGTGTTCTGGCACCGGAAAATCGGTACTGCGCGCCACGGCCTCCCAGGCCATAAATTCCTTTTTCTCGTCCTGTAATTGTTTCATAGCCATTTCAACGGCAGTATTCCCCAGCAGCAGGCGATGCGGTGGGCTGGCCGATTCAACGGCATTGATTATGGCAATAGCGGCGCGAGCTGGATCGCCCGGTTGGGTGTCGGTGCGCAGTTGTTTGCGAAAGGCGCCGGCGGTTGCCGCATAGTCTGGAATTTGCTGCGGGCTTTCCTCGGCAGCCGCAAACCAATTGGTGCGAAACCCACTGGGCTCTACTAGCATAACCTTAATGCCGAATGGCTCAACTTCTTGCCAGAGGGTTTCTGACAGGCCTTCCACAGCAAACTTGGTGGCGCTGTAATAGCCAATGGCAGGGAACCCGTGCAAACCTGCAATGGATGAAAAGTTCACAATAAAACCTTTGCGGCGTTTACGCATATGCGGCAATACGCCATGAATCATGCGGCTAAGGCCAAATAGGTTCACCTCAAACATATTGCGCACAGCCGCTTCATCACTTTCTTCAATGGCGGCGATATACCCTATACCGGCATTATTGATAAGCACATCCACGTGGCCGAATTTTGCTTCCGCGGCTTCGATGGCATCATCAACTTGCTGTTGATCAGTAACGTCGAGTTTGAGAATTAATACGGAGCCTTTATTTTCTAGATCCTGAATGGTACTAGGGTCCAGCGCTGTAGCCACAACGCAATAGCCTTTTTCAAGGGCACACTCTGCAAGATGCCGACCAAAGCCGCTTGAGCAACCGGTAATGAACCAGACGGGCGTTTCCATGAGCGCTGAGGTTTCATTTTTTTTGGCCATAATATTTTCTCCAGCATGGGCGAATGTGATGGCAATTACTGGGCCAAATGGCATCAACCGCCAGCGGTAAAACTATCGTCCGCCGTCGTGGAATGGTAATTTCTGTGGCGTTATATTTTAGTAAAATTCCTAATTTACAGTATGAAAATTGCAGATTTCCGTGCACTAATAACTGCGTATATTCAAGGGTTGCCGGTTTAAAATTATATGCAGTGCAGGTTTCATTGGTGCCGTTGAGCCCGCTACTACGTCCATTTTATTTGCATCATGCTCCTTGTTAATGTCCGCTGCAGGGTGACGCAAACAAGCTATTTGGCGAGTGTGATAATGGCCTTACAGCTGGGGCGCGCATTTGCTGGGGAGTCGGTAGTCGTCACCAGCAACGCGCGCCTTCACTGGTCTAAATAGGTGTGTTAAAACGTCACCGCAATATTGTCCTTAACATTGCGCACGCCGGGGGTGCTCCACGCGGACTTCTTAATTAAATCGCGCTCTAGCCAGCTATGTACGGTGCCTTTTAAATTGACGTCCGCGCCGTCCACTTCAATCACAATGCCGTGGGTGTCAACATTGGAGATGCGTTTGAGAGCGTTTTCTATGTCAGTTTTTATTGCGTTAAATTTAAACTTGGGTTTAATTGAAATTTTGTTGGTAATGCCTTTAACCCCCAGTATTCTGCGCAAGGCACTTTCCGCCGCGTGGCGCTGGTATTCCCAGGTAACTTCGCCGTTTAATGATAGCCACCCATTTTCCACCATAATTTTGACTGCATCATTTGGTACGTCGGTTGTCCAGTTCAGTACATTGTCGGCGGACATTGCGATGTCCACATCATTGCGTTTGTGGATGCTGGGTATATTCACCTCCATTTGCACTGCAATGGCTTTAACCCCAGAGACCCGTTGCGCGGCACGTTCGGCATTCCATTTTTCGGTATAGCTGTCTACATGTCCGAGTAGCGTAACAATGCCGTTTTTAACCTCTACGCCAATGTGGGTGGCATTTACAGAGGGTTCCCATTGAAGTTCCGCCATAACATCGTGCTGTATCTGCGCGTCTGTTTTTGTGTTCATGTTAATGACCTCGGTAGGTTATAGGTTGAGTCGCCAGGGTTGCAGCAGTTCTTAGGCTGGCCTTTGCAGTGCTAGTCTGATTGCCCGTGGTTTGCGGCGTCTGTTCGATACCTAACATGTGATTAGATGGCGATGGATGGGTTTTTCATGATGCCATGCGCTGCATATAGTAATAATCTATTACTGCAGCCAGCTCAGTCCTGCACGGCCGGTAGAAACTGGTGTATCCTTCGGCGGCTGATGCAAAATCAGTTGTAGTCTCCTCAGTATTGTTACAGTCGATATAACACGCAGCAGAAATACCGGCATTTCTGGAATTTTTGTTGTGGCCTTTATAGAACCTAGAAACCTCAGCTGGATCGCCAAAGTCTGCACAACCCCGGGGCAGCACCTAGCAAAATTCAAACATAACGGACAACCAATCAGGTTGCCCGTCGTTTTTGACTTTGACTTTGACTTTCACTTATCACGCCAAATGGATTACACAGCTTTTTTGCCGCCCAACTGAAGTTCCTAGGTTGAATGATTAACGGATGAACGAGGCTGATATGACAAATTCCATTGCTATAGAACAAAACGCATTATTTGCCGCATTTGCGCCGGTGAGCCAAACGCGACTTAGTCACATGGCCGAACTGGTATTGTTAGAGCGTGACACTATTTTGCACGAGCCGATGCATGCGCTGAGCCATGTGTATTTCCCCATTGATGCCATAGTGGCCATGATTTATGTGGTAGAAAGCGGTGCTCTATCGGAAGTCTCGGTTATTGGTAAAGAGGGTTTGGTTGGGGCTTTGCCGCTGCTTACGGGGGAAAGCCTGAGCTGCCAAGCGTTAGTGATGAGTGCGGGTTACGCATTTCGTATGCCTAAAGAATCGCTGTTGGCGGAATATGATGAATATCACATGCTTAAATTGCTCATGCGTTATGTACAGACGCTGATGTTGCAAGCCAGCCTTACCGCGGTGTGTAACCGTCACCACAGCATCGAACAGCAACTTTGTCGCTTTTTATTGATGTGTTTGGATCGCCTACCCTGCAATCACCTGACCATGACGCAGGAGCTCATTGCCAGCATGTTGGGAGTGCGCCGCGAGGGCGTGACCGAGGCGGCTGGCAAACTGCAACACCTTGGGGTGATTCATTATTGCCGAGGGCACATTACGGTGTTGGAGCGCGACCAGCTGGAACAGCGCTGCTGTGAATGTTACCAAGTGGTAAAGCGGGAGACGGATCGTTTGCTCTCACCGATGGGTGCTAGGCATTTGAGCGGGCCGGACACACACGCCCCAGCGTCGGTAGCGAAATGCTCAAGCTGTTTTAAAGCCACCGTGTGCAACTACCATAAACGCAGCCAGCGCCAGTCACCCAGAGTGCGCGTGCAGCAACAGGCCGCACTGGAGTTTGCTGGCGTTTAGCCGGCATGAAGGGGCGGTTTCTAGGCTCAATAAATGTGCGGCCTGTAGCATGGGCGACAAATGCACATTGCCAAACCAGCCCAGCTACTTCCACACTTTGCGAGACTCCCGCTTCCCGTGTGCGCCCTATGCCCAGCCCAGCTTTACGCTTACCGCCCCATCATCTACTGGCATGCCCTAAATGTGGCGCCAACAGCGACACCGGATTAGCCGCCGCCGAACAACGTTGCACAGTTTGCGGCAGCGAATTTTTTGATTTAGCCGGTATGCCCTGTTGGTTTGCGGTAGGCAAACTGCAAAAAACCTATTGGGACAGCCTGTTAGGTTTGGTAATGAACGCGGCGGCCGTGAATACCACGCTAGGTGCCGAACAACTTGATACGCTGGACCTGCTGCCTAGCGTAAGGGCGTGTATCGAGCGGGACATAGCCGCAAACCAAACCATCACCCAAGCACTGCTGGACCTGCTCACCCAAGCGGGGCTGATTGCGGCTGTGCACCCAGGGTTCGCCCAGTGAGACGCGAGTAGCCTTGTGCAATGCCACGAGCTGCTGTTGCCTGACTGGGCATGGGAGCGGGCGGACGAATTGCCAGAGACCGAAAATGCTGGCGCCTTGCGGCGCGTGCAAGCCGCCCTGACGGCCTGCGGGCAGGCTCAGGCATTGGGCAATTTGCTGGTACTGGGTTCTGGTGCTGGGCGCCTCAGTTGGGATATTCACCGCCACCTAGCCCCTAGCACCACCTTAGCCCTAGACAACAACCCCCTGCTGTCCGCGGTGGCCCATCGTCTGGTGGCTTTGCAGCAGCCTTGGCAACTGCTAGAGGTGCAGCCCAGCCGTCAATTAGGCCTGCCGCAAGAGCAACTTTGGTGGCTAGAGGCGCCGGCGGCCGATACTGAGCTGAGATCCCGTTGGTTTGCCCTCGCGGCGGACGCTTGGCAAGCGCCGCTGCGCCGCGGCTGTTTTGACGTGCTGGTTACCCCATGGTTTGTGGATGTAAACGGACGGGAAATTCGCGAGCTAATTGGTTTAGTTGCGCAGCTGCTTAAACCCGGTGGCTTATGGATCAATACCGGCCCATTGCTGTATGCCAGCAACCTCACGCTAGCTCAAAAATACACGCATGACGAAATTCTAACCCTGTTGGGGATGGCGGGGTTTAGCGTGGAATTTCAGCAGGCGGAAACCCTTACCTATTTAAAATCACCCTTGAGCACCCAGGTGCGCGGTGAACAGGTTTGGACTTTCGCCGCTCGCGCACCGGCGCAGGGCTATATCAATACGCAAGCGGAATTCCCACCCGCATGGTTACAGCTTCCCCACTTGCCAATTCCGCACAGTGTTGCGCTGGTACAGCAGCAAAATCCCGTACTGCAACAATTATTAGGTTTGGTGGATGGCCGCACATCCCTGCAACAAATTGCCGCACAGATGGCACCCAATTTGGACCCAGGGCAAGACGCTTTAGCCTTAGTGAAGACCGTATTCGCGCAACTCCTATTGGGTGTGGAGATGGAAGCATAAATAGGCCGCAAGGCGTTTGGTGTGAGGGTGCTTGCCAGCGGTATACAATGCGGCAGGCTTACCAATAGGCGGCGGGGTTTTGCAGTGGCGGGCGCTAAAACTCTGCAAGTCATTAACTATTTTCCAATGTGGAGGCACTATGCAAAATAAAATTAGCGGAATTTTTATGGGTAGTTGGCTGCTGTGCAGCGCGGCGGCGGTATTGGCGGAACCACTGCCCGCTATTAAATTGGCGGCAGTGCCCTATGCACTCAATAGCGAAAATTTAACCACTAACGCTCAACTGGAAAAAGAGCGTTTAACCATAACCGCGCGTAAGGGCACGGACTTTTTCATCAGCCCTGATGGCGCACAGGTATTCACCAATACCCCCAAGGTGTATTTCGAACCTAAAGGTGATTTTGCCTTTTCCGCGCAAGTAAGCGGCAAATTTACCCACGCCTATGATGGCGGCGCCCTCTATGTGTATGTGGATGCTACCCATTGGGCAAAATTGTTGTTCGAACAATTTGATTCCGGCACCAATGGTATTGGCACCTTGGTAACCAAAGGCGTCAGCGACGACGCCCATCATGGCGAATACAAAAGCGATACCGCCTATTTAAAAATTACCCGCCAAGGGTCGATATTCAGCTTTTTCTGGCCACCTGACGGCAAGCAATGGGCATCCGTTCGGCGTTTTGGTATGGATGCTACGCAGCCCGTTAAAGTAGGGTTTTCTGTGCAGTCGCCGACTAGTGTTAGCACTAGTGTGGTGTTTAGTGATCTTCAATTTAAGGAATAAACTAATCACTAATGGTCAGGGTGTTTTCTTGATCGAAATATACTGACGGCATATGCCGACTGCTGGAGAGGAAATCTTTTTTGATGTGCAGAAGCAGAAAAGTTTTGAATCCTAGGCATCGATATTTGCCATTTAATAAGAGGCTTTAACTATGTTTTTTATTCCCCCAACAAATATTGACGCAGCTCCAGATTTCGAGGCTATGGCATTAATTAATGTTGTGGAGCCTGCTGCAGAAAATCAATTTGGTGTGTGTCAAATAGCTAAGGCGGGCAACGGAAGTCCAAAAGGCGCCACTGAATTGTCGCCATCGACTTTGCTATGGAGGTTATTGCCTAATGAATTTCAGAGTAAATTGGATAAAGATGAGTTAACCCATGAACAGACAGATCGTTTGGTTCAGTGGCAGGATGGCTTTGTGGTGAACATAGTCGGCGCCCCAGCTCATGGCAAAATGATGAATTACCATGGAAAATCTGTGCCAGACGCGAGATATTATTTGCCAAGCGATGGCTTCATCGGTGAAGACCGCATAGGATATCTACTAGAAGGAAAAGATCATTTAGGCAACCTCATTTCGTTGAGTGTTACATTTTTTATTAAAGTAGTACCCGTTGAAGAATTCGATAGAAAAAGTTCGAGTCCGCAGTATAAAAAGTGGATCAAAAGCTATTGCCCAAAATGGTATTGGCCCATGCCAAACAAAAAATCCGCCGTAAACATTCCAGACGGTACCGCTCAGGCCACGGCTGGTTTATATTTTAGTCCTAGTGAAAATTCCAATGCGTTTTTTAATTTCAATAATAACAATAATTACTCTCGCCACCAGCCTACTGGGCTGCTCCACAAACAAAAACACCATCGCCCCAACCGGCTGGCAATAAGGTGAAATGCTTGCGCTTTTTTGCCGGCGCCCCTGCCCTAATATTCAATTCACTACCGGTACCGAATCGGCTATGACTACACAAAAACCCACTATTTTGGCCGGTATTGAAGCAGGCGGCACAAAATTTAATTGTGTTGTGGCCAACGCCGTTGGCGACATTCTCCATCAGCAAATATTCCCCACGCGGCTACCCGAACAAACCCTCACCGATGTGGCCGCCTATTTCACCAGCCAAAGCCAGCGTTTTGGCACTATTGGCGCGCTGGGAATTGCCAGCTTTGGCCCAGTGGATTTAGATACCCGCTCACCACAATTTGGCCACATATTATCCACCCCAAAAGTCGGCTGGTCGCACTATGACCTACGTGGGTTTTTCGCCAAAACCTTCGCCGCACCCATCGGTTTTGAAACCGACGTAAACGGCGCATTATTAGGCGAATATACCCAGGGCGCCGCGGCAGGTTTGCGACACGCAGCCTACGTAACCATAGGCACAGGTATAGGTGCCGGTTTTCTGGTGAATGGCCAATTGCTACAGGGCTTATCCCATCCGGAAATCGGCCATAGTTTTTTGGCCCGACACCCACAGGATTCATTTATTGGCAACTGCCCTTTCCATCAGGATTGTGTAGAAGGCCTTGCCGCTGGCCCCGCCATAACCGCTCGCTGGGGCGCCTCCAACAGCCTGCCGCCAGACCATGCCGCTTGGTCGCTACAGGCTTTTTATGTAGCCCAATTGTGCGTAAACATTACGCATTTTATCGGCCCAGAGGTGATTATTTTGGGTGGCGGCGTAATGCAGCAAGCGCATTTATTCCCACTGATTCGCGCTGAATTTAAGCGGCTAATTAATGGCTATTGCTCAGAAGCTTTATTGCAACGGCTAGACACCTACATAGTGCCACCACTACTGGGCAATAACGCCGGCCAAATAGGCGCGCTTTATTTGGCGGCGCGTGCGTTGCAGGGGGATTAATGCGTAAAGGGTTTCAACGTAGGCTGTGTTTTGGCACACCATACTCGAGGGAACGGAGTATTCGATACCTCGGCCCGAGGTGGCAGCCTACCGAGTCGATTTAAAGGTTACTCTTGGGCGAATCGCAAAATCCGCCGAGGGCAGGTTAAATTATACGATCATTTTTATTGGATCCCAGACAATCAACTGCGTAGGCGCTCTAAAATGCTAAAGAAAATTCTTACTATTTTTTCGGTACTCTGCTTCGCGGCGCTTGCCATTGTCGTGTGGTTTTTGTCTGGAACTCACTACGGTGTATGGCTACTCAAGTCAAAGGAAGAAAGAGTTGCTTGCTACGAAATGCCAGACAAAAATCTGGAAGCTCTCGTAGCTGATGAGGTAGAGGATAAAGTAAAACGGGGCGTTTGGGGCAAGAATAGCCCTGATTTGTCAGCCTCTATAATTAAGGATATACAAGAGCAGTCATCAGTGAAGGGGGATGGCTTTTATTATAAAGAAATAACCTATGTCGACAAAAATTCTGGGAATGAAATTTTAATAGCCACCGTATTCGAAGATTGTGAAATCACTTATTCACAGCCTTAAAGCGATCGCAATGAAACCGTCTGCCATAAGCTCGCATAACCACTAGCCGCAAAGTTTGTTGTTTTCGTCTTGGTTTGTGCGGGCTACTACTTTTCCATTCTCACCCTCTCAAACACACTCCCAGCGCCCACCCTTTGCGCCACCAATACGCCGCAGCTTGCCCGCAGCTTTGAGATTGGCGAGGTGTTTCTCTACCGCGCGCACCGAGATTCCCAGCTGGTCTGCCAGCTCGGGGGCGGTGATATGAGGCTTTACTTGAATGAGCGCAAGAATTTTCCCCGAACTTTTCCCCGAACTTTTCTCCATATCCTCCGCCGGGCTAGCGTCTAGGTTCTTACCCAAAGCCGCTATCAGAGCGGAGTAGATAGCCTCCAACATAAAACTAACAAAGGGTGCTGCGTCAGCCGCGGCATCTGACTGGCGTAGGGCAAGGTAATAATCGGACTGGCGGTCTTTAATCAGGGTTTCAACGGGCAGATAGGCAAGCTCTGGTCGCCATTGCGTCAAGATAAGTGTTTGCCACAAACGCCCCATGCGCCCGTTGCCGTCAGTGAAGGGGTGGATAAACTCAAACTCATAGTGAAATAAACAGCTCGCTAGTAGCGGGTGATAGGTGTTTTGCCGCAGCCATTCCAATAATTCATCCATCAAACGCGGTACTTGGCTGGCGGGTGGCGGCATGTGCATCAGCTCACCGCCGTTATAAATAGCCACCGCGGATTCACGCCACCGACCCGCGTCATCGGCTAGACCGTAGAGTAATTGTTGATGGGCTTTGAGGAGGTCGTCCGCCGCCACCGGTTTTAATTCTGGCAATAGGGCCGTGGAAATAAATAATCATCCCAAATCCACCCTATGCCGGTATGCGAATAAACCATTGCTCTAGACCAGCTTTTCTCTCCAATTTTGACTCGAGCTCTTGC
>CAMCXE010000054.1 GCA_945882995.1 Thalassocella blandensis | reverse complement strand
TGGAGGTGCGAAGATCGTGGATAAATTTGGCGAACGACAACAAGCGTCCGCCGCCTAACCGGGGCAGCGCCGACCCGCTGCAATAGAGTGGCTAGGGTATATCTTAAATTGGGTGAAGATTTGTCTGGACTTGGGGGTCCACTTTACCGCCCTACCATTTTTATTGGGGTGTGCAATTCGGTTTTACGCTGAATGACGGGCAAGCTTGGATGCCCGGCGAGGTGGTAGGTTTCTCGTTTGTACTTGCGGGGCCAAAAGTCAGCAAAATTCGCTTTAAAGCCCTGCCTTTCGGCCTAGACCCTAAAATTGAAGCCAGCGAAAAATGCAAAGTCCTCACCCCTCCGAGTGGGGTTGTGCAGCAAGTATTGTTCAGCGAAATGACCGCCTACTGCTGGAGCCCCGGGAACCCAGTGATGGATGCCAGCAAAGGCCTAACGAATTTCACCGTGCAAATTCCCGCCAGTACTACCGAGCCCACACCGTTCGATTTTTGTTTGCAGGATGTAAAACCCATTCTGGCTACGAAAGCCAAATAAAATGTTGGCAAAAGCGCAGCAGAAAAACCCTAGGGTTTTGCTAAACGTTTCGCCAACTGCGCGCGCCAAATATTATCAGGGGAAATAGCACCCCCGGTTAAGGGCTCTACCCACACACCGGCGGGGTCTTTTTGCGCGGCAGCAGGCGTATTCACGCCAATCAAATTAATCATGGCTGGAGCAAAATCCGCCGCCGGTAATTTAAACGGTAGCGCCGCCTGAATATTCCAGAAGGTTGTCCAAGCAGCAGCATGCCGCCCTAACCCCTTGCCGCCGCCACTGCGCCAAATATTTTTCCCAAGGCCGCAATTTAGATTGGTGTACAAATTTTCGTAGGGGGTATCGGCATGGTGATCAAAACTGAGATCTTCGCCTCTGCCATCGGCATACACATTGCCAGAGGCATTTTCCACCGATAAATCGTGAATAAACTTTGTTTGAATATCAAAATGGGTTACTACATTGTCTTGGCTTTTTTTGAATTGAAAAGCATGGTGGCCTTTTTCATTACCGCGCCCGGCATAGGCGGAAATGACCACGCCATCCACCGTATTAAACGTGGCATCATCCGCAAACTGAACCCCCATATCCGCATTGTGCAACTTAACATTTTTAACCCAGCAGTTGGCGGCGCCCCGCAATTCTATAGCGTTAAAACCCCGCTCATTAAAATGGCCAGGGTAAGGCACCTCGGGAAATTCAAACCCAATATCCTCAATACCCGTTTCACTCACACTGGGCTCGAAGGCCAATACCTCGGGCCGCCAACTAGCCCGCGTATCAAAACGCAGTGGCCGGTTTAGCGTAATTTTATCGCCGGCTATTTTTACCACTTTAACCACCATCCGTGTTTCCAGCGGTTTACCGTTACTAATGTCGCCGGGGTCGCCGGCATACAAAAATGTTTTTAGCGTTTGCTCGGCATCTTCTTGCACGCGAATTTGAATGCTCTGCCCCACCGCAATGCCGCGGCCACTAGTTACTGTAAGCTCAATATCCCCACGTTTTGCAGGTTGGGTAATGGCGGCCAACACGCGCTCGCCTACATTGCCCTGAATGGTCAAATAGGCAAAATTAAAGGAATAGGCCGTAGTCACTTTGCCATCAGAGGTGGCGCTGCCGTCTGGCACCACTTCGTACAGAGGTTTAGGAAAAACCAACCGAGTTTTATCCGCGCCAGCACCGCGCAGCACCACACCGCTTTTGCGCAAATAAATAAAATCCGTAATTTTGTAGCGCCCGGAGGGAACATAAATAGCACCGGTGGTGGTTGCAGCAATGGCGGCTTTAAATGCCTGGGTGTCATCGGCTAGCCCATCACCCTTAGCGCCAAACCGTTGCACATTAGCGGTTTGTGGGTAGCGAGGGATCGCTTTTTCCCCACTGTGATATCCGGCATAACTAAAATCCGGCAGGCGGCTTTGTGATGTCCAGCGCTCTCCTTTTAAACCCCATAAATCAGAAATCTGGGTAGTCTGCGCCGCTACGGGCTTCTTTTCATCACTAGCCTGTGCGTTTACCCCAGCAACCAAAGCCAATAGAACCAAAAGGTTTTTTGCAAAGCCCATTTAAATCACCCAAAGCCAGCCATTAAAAATGGCGAATTAAAAATCCGCCCCGCGAAAACATCTTTTAAAATTCAGATCACTATCCAGCAAGCGGGCTTTAACCGCCTATTTAAAGGCGAATTTCAATACCCGCGCTGCGCATAAAGTGTTTGGCTTGTGGCACAGAATATTCACCAAAGTGAAAAATGCTGGCGGCTAACACCGCGTCTGCACCACCAAGCAATACGCCATCCACCAGATGCTGTAAATTTCCCACGCCGCCAGAGGCAATTACCGGCACGGCCACCGCATCGCTAATGGCGCGAGTGACGCCCAGATCAAAACCCTGCTTCATGCCGTCTTGATCCATGCTGGTTAATAAGATTTCGCCAGCGCCGTAATTCACCATGCGCACAGCCCACTCCACCGCATCCAAGCCAGTAGGTTTGCGTCCACCATGAGTAAATATTTCCCAGCGCGCCGCCTCACCCGCTGCGCTAACTTGTTTGCAATCAATTGCCACAACAATACACTGCGAGCCAAATTTACCTGCCGCCTCCTGCACAAATTCGGGCTTGAAAACCGCCGCAGAATTAATGCTCACTTTGTCCGCACCCGCATTCAGCATCCGGCGAATATCCTCCAGCGTGCGAATACCGCCGCCCACCGTCAGAGGGATAAACACCTCCGCCGCAATGGCTTCCACCGTGTGCAAGGTGGTATCACGCGCTTCGTGGCTGGCGGTAATATCTAAAAAAGTAATTTCGTCCGCGCCTTGCTGGTTATATGTTTTGGCGATTTCCACCGGGTCACCGGCATCGCGAATATCCAAAAATTGCACGCCTTTAACTACGCGCCCACGGTCAACATCCAAACAGGGAATAATGCGTTTTGCCAGTGACATCATAAACCTCTAACGAGAAGCTGCATCGCACAGCGCTTGCGCCTGCGCCAAATCCAAGGTTCCCTCATAAATTGCGCGCCCAGTAATTGCCCCGCAAATACCCTGGGTGGCAACGGCTAACAATTTTTCGATATCCGCCAAATTGGTTACACCGCCGCTAGCAATAATGGGGAGCGTCGAGGCTTGCGCCATTTGCACCGTCGCCTCAATGTTCACGCCTTGCATCATGCCGTCGCGATCTATGTCTGTGTACACAATAGAGTTCACGCCGTCAGCTTCAAAACGTTTGGCTAGCTCAGTGGCTTTTTGGTCAGAAACTTCAGCCCAGCCATCCGTAGCCACAAAACCATTTTTGGCATCCAGCCCCACAATAATATGGCCGGGAAATTGACGGCACATATCTGTAACAAACTGCGGCTCTTTAACCGCCTTGGTGCCGATAATGACAAAATTAACGCCAGCATTTAAATAATATTCAATGGTTTCCGCACTGCGAACACCGCCGCCAATTTGAATGGGTAAATTGGGATAGGCTTTAGCAATAGCGGTCACCACCTCGCCATTCACTGGCACGCCAGCAAAAGCACCATTTAAATCCACCAAATGTAACCGACGAGCACCCTGCTCTACCCATTGTTTGGCAATAGCCACAGGGTCATCGGAAAATACGGTGGAATCATCCATTAGGCCTTGGCGCAAGCGCACACATTTGCCATCTTTTAAATCAATTGCGGGAATAATTAGCATGTTGAATCCTGAGGTTCTGTGCCAATAACATGGCATTGGCATAGTGATTTATAAGGCGTTTTTTACAATCGTCGGCCCGGTGCCTTGGGCGCCCTAGGCAACCCATGTGGCCGAGCGAATTAAGTGTGCCTCCGGAAATTTCATTTTCGTGATGATCGCAAGGCATTTTCGCGCAGCGGGAGTGAGTTTTTGCCGCTTAAACGACCGACTGACACGAAAATAACGCCGCGAAAGCGCGAAAAGTGAATTTCCGGAGGTGCCCTTAACATTTCCCATCCCACGCCATAAAATTGCGCAACAGCTGCAGCCCAGCCTCGTGGCTTTTTTCGGGGTGAAATTGCACGGCAAATAAATTGTTATGCGCCAGTGCGGCTACAAATTCAATACCGTGGTTACAGGTGCCGGCAATTAATTCTGCACTGGGCGTTTGCACAAAAAAACTGTGCACAAAATAAAAGCGGCTGTGGTTAGCTATGTTGCTCCACAGTGGGTGAGCCTGGGTTTGCGCCACTTGGTTCCAACCCATATGCGGCACTTTAAGGCGCGCACTGGCGGTTTTGTCCGCATTAGCCTGCTGAAATTCAGCATCCAAGCTAAAACCTTTAACCACCCCGGGCAGCACACCCAAACAAGGCACGCCGCCATTTTCTTCGCTGCTGGCCAATAGCGCCTGCATACCCACACAAATAGCCAACACGGGTTTGCCGGCGTCCACTTGGCTTTTTAGGGTTTGATCAAAACCCAAACGGCGGATTTCCCCCATGCAATCACGCATGGCACCCACACCGGGGAACACAATGCGGTCTGCGGCGGCTATCACCGCAGGGTCACTGGTAATTTGCATGTGCGCATCCGGCGCCACCAGCGCCAAAGCACTGGCCACCGAATGCAAGTTGCCCATGCCGTAATCAATAATGGCCACCCGATTCATTAGAGCGTGCCCTTGGTAGACGGCATGGCGTTGCCCAGGCGTTCGTCGCGCTCCAGGGCCATACGCAGGGCGCGGCCAAAGGCTTTAAATACCGTCTCGATTTGATGATGAGCGTTGTGCCCGCGCAAGCAGTCAATGTGCAGGGTTACACCCGCGTGATTCACAAAGCCCTGAAAAAACTCCCAAAACAGTTCCGTATCGAAACTGCCAATGCGCTTTTGCGTGAAGGGCACCTGCATAATCAACCCAGGCCGACCAGAAAAATCAATAACCACGCGGGATAAAGCTTCATCCAAGGGCACATAGGCATGGCCATAGCGGCGGATACCGCGCTTGTCGCCCACGGCTTTAGCCACCGCTTGGCCAATGGTAATGCCTATGTCTTCCACGCTGTGGTGGTCGTCAATCTGCGTATCCCCTTGGCAACTCACGTCTAGGTCGATCATGCCATGGCGGGCAATTTGATCCATCATGTGCTCTAAAAACGGCACACCCGTAGCAAATACACCCTTGCCCCCACCGTCAAGGTTAAGGCTGACAGTAATTTGAGTTTCTAAGGTGTCGCGATTCACACTGGCAATACGGTCGGTCATGGCGGGGTCCAGCTGGGCGAAAGGAAAAAGCGGGGATTATAGCCTTTAGCGGCGGAGGCTACAATTTACGGGCGCAGCGGGCCTTATCAACAAGCCCGCCAGCCTTCCGTAGAAAAGGCCTTGTATGTTTTGTGTGTCGAGGCTCAGCGGAAGGTTGTAGTAGCCGTTGCCGTCTTGGGATATTGGTCAGCTCCTGCTTCGCCGTTTCCACTTTTTGGCCTTGCGTGGGATTTATTCCGGCTTTTGCGCGACATAACATGGACAAACCGCCCACCAATGCGGGCGGTTTTCTGTACATAACCCCTGGAGCCTCTTATGGACACCATTTCCTACACTACCGCCAGAGCCCATTTAGCGGCCACCATGACTCGTGTATGCCAAGATCACGAACCCCTAATTATCACGCGCAGCAATGCCCCTTCCGTGGTGATGTTGTCCCTCGACGACTTCAACGCCCTTGAAGAAACGGCTTACTTACTACGCACACCTAAAAATGCTACGCGGCTCCTCGCCTCCATTGCCCAGCTCGAATCCGGCAAAGGCACGGAGCAGGCACTTCCAGAATGAAGCTGGTTTTTTCTGAGCAAGCCTGGGAAGACTCTATTTACTGGCAGCGACATGTCAACAAACTCCTACAACGGATCCTAGGTTGTTGTTTATTTATTTCGGGTTTTTCTACACTCTCGTTAGGTTTCTTCCCTATGGCCAGCAAGCTACATATCACGACCTACAACGACTTACTTCATAGAGAGCTTGTCATTCAGCTCTGGGAATCTGCCTTTGGCTACGAGGCGGCGCACAACAAGCCGAGTTTGGTAATCGCAAAAAAAGTGGCCCTAGCAGATGATTTATTTTTTCTCGCAGTACGCGACAACGCTGTGCTTGGCTCTGTCATGGCTGGTTATGATGGGTGTCGCGGCTGGCTATATTCGGTGGCAGTTTCTTCCCAGCACCAAAAGCAAGGCAACGCGAATCTAAAAAGTTTACTCGCCTGTACTAAGTTACAACGAGTTGACCGCGTAAGGCTCTAACGGGTTGAACGCTGCGAAATAAGTGATGCCTTGACTCTTTATGATGTCTAAAACCGCGATTCACCTAGTGATTCGCGGTTTTTTGCTGCCTAAGATTTGTAAAAACTTCGTAAAAATACCACCGACTAACCTCGCCCCGACCCACTGTCACCCCCATGTCACCCCGTGTCGTATCCTATCTATCGCCGATTTTGCTAAGGTAAGGTTAACTTAACCAAGGAAATCCAAACTTATGTCACTCAAAGAAAAACGCCTTCAACGGGGCTGGACTCAAGCGCAAGTCGCTGAGTTCAGCGGCCTTAGTCAACGCACCATTCAGCGACTGGAAAAAGGCAATCCTGCCACTACAGAGACCCTAAAGTGCCTCGCTTCTGTTTTTGAAACGGATATTGGCGATTTAGGTGTTCCCGAAATTGTGGATGAAACAAAACTAAGCGAGGAGGAGACGCGTGAACTGAAAAATATCCGCGATATTCGCGAGTTCGTCCTGCAATTGGCGGCCTACCTTCTTATAGTGCCGCTCATTTGTCTCGCTGGATACCTTAATGGTGGCAGCATTCGCAATGGTCTCGGCCTTGCACTCGGCTGGGGGTCTTGGCTCGCCTACTGCGCATTAAAGCTATTTGATACTCAAGCTTTTTTCGGTAAAGGATGGGAAAAACGCGAACTCGATAAGCGCATGTCACGAAAAACTACAGACAAGGGTGAAAAATGAAGCCTTCAATTAAACGCATTATACAAATAGCGCTGAGTATCGCTTCTATTTGCAGCCTGGCAGCATGCTCTCTCGTCTTTTCAACCAAGCCCCCACTACCTGAACGCCATGGCCACGTCAGCAGCAAACTCTTTATGGGAACAGGAAACAATCAGACCCTTATCGTTGGCTTAGGCGGCTCTGAAGGCGGGAACCCATGGGCAAGTGACCACTGGAAATCCCAACGCGATAGATTTATCGCACAAGGCTATGCATTCCTCGCCATTGGCTACTTTGGAACAAAAGAAAGCCCTCAACAATTGGATCGCATAGCGCTTGAGGGAATACACAATGCCGTTATGGCCGCCGCTAAAGACGCCCGTATCAATAGCGCACAAATAGTGGTTATGGGTGGATCCAAGGGCGCCGAGCTCGCGCTAACACTCGCCAGTTATTACCCTGAATACACTACAGTTATCGCCATAGTACCGGGCAGTGCGGTATTTCCAAGCCTAACACTTGCCATGAACACATCATCTTTCAGCTATCAAAACCAGGAGCTTCCCTTTGTACCCGTTCCATGGAGCGCAACGCCCGCTCTTATCAAGCGCGATCTCCGTACCGCTTTTGAAAAAATGATGGAAAACAAACCGGCCATGAACGAGGCAGCCATTAAGGTCGAAAATATTCATGGGTCAATATTATTCTTATCCGCAACCCATGATGAGATGTGGCCATCCAGCGAAATGTCTGAACAGATGGTGCAAAGACTCAAAAGCAAAGGCTTTGCTTACAAGGTAGCGCACGTCGCCATTGCTGGCAGCCACACTGACCCGCTAAAACACTTCAACATTATTGAAGACTTTTTAGTGTCAACGATTAAACAGCACACAAACTGAAACATCCCCTCCTAGCCAGAGGGGTTACATGCAGGAGCAACAAAGAAATGGACATAAACTTGACAATACCGGTTAGCAGTTGTATCAGTATTGTCATCGTCACAGCTGCTGACATGATTTTCACTGGGCCTTACAACATGCCTTTTAAATCGGGTTGGATTTTCATTTTATAGGCACATAAAAAATTCGTAACTATTCAGCAAGTTTCCCCGTCATCCCCGCGCAGGCGGGGATCCAGCGGTAAATAAGGGGTTTTTACTTAAGTGGCGATCGTAATAGCTTTAGAGCGGCTGTCATCTGGATCCCCGCCTACGCGGGGATGACGTAAGAAAATGAAAACTGTGCTGAATAGTTGCAAAAATTCAAGCCGTCCCGAGTATGGGCATTAAGCATGATCAGGAGAGCGCGTGGAAATTGTAGAAGCAAAACTTTCTGACCTGGAGAATTTCTTTAAGTATTTGGCGGAGCAGCTTTTGGATAACGGCGCTGGTGATTCACCGCTTTTTCAACCAATCCCTAAAGATCATAGTGAAATACCAGAGCAGGTCCGCGTTAAGTTTCGAGATGGTTTCAAATTTGGCGTGGGTAATTCCGGTTGGCGAAAATTATGGCTGGCTAAAGACCTAGCTGGAAATATTTGCGGTCACACTGACTTGCGGCATTACAGCTCGGAGTATAGTTTTCATCGTGTTCTGCTGGGTATGGGTGTTGAACGTAGTGCAAGAAGGCAAGGCTTGGGCGTAAAGCTTGTAGAGTCTGCCATAGCATATTGTCGCGAGACTTACGGTATTGATCATCTGGACTTAAACGTCCTTTCAAGTAATATTCCTGCCAAAAATTTATATTTAAAATGCGGGTTTAAAATCAGTGGCGAAATGCACGATTTTTATCGAATTGACGGCAATTCAGTGTCAGAAATTACGATGACTTTGCGTGTAAAATTTGCGCAATAGACGAGGCAATTGAGCATTTACAAAGCTGACAGAGCGCAAATAGGGGGCATCCACACATGTTACGCCCATTGCTTGATTTTCCGGCGTATGATCGCCGCCTATCAAGCTTCGCGCCATGGCGCTCGCCAACCATCCACTCATTGCCCCCTAGATAGGCTGCCTCTCATGAACGCCACTCGCCTCGTCCACGCCATCGTCATTACCGCGACCACCCTGTGTATGGCCGCCTGCAGTCAATACGAATTCAACCTCAATGGGCACAATTTGTATCGCCCACCCGCACTGTTTAGCGACTTTGTGATGGACGACCCAGCCTTTAGCCTGTGTGTAAAACAGACAATTCTGGAAGAGAAAATTGTACGCGCGGAAGACTTAGTGCGCCTACGCTGCCCTAGCATGGGGATTAAAACGACGAAAGGCTTAGCGGCTTTTCAAGGGCTGGCCGTGGTGGATATGGGCCAGAATGCCTTAACCCATTTGGACGACATACAAAACTTGCCCAAGCTGCGGCAACTCAACGCCGAGGGCAACCCCGCCTTGCCGTGCCCTCAGTTGCAAAACCTGCGTGCAAAAGGCGTACAGGTGCTCGCTCCGCAATGCCTCAAGTAGAAACCCCTGTTGAATCACCAAAGTCTGCCTAGACGTTGGTGATTCAACTGAGGTTTTTAGGTTCAACCGAAGTCCCGGAACTTAACGCCCCACAAACATCAAGCCCACTAGGTTGCGGTGGCTGTGCATGACTTTCATTTTTACCGGCAATTCATTGACTTGCCCCACTGTCTTTTTGAACACCACATTCAAAACGGTTCCCTGTGGCGGCAGGCTGTGGTTTTCAATCATCACCAAGGCACCACCGTCCGAAATATCGCGGGTTGAGCCCATGATGGTGCCAATTTCGGGGTGGCTCAGCACAACACGCAGACTGGTTTGTGTGCGCTCGTAATGGCGACGCTCTTCCATTTATTTCTCCAAGTCAGTTCAGTTATTCCTAACCTTAGCAGCCGGCTTAAATACTGGCCAACTTGGTCGATAAGCGGGCGTATACCTGGAATAGGAGAGGTTTTAGATGTCATCCGCTTTATCCCCAGAGCCTGTGGATAAAACTGTGCATGAGCATTCAGTAAACGTCTCAACGCCGCAGGATTACTCAGTTTCTTGGGCTTGGTGAGGGTTTAAACAGCAAAAACAAAACCTTTTAAAAACAATGACATAATAAATTCAAGCTCTTTTCGCGAGCGATTTATCGCAAATTGCTATAAATAAAATTGTCAATCTCTATCAGTGTGGACAAACCTGCAAGACCAGCCTCGAGACAACACACTTAGCGGGTTAAAATCCAATAAAAATCAACCCGAATGAATCGTCGAGCGCCAAAAAAAATAGTCTGGCCACCACGAGCCTTTGAAGTGTAAGTGAGGTTCCGGTGCCTAAACCGGCTTGGCCCGGCGATGAGCACAGGTCGCTCGGGGAAAATACGTAGGCGTGAGTTAAAACAAACAAGTGGATCGCACTCGCGTCCTCCGCCCAACGGCACGGCAAGCTGGGATTAGCCTAGATTCGCCGACTGCTGAATCACAGCCGGCTCAGGCTGGTGCCGCGTTTAATCGAAATGAATACCTAAGCGGTGGCCTACCATTTCGTACGACTCAATAACATTCCCTAGGTTTTGCCGAAAGCGATCTTTGTCGAGTTTCTCGCGGGTTTCTACATCCCATAAGCGGCAGCCGTCTGGGGAAAATTCATCACCCAAAATCACTTCGCCGTGGAACACACCAAACTCAAGTTTGTAATCCACCAACAACATGCCACCAGCGAGAAAAAGGTCTTTTAAAACCGCATTAACCTTAAAGGTAAGTTCCTTCATTTTGGCCACTTGATCAGCTGTAGCCCAACCGAAGGATTGAATGTGGTAGTCATTAATCATGGGGTCGCCGAGTTCGTCGTTTTTAAGAAAGAACTCGAACGTCGGTGGGGTCAACTCCAGCCCTTCTTGCACACCCAAGCGGCGCACAATGGACCCGGCGGCAATGTTGCGCACAACGCACTCCACGGGAATCATATCAAGCTTTTTAACGACCGATTCTTGGTCCGATAACAGGCGCACAAAGTGTGTAGGTATGCCCGCCGCCTGCAGCTTTTCCATGATAAATGCGTTGAATTTGTTGTTGACCATACCCTTGCGGTCAAGTTGTTCAATGCGCTTGCCATCAAAAGCGGAGGTGTCGTTGCGGAATAACAAAATTAGGCTGTCGGCATCGTCTGTGGTGTAAACCGATTTAGCCTTGCCTTTGTATAACTCTTCATTGCGTTGCATAGGTATGCCCTCTATCTGCTGTCTGCTGTTTTGGATGCTGTTGTGGGTGAATGTATAGCCAGTCAAAACCCAACTCCTGACAGGCATAGTGAATAGGAACACCAGGCACCACGCCCTGCAACGCGGCAGTCGTATGGGCCAATGAATTGTTGTGCTGGCTGATATGCCCCACCACCAGCTGTTGGAGCTGTGCGGTGTCCAGCTGGGCAAGCAAACTGGCGGTTTGCGCGTTACTTAAATGCCCCCACTGCCCAGACACACGCGTTTTGAGGGACTGAGGATAAGGCCCACACGCCAACATCACTGGGTCGTGGTTAGCTTCGACCAACAGTCCGTCGCAGTGGCTGTACGCCTCCAGCACCGCCGAGGTGATGCTGCCTAAATCGGTGAGAATGCCAATTTTTACGCTAGCGCTGTGAATAACAAATTGACTGGGTTCGCGAGCGTCGTGCACCACCGGTACCGATAATACTGACAAATCGCCAATGCTAAACCGCTGCAGCGGTTCGACTAATCGCACCTCCGGCAGGACGCCAAACCGGTTACTGGCCAAGGTGCCCGCCGTCATATACACCGGCACGCGGTATTTGCGAGCCAAAGGCCCCACGCCTCGGATGTGATCCGCGTGTTCGTGGGTCACCAATACGGCGCTCAAGTCAGCAGGCGTCAAACGCAAACGCAACAGGCGCTTTTCAAGCTCCTTCAGTCCAAAGCCGCAATCCACCATGACCCGCGTGTGGCCATCGCACACAATCGTGGCGTTACCTTTACTGCCGCTGCCGAGCGAGGCAAAACGCACCTTAAATTAGGTTGCGACGCAACACGGATAATAACTGCTTAGCCTGGGCTTGCGGCAGCTTCTCGCCCCGTGCATTGCGAATATGCACCACTTGCCCCTGCCCACGAGGGCTCAGACGAACCAAATACCCCTCAGTTTTACCCAAGGGCTCAGCAAAACCTACCCCAGGCAGGCCCGCAAAGAGGTTTTGCACCTCGGGACTGTCCGCTAGGTGTTGCAGTACTAAATTACATTCGTAACGGGGATTCGCCTTGGCTTTAGTTTTAGCGAAGAGAAACCACCGGCTAAACCAACCGGGTGGGTGCGCTTGATCTTTGTAACCCAAATAATACACGCCGGCTTCTGCATTCCGGCCCCAACTAACAAAGCCGTCAGCGGTGACTGCGCGCGCTAAAGATGCAACAGCCCTTGTCGCCGTTAAGTTAAGGCTCAAAACCGGCTCCCCGGCTACCACAACCACAGTAGCTTTTACCTCACCACCCACTTTTTGTCCGAGAAGCGAAGCCGCACGGTTATTAACGCCATCGGCCAAACTAATGGCAAGGTCGTCAAGCAGCGCGGCTTCTTGTACTGCATCAACCGAGTCATTCGGCCAACCGCCCGCGCCACCCTCCTGTCCCTTCACGACCGATTGTTGTAGCACATGCACTTCGGCAGTATCTGGGTGTACGCCCGGCTCAATAAGGATTCGAAAACGATTGCGATTATCGGCGTCTTTTTTGAGGGTTAGCCAATTGGTCTCAATTACCCCGTCACTGGGCTGGGTTTTAGCGAGGGTTAAATTACGGCTGGCGAGAAAACTTTGGGTGAGCGGCCAAATTTGACTGCTGGAAGCGCTGGCAAGAATCCAACGCTTACCGGCCACTTTTTGAATTTTAACTTTGGCCTCTTCGGTATTTTTGCTGAGTGGGTCCGGCCGCGGTGCATCGCCGCTGCCAAGATCTAGCAAGCCCACATCCTGTTCCGTGATGCGCGGAATCGCGTAAAGCGGTTCAAGCGGCTGAGATTTCATGCCCTCCGGCAGCGCCATTGGTTTTATGGAAGCGGCGCGTTGGTAATCCCGACTGTGGTCAGAAAACATGCCGCATCCAGCAACGCAGGCAATACAAAAGCTAAGCAACAGACTTTTCGATAAACGCATAAAAAATTCTTAGTGGAAGAACGCTAGAGGATGCCGGTGGCGCGCAGGATGTCGCTGAGCGGTTGGCGGAAGGGTTCGGATAATGGCGTTAATGGCAAGCGGATACCGCTGTCAATTAGCCCCATGGTATGCAGCGCCCATTTAACGGGAATGGGATTGGTCTCCGCAAACATGGCTTTGTGCAGCGGGGCCAACAGGCTATTGATACGCCGTGCCTCAGTAAAATCACCGGCCAAGGCCGCCGCACACATGGCTGCCACCAAACGCGGCGCCACATTGGCGGTAACAGAGATTTCACCCTGCGCGCCAAGTTCCATTGCGGCAATGGCAGTTTCATCATCACCAGACAAAAGCACAAAATCATCTGGTGTGTTGGCTTTAAGAAACGTAAACCGCGCCAAGTCACCCGTGGCTTCTTTTATACCGGCGATATGCGGCACCCGAGCCAAACGCGCCACAGTTTCAACCTTCATATCCACACCCGTGCGGCTGGGCACGTTGTACAGCAATTGTGGAATAGCCACCTGACGCGCAATGTACTCATGATGCAAAAACAAGCCTTCTTGCGTGGGCTTGTTGTAGTAAGGGGTAATCAACAAGCAGCCATCGGCTTTGAGATTTTTGGCGGCAGCGGTGAATTCCACGGCTTCGAGAGTGGAATTGGAGCCAGTGCCCGCGATAACCGGAATACGCCCCTGCACCTGATCCACCACGCGGCGTATCACTTCAAGGTGTTCCGCCGCGTCCAAGGTAGGCGACTCGCCCGTAGTGCCCATGGGCACAATAGCCTGGGTACCCTGTTCGAGGTGCCAATCCACAAGTTTGTGGAGGGCGTCCCAGTCCAGCGAATTATCCGCCTTCATGGGTGTGACCAAGGCCACCATGCTACCTCGAAACATAGGTTTCTCCAGATAAAATCAAAGGGGCGTCATGTTACTGAGGGTGGCGGGTGGAAACAAGCAAAACACCGCCAAACGCATGCCGCTGGGCTGGCGCGCCTGTCCAATGTCATTAGGTTAGGGTTTTTGGCCCGCTTTTTTGGGTGACTTTGCCCTCGACAAGCGCCCCCCCAGCCCCCAGCCCCCCTCAAAAAGCGGGTGGCGCAAAAGCCTGCAAAACAAGGAATCTACTTGTTTTCAATGCTGTCCTGCTCCCTCCCCTTTGCACGTGGAGGGTTGGGAGTGGGGTTTCTGGATGAGAGGAAATTCCCTAGAAAAATAGCTGGATACTCTTAACTCAATCACATTGATGTGCCGATCTGGCGAGCGTGTGCTCTGGCAGTCGCTGGTGGCGGTCGGATTAGCCCTAGCCACACAGCCGACTAGAGCGAGCCAATTTACGAACGCCGCCAACAAAAGCGCCCGTGCGGGCGCCACTGTTATCTAGGGCCCCTCCGGAAATTTAATTTTCGCGATGATCGCAAGGCATTTTCGCGCGGAGGGAGGGAGTTTATGCCCTGTATAAATGACCGACTGAGCACGAAAATAACGCAGCAAGAGCGCGAAAAGTGAATTTCCGGAGGTGCCCTTTAGTGGGAGACAACAATTCTGTCGCCTGTTAGCAACGACACCCCAATTACTGCAGAACCTGCTTTATTAGACAAGTAGGCGATTTTATTTTTGCGGTCGATATCCATGTGTTCACCCATGGTGTAAATACCCGCCGTACTGTAATTGTTTGGGTAGGCGACGGTTTTTCCGGCGGAAATTGGAGTTTGCGTTTTAGCCGTTACGTTCAATTTAATTAAGGCGCCAGAATCCAAGAAATAGACATTATTACCATCCACTTTAAGTGACGAGGGCTTAGTCACAGTAAAACCGCTCAGTACATCTTTTGCCACTGAGGCTGGCTGCAGCAAATTAATTGAAATCAGTTTCTTCGACACATTGTTAATGGCGTACAAAACTCCAGTTTTTTGATCAATTTCAATCACGCTTACGGCATCTGGGGTCAGCGCATAGTTCACCGCGGGGTTATACAGCGTGACCAAGCCGCTAGCCAAATTGGTAACGCTAATCTCGCTGCCTTTAGTGGTTACCGCAAATTCAGCGCCCTGCGGATCAACATAGGTGCCAAATTGTTCCGGGGTAAAACTCGCGGCAAATGGCATCAGCAGTGATGACATACCCGATAAGAGATCTGTTTTAGCCAAAGTACCTGTTTGGTCTGGCTGCACTTCCGTAGTGATTAGCCCCTGTACGCTCGTGAATTTGATGGCCTCAGCCGTGGAGGAAATTCCCAGCGTGTTTTGCGCTGGGCGCACCAGCAGGCGCTGACCGTTAGATGCATCAATGCCCACTATGCCGCCGCTATTGCCGTCCGTCACAAACAGATTATTAAAACCATCAAACACAATATCCTTGGGTTGAAAGCCAACACCCGCTGCCACGCTAAAATCTTTAAACACTGTTCGCGCAAACGTTGTTGGGTTAATAATCATCACGCGATTATTAAAACCATCCAACACCATAATCGTATCGTTTTTGTCATTGACACGGACATCAGAAATACTGCTTAACAGCAGGCCAGAACCTTTGACGCCATCGTAAATACTACTGGCAATACCGGTGCTAATATCAATTTTGGTAATCGTCAAATTATTAGCCAGCTCCGTGCCAGAGCCCACGTAAATTTGGCCCGTCAGCGAGTTTACAACCACGCGAGCGTTATTGGTGCCCACGGCTGTTTTGAATTTCAGCTGGTCATAAAAACCAGTAGCGGCGTTAAAGCCGTAGGCAACCACATCCGTGCTGGCCGCTTTTTTATCCAAAACTACCAAGGTTTGCGTGGCGGCATCAAAAGCAATTTTATCAGCACTGGTAATATCCGCCGGCTGCGTCCACAGGGTGGCGTACAAGCTGGGCAAAGGCGTTGCCAGGGCTATTGTGGTACCCGTTACCGCTTTGTCGCTCACATCCAACGCCGACACTAGAGCGCTGCCATTAACATGTTGCAACACTAATAACCGGTCATTGCTGGCCAAGGTATCATTATTTTCATCCAACACAAGGCTGGTGGGGCTACGGATAAAATCCGCGGCATTCGCAGCGCCATTAATTTTTTGCACATAATTTAAGGTGGCGTTGGTGCTCATGTTCCAACGCGTGACGTAGTAAATATCGTTTGCATAATTACTTACCGTATATCCCCAACCTTTAGCGACGAAGCTCTCATATTCGGATAGCGCTGGAAAACTCCGATTGCCACTATAGGAGCCGACGAACAACAATTCGGATACCGTTTTATTCAATAGCGAAACGGCATCCAGCGAGGTGGTCAAGCCATTAAATAAGTACAGTCTTGCGTCTTTGTTACCCAAGGCCATGGCTTCTGGCTTGACGGCCAAATCATTATTGAAGCTCAGCGAGGCACTGTAAGTTTTCCCCATGTAATCCGCGCTAACCGTTACCGTATTCTTCCCGGCTTCCACCATAATTTTTGAATGCCATACATTGTTATCGTTAAGCATGTCTGAAACAGCGGCATTTTGCGCCGTCACCTCCATCCAGCCTGGCGTCAGCGCAGCACCTGTCTCACCGTCTTCAAGACGCGCCATAACGGAAAATTCCAGCAGCGTGTCGCCGATGCCCACATTCGAATTTGTGGTTGGAAACACTATTTTAACTACAGGCGCCGTTAACACATCCGTTACCGTAACGGTTATGGCTTGAGTGGCGGACAAGCCGTTAGCCGTAGCGCGGATACTCAACTGGTATTGGTTATTGCGGTCGGCGTCTTTTGGCTGTTCAAAATCTGGCGCAGCAATAAAGGCCAGCTCGCCGGTGCTAGCGCTTAGGCTAAACAACGCGGCATCCGTACCTAGGGTGGAGTAAGTAACACCAGCTCCAGAGGCCGCAGCGACATAAAAGGTTCCCACGGTGTTTTCGGCCACGGATACGGTGGCCAACGAACTGAACACAGGCACTCCACCGCCCGAGCTAGAACTGCTGCTCGAAGACGAACTGCTAGAACTGCTGCTTGAAGACGAGCTGCTAGAGCTGCTGCTTGAAGACGAGCTGCTAGAGCTGCTGCTCGAAGATGAACTGCTAGAGCTGGACGAAGAACTGCTTGAGCTGGGCGAAGAACTGCTTGAGCTAGACGAAGAGCTGCTCAAGCTAGACGAAGAGCTGCTCAAGCTAGACGAAGAGCTGCTCAAGCTAGACGAAGCGCTGCTTGAACTAGAAGAAGAACTCCTTGAGCTGGACGAAGCGCTGCTTGAGCTAGACGAAGAACTCCTTGAGCTGGTCGAAGCGCTGCTTGAGCTAGACGAAGCGCTGCTCACGCTGGATGAAGAACTCCTTGAGCTGGACGAAGCGCTACTTGAGCTAGACGAAGCCCTACTTGAGCTAGACGAAGCGCTGCTCACGCTGGATGAAGAACTCCTTGAGCTGGATGAAATGCTGCTTGAGCTAGACGAGGCGCTGCTCAGGCTTGACGAAGCGCTGCTCAGGCTAGACGAGGCGTTGCTTACGCTGGACGAAGCGTTGCTTACGCTGGACGAAGCGTTGCTCAGGCTAGACGATGCGTTGCTTACGCTGGACGAAGCGTTGCTTACGCTGGACGAAGTGTTGCTTACGCTGGACGAAGTGTTGCTTACGCTGGACGAAGCGTTGCTCACGCTAGAAGAAGCGTTGCTCACGCTAGAAGAAGCGTTGCTCACGCTAGACGAAGCGTTGCTTACGCTAGAAGAAGCTTTGCTCACGCTAGAAGAAGCGTTGCTCACGCTAGACGAAGCGTTGCTCACGCTAGACGAAGCGTTGCTTACGCTGGACGAAGAATTGCTTGAGGTAGATGAAGATCTGCTCGAGCTGGACGAGGATCTGCTTGAACTGGAAGAAGAGCTGCTTGAACTGGAAGAAGAACTGCTTAATCCTGAGGAAGATCTGCTGGAGCTGGACCAAGAACTGCTTGGGCTAGACGAAGTGCTGACAACACCCGAAGACAAACTGCTGGAGCTTGACGAAGTGCTGCTAACACCCGAAGACGAACTGCTGGAGCTGGAAGGATCGGTTTTGCCCGCACCGCCGACGGTTGAGGAGGTGCTGCTAGAGGAACTGGAGCGGCTTGAAGCACTTGAACTGAAACCACCGCCAGATGAACTGCTCGACGAACTGGTGTTTGCATTCTGCGGCTTGCTTGCGCCGCCGCTGCCGCATGCCGCCAAGGCAACACTCAAAACAGCAATCAAGAATGGTTTGAGCAAGAAATTTCTGGCCGTGGACATAAAACTCCAAATTGTTTGCGCTGAGCAGTAAAGAAGCCGGATTTGCTGACGACAGCCCTGCCGCCACCAAAAAATGGGTAATAGCACTTATGCTACCCCATAGCTGGCGCCAAAATTCTATTTTGTTGGAGAGTTGCGATAAGTTTCGCAACAACGGCAAGTCCGGTTTGCCATGCATGGGCAGGCGGGCCTAGCTCCGGCGAGGGATCGGTGACGACTTGTGACTCGACTTACCTCTCTAGCCGGCACCGTTGGTGAGGCTGGCGTTGGCGGCGGTGAGGTTATCCGCACCCGCATCCATCGCCGAGCGGCGGCGGATTAGGCTTAGGCCCAGCAACAAGCTGGTGCTGTGCACTTGCGGGCTGCCGGGTTGGCTGGGGATTTGTGGGCTGGCGTCCAGCGCCGCGAAGGTCATATTAAAACGCTCCACCTGCGCCAGCTCGTCCGCCGTAAACAAGCGGCGCTCGCCGGGTTTAAGGGTAGCGGCCATGGCGTCGCTGGCGGCGGTGCTGTGCTCCAAGCCCAGCCTGTGGCCATATTCGTGGAGCAGCACGGAGAGCATGTCCATCTTCCCCGCCGCCGCGCTGCCGGGTTTGGCTTGCCAGATGTTGGCATCCGCGGTGGGTAGGAATTCTTCGTTGCTCAGCGGTGTTGGGTCGATATACCAGCCGTGGCCAGCGGCGTTGGTGTCTAGCAGCCTGTCGGACTTTCCTGGCCCGTCGTTAGGCCCCATGAGAAAATAGGCCTCCCACACCACAGAATGCCGCCATGTCCCGCTTCATAACCATTGATCGCAACACCAACTTCCTGCTGCCGCCCTCCATGGACGATTGGTT
>CAMCXE010000053.1 GCA_945882995.1 Thalassocella blandensis | reverse complement strand
CTGGCGAGAAGTGATGGAGCGGCTGGCGCCGGACTATCCGGATGTGGAGCTTTCGCATATGTACGTGGATAACGCTGCCATGCAGCTGGTGCGGGCGCCGAAACAATTCGACGTGATAGTGACCGGCAATATGTTTGGCGATATTTTGTCGGATACCGCCGCCATGCTCACCGGCTCCATTGGCATGCTGCCCTCGGCTGCGCTCAATCAGCACGCTAGTGGTTTATATGAGCCAGTTCATGGCTCGGCTCCGGATATTGCGGGGCAGGGCGTGGCCAATCCGCTGGCGACTATTTTGAGCGCCTCCATGATGTTGCGTTATTCATTGGGGCGCAGTGACGCCGCCGATGCTATCGAAGCGGCGGTAGGGCGGGTACTGGATCAAGGGCTGCGCACGGCGGACATTTACGCAGAGGGTGCAACCTTAGTGGGTACTCAAGCCATGGGTGATGCGGTGGTGGCGGCATTAGTTTAAATTCACCATTTTCAAATTAAAGTTTTTAAACTATGCGAGATTTTTTTATGAAAAGATTATTGTTGGGCGTTTTTATGGGATTTGCGGCCTCTGTCGGCTATGCCGTTGAACCTATCCACGCTGGGGCTCATATCACTGGATTCCACGTGAAAAATGATGCTTTGATTATTTATTTTAATGGTGGTGCGGGGCCTTGTGGAGGCAATGGACAATTCCCGTTTGTCATCCAGAAATCGTTGGTGCCGGATCAATTTCAAGCTATGCAAAGTGCGGTTCTGTTTGCTTATGCAAGCAATAAGTTGATTTCGGTTTTTGGCGCAACGTGTGAGGCAGTAGTGTCTTTGAGGGTTTTTGATCCAGAAGCAAGTTTTGGCGTAGGCAACAAATGAAGAGTATTGCCTACATTAACGTTAAAAATTTAAATAGAGAAACAAAATCATGCGAGTAGGATTTGTAGGTTGGCGCGGAATGGTGGGCTCGGTGCTGATGGGCCGTATGCTCGACGAAAACGATTTTGCGCAGATAGAGCCGGTATTTTTCACCACCTCCAATGTGGGCGGTCAGGGCCCGGCTATTGGCAAGTCAATTGATACGTTAAAAGATGCCAATAGCATCGACGATTTAAAACAGCTGGATGCGATTATCAGCTGTCAAGGCGGCGACTACACCAACGCCATTTTTCCCAAGCTGCGCGCCGCCGGTTGGCAGGGGTATTGGATCGATGCCGCCAGCTCCCTGCGTATGCAGCAGGACGCCATTATTGTGCTGGACCCTGTAAATGCCGACGTCATTAAAGCCGGCCTACAGGCGGGGGTGAAAAATTATATCGGTGGCAATTGCACCGTAAGCCTTATGCTGATGGCGCTGGGTGGCCTATTTAAAGCCGGCCTAGTGGAGTGGGTTACGTCCATGACCTACCAGGCCGCCAGCGGCGCCGGGGCGCAGAATATGCGTGAGCTGATCAGCCAAATGGGCAGCATCCATGCCAGTGTGGCCGCCCAACTGGCGGACCCCGCCAGCGCGATTCTGGATATCGACCGCCAAGTTGCCGCGACTATGCGCGGCGCGGAATTCCCCACTGCTAACTTCGGTGCACCTCTGGCGGGCAGCCTGCTGCCCTACATTGATAAACAATGGGAGACCGGGCAAAGTAAAGAAGAGTGGAAAGGTATGGCGGAGACCAACAAAATCTTGGGGCCTACTAGCGCCATTCCAATCGATGGGCTTTGCGTGCGTATTGGCGCCATGCGTTGCCACAGCCAAGCAATCACGCTAAAACTGAACCGCGACCTACCCATGGCAGATATTGAAGCGTTGATCGCCAGTGCTAATGATTGGGTGTCGGTAGTGCCGAATACTCGCGAAGCGTCCCTTAAAGATCTGACGCCTACCAAGGTGACCGGCACCCTCGGTATACCCGTGGGCCGTTTGCGTAAGATGAATATGGGGCCTGAGTACCTGAGCGCGTTTACCGTGGGCGACCAGTTATTGTGGGGGGCTGCGGAGCCTTTGCGCCGTATGTTGCGCATTTTGCTGGATCATCGGTAGAGTCTGCGTTTAAGCAGCAAGGGTAAGCCGCGATTGCGTAAAGTGATTAGCGTGTTGATTAGGTAACCTGATTGGGTGAGTCGTTGGGGCGTCTCAAATAATCACGGTTATACTCATACTGACTGGGCGGTCGGCAGGCGCTACACAGGCTAACGACGGCAGTGTGTCTTCTGCCCTTTGGCCGCCAGTAGGCCCTAGGCGACCGCTTAAGTTGAAAAATGGCCGTTTGTCATGAATACTTGCCGATGTATTCACAAAATAACATGTTGACCATAAGGCCTTCGCGACCACAGTGGCGCGTTGGCGTGTAGTATTGTCCGTCTTGATAGGTCGTCGCGGCGCTTTCATGCGTTATTGGGCGATTACCTGTCCTGATTGCATCGGTGGCAAGGATCTAAACCCTAGTAATTGCGCAGGTTATGTTTATCGCTGGCGCGAAATCTGTCCGTTAAGGTTAGTCATACTCAAATAAAAACAGGATTATCCTATGGGTCTACGTACGCAGACTTTCATTCTTGGCGTGGCGGCAACGCTGGCGTCTCCCTGCGGCATGGCGTTAGGGCTGGGTGAGATTAAAATCAAATCTGGCATCAATCAGCCACTTAACGCCGAGATTCTGCTCCAGCAAACCCGCGACCTGACGGATCGCGAAATTCTTGTGGGCTTAGCCTCACAGGCCGATTTTGATCGGGTTGGGGTGGATAAGCCGGCGCTGCTGGGCGATTTGAAATTCCGTGTGGAACCCAGTGGCACAGGTTTATTGGTGCGCGTAACCTCCACCAAGCCGATTTTAGAGCCCTACCTGAATTTTATTGTGCAGGCGCAGTGGCCCAGCGGCAAATTACTGCGTGAATACACCGTACTAGTGGATTTGCCAGTGTATTCGGGTGACGCGGGCGATGCCGTAAGCGCGGCGCAGGCTACCGCCACAGCGGATGTCCCTAAAGTACAGACCAGTATTTCCGAAGCCCCTGAACCCCGCCCTCGCTCCGCCACGGCCAGTACCCGCTCCTCTGGCACACCCAAGGCTGCTACGCGCGCAGCAAATCCAGATGCGCCGGCCCCTAAGGCGTCTGGGGAGACCTATGGCCCAGTGGCACCTAAGGACACTTTGTGGAAAATTGCTAAAAAAGTGCGCCAAGATGGCTCGGCGAATATTAACCAAACCATGCAGGATCTTTTGCGCCTGAACCCAGATGCATTTGTGGACGGCAACATCGACAAACTGCGCTTGGGGCAAGTATTGCGCTTGCCCGCGAAGGATGACGCCACTCAGGCCGCCAACGAGTCGGCGGCGCGCCCTGACGTCACTAGCAAAACGCCAGGGGGTAAACCCACGGCTGAAAAACCCCAAGACGATACCAAAGGCCCCCAACTGGAAGGCAGTAATACCTACAGTGCACCAGACAAAAAAGCGGAAGCACTTGAAGGCCGCGTAAAACTAACCTCATCTAACGCCGCGGACGGTAGTAAGACCGGCCGTGGTGCGGGCACAGATCAAGGCAATCGCGAATCCCTGGCTAACGAACTTTCTATCACCAAGGAAGAGCTTGATGCCAAAAATCGCGGGGCGGCAGACCTTAAGGCGCGCTTGCAGGCGGTTGACGAACAAATTGAAAATACCCAAAAGCTGATAGACGTCACTAGCGAGGAAATGCGCAAGCTGGAAGTGGCCATCCAGCAAAATCGGGGGGATCCGGCCCAGGCTGGTGAAACGCCTGCAGCGGTAGAGGCTCCTGCCAAGGCGCCGGACGCTGCCGGCGAAGTGGCTGACCTGTATAACAAACCCAGCGATGGCGCGGTTGGGACAGTGGCTCCTTCGGCGGCCCAGTCTGCGGCACCCGCCGCTAAACCACCGCAGCCGCCGGTGGCACCAGTTAGCCCCGAGCCTTCGTTGCTGGACAAGCTGCAGGATAATTTAATTTTTGTAGCTGTTGGTCTGGCTGGGTTGCTGGGTTTGGGCTTATGGATTGCCAATCGTCGCAAACGCCAAGCCGGTGAAGAGCCTGCGTTTAGTTGGAATCCGGATGAAAAGGATGACCTAAGCTGGGATGTTGACGCCCCCGCTGCCGAGTTCGAGGCCCCGGCGGTAGTTAAAGCACCGGACTACCCAGCTGCGGCATTGAGTAGTCAACTCGTTGCGGCACCGGAAGAAATTATCAAAGTGGAGACCGACGATGCGGTTTCCGAGTCGGACATTCATATTGCCTTAGGGGATTTTGACACCGCCGAAAAACTCCTGCTGAGCGCCCTTGAGCAGGACCCTGCCAACACCCGCGTACTGCTGAAGCTTCTCGAAATTTACTCGCGCAAAGGTGATGTCGCGAGCTTCGATCCACAGTACGCCAAGTTGCGTTCCTTTGGTAACCCGGAGGCCGTCGAGCGTGGCGAGCAGCTGCGTGATTACATCGAGGATGCACCGCCATTTAATGCCGCTCAATTCGGTGATGAAGCCTTTTTTGCGGCGGTGAACGCTACCCCCCCAGCTGCAGGTTCGGGGCCAGAGACGTCCGCCGAAGCGCCTTTGAGCGATGACATCACCGCTTACGGTCCTGCGTTTGGCGGGGCTGGTTCGAGCCTAGCGGATGCCGCTGCTGTAACCACTGCTGTGGAATTTGATGCGGTGCTGGGTGATGAATTTGACCTTGACGACTATTCCTCGGCTTCTGCCGTTGCCGAAGACGAAGCGTTTGACGAAGACTTTAGCTTGGATTTTGGTGAGCTGGATGAGGTTGAGATTGCCCAGAGTAGTGATCGTGGCAGCTTGGCCGAAGCCATGGCGAGCGCCGGTAGCGAAGCTGATCTAGACCTTTCGCCGTTTGACGATTTTAAATTTGATGTACCCGATGCCGTGGAAGGCATGGCAGAGCCGCAGCTGTCTGATCATGACTTCGATCTAGATTCGTTAGCGGATGACGGTGATATTGTCGATTCGCTGGAGTTGGGGTTGGCGCCAGACATTGGCGCAAGTGGTCTGGACGCGCTCTTGCCAACGCAGGACGCAGCCGAAGAGGATGGGTTAGGCGATACTGACTTTAGCGACCTTGATCTTAGCCAGCTAGACCTTGATGAAGACCTATCCAGTTTTGCTCATGAGCAGGACCTAGATCATTTTGACGCGACCGCACAGCAAGCGACTCACGCAGAGTCACTTGAGGGGCAGGATATCGCCGGTCTAGATTTTGACCTGGCCGATCTTGATTTGCCAGAGTTGGACCTTGCGGATTCAGCCGAGCAAACCGAGCTATTGAGCGATGCACCCGATGATGGTGATTATGCAGCACTTGATTTTGACTTGAGCGGGACCGAACTGGAATCGGTTGCGGCGCATGAGTCGATCCCTGCACTGGAAGAGGAGCCTCTTGAAGAAAAGTCCCTTGAAGGCTTAATGAATGGTGACGACGTTGCGCCCGATTTGGACCTGAGCGAGACCGAACTGGAAGCGGTCGCGGCGCTCGAGTCGGTCCCTGTGCTTGAAGACGAGCCCCTCGAAACCCTAATGGATGAGGATGACCAAGCGGATTTTGAATCTGAGCCTGAGACCTACGCAGAGCAACAGCTAACGCCACCGCCGGAGCCTGACGAGGGGGCGGTAGATGATGTCGATTTTGAAGCCTTAGCGGCTGGCGCCAGCGACAATCTCGATTTTGCCGATTTTGATGACATTGATGCCGATCTTGATGCCTTGGCCGACGGTTTCGAGGGGGACTCAGCAGAGCTAGACGATCTGGCGCTTGAAGAGTCAGAGCTCGAACTTATGCCGTCAACTGCGGTGGTAATGGACGAGCCAGTAACTGATTTCGGTGAGCTGGATGATGATGCGCTGGATGAAGTGGCGGGGCAGCTCGGTGCGGATCACGCGGATGACATTAGCGACATCGAGGAGGTAGAAACTCTAGCCATTGAGGAGCCGCAAACCGATTTGGACGCGGAGCCTATGCTTACGCTAGAGGCCCCGATTACCGATTTAGATGAGGGCGAGTTGGCCGCTCTGGAGGAGCCACAAACCGATTTGGACGACGCCTTCGCGCCTTCGGGCTCGGTTGAAGCCGATTGGGATGTGCCTTTGTCTGGTGAGTTTTTATCGGACGAGGAGGATGACTTAGCCCTTGGCGGCTTTGCCGGTGAGCTTATCTCTCTGCCTGATAATGACGATGACTTGCTGGGTGTAGATACACTGCTGAGCGATACCAAAACCCCTAGGTATTCAGAGTTTGGCACCTTGAGTAACATGGACGATGCCGCTGATCTGGACGATTTTGTGGAATTTGAAGAACTGGATCAACTGGATGCCTTAATGGAGGCGGATGTTGATAGTGACGAGCGGCAAACTGATGACTTGGCCGTGTCTGGCGACAGGCTCAATATTCCCGCCGCTCCGGAGAGCTTTTCGTCAGACTATGACATTCCCCATTTTGACCCAGAGTCGGACGATGACAGTGATCTTGACGGCCTGTTTGATGGCGATGCCTTGGCGACTAAGCTGGATTTACTGCGCGCCTTTGTTGAAATGGGCGATGAAGACTCCGCCAAGCACACCCTGAACGAAATTTTGGAAGAAGGAACTGCCGAGCAGCGTCAGCAGGCAGAAGCGCTGTTTGCTCGGCTAGCTTAATCCCGTAATACCTGCAGAAAGCCTTGCGCCCTTGGGCGCAGGGCTTTTTTATTGGATGTTTTATGTCGTTTGAGTCGCCGATTTACCGGCCAAATTGCGAATTTAAAGACGGTATGGTGATGCCCGCTGGGGTACAGCGTGTCGCCTTAGTGGTGGAATATAACGGGGCTGCCTACCAAGGCTTTCAAAGGCAAACTAGCGCGCGCTCCACGGTGCAAGGGGATTTGGAAAAAGCGCTCAGTGCTATTGCGGGGACGAACATTACGGTAATTTGCGCCGGCCGCACCGATGCCGGCGTGCACGCCACCTCGCAGATTGTGCATTTTGATACCTCCGTGGACCGACCGGAAAAGGCTTGGTTGCTGGGCACTAACACCGAATTGCCGCCGGCCATACGGGTACGGGCCTGCCGCAAAATGCCTTGGCATTTTCATGCGCGGTTTTCGGCTCAGGCGCGCACCTATCGTTATCTCATTTATTCCTCGCTGGTGCGGCCGGCGCTGCTGGTGGACCAAGTCGGCTGGACGCGTTTTCCACTCGAGCTGCAACCGATGCGTGAGGCCTCGGCTTTGCTGCTCGGGGAACATGATTTCACCTCATTCCGCGCTAAAAACTGCCAAGCGAAAAGTCCGGTGCGCGAAATTCAGCACCTGAGCCTAACCCCCTTTGGCCAGTTTATTGTGCTGGAAATTAAGGCCAATGCTTTTTTGCAGCATATGGTGCGCAACATCGTGGGTAGTTTGATTGAGGTGGGGCGTGGCGGCGAACCGGTGGCTTGGTTGGGTGAGGTGCTGGCGGCTAAAGAGCGTGCGCTTGCCGCCGCTACCGCCTCACCTGCTGGCTTGTATTTTGTGGCGGTAGATTACCCCGTGGATTTGAGACTGCCCCCATTGCCCAAAGGGCCTTATTTTCTGCCGGATTAACGGCCGCATAGGTGGTGACGTTGGGCGGGCAGATGCGGCCAACGCGTTTCGGATTCGGGTGTAAACCTGCTAACATCGCCGCCTGTTTTTATGAGGCAAGGGGGAGGCAAGGGTGTTACCGGTTAGGGTGAAAATTTGCGGCATCACGCGTGAGCAGGATGCTGTGGCTGCAGCGGCGGCCGGAGCTGATGCCATAGGCTTAGTGTTTTATGCGCCCAGCCCTCGCCACCTTGCGGATTTGGCGTTGGCTCGACGCATCGCATTAGCTGTGGGGCCCTTTGTGACCACGGTGGGGTTGTTTGTAAATGCCACGGCAGAGCAGGTTCAAGCAACGATGCAACAAGTGCCCTTGCAGTTGCTACAGTTTCATGGTGATGAAGCACCTGAATTTTGTGAGCAGTTTGCGCGTCCATACCTTAAAGCCATACGTATGAAACCCGATGTGGATATTCACGCGCTTGTGAAGCGCTACGCTAGCGCCAGCGGTATTTTGCTGGACGCCTACAAGCCAGGTGTACCCGGTGGCACAGGTGAAGCCTTCGATTGGGCGCGGGTGCCACAGGCCGCTGGCAAAGCCATTGTGTTGGCCGGCGGTTTATCGCCGGACAATGTGGCAGCCGCTATACAGCAGACACAACCCTATGGCGTGGATGTTAGTGGCGGTGTCGAGGATTTGCCCGGCATCAAAAACCATCAAAAAATTATTCGCTTATTGCAGCAGGCCAAAAGCCAGTCCACCACTTCAAACCTTGGAAGCACTCTATGAGCCTTGAAACCGGAACAACGGTTGACTTTAACGCCCAGCCCGATGCCCGTGGCCATTTCGGCCCTTATGGCGGTCGTTTTGTGTCCGAAACGCTAATCTACGCCCTCGACCAGCTCGAAGAAATTTATACGCGCTTAAAGCGCGACCCACAATTTCAAGCCGAGATTGACCACGACCTCGCCCACTATGTTGGGCGCCCGTCGCCTCTCTATTTCGCCGAGAGCTGGACGCAAAAAGTGGGCGGCGCACAGCTTTTTTTAAAACGGGAAGACCTTAATCACACCGGCGCTCACAAAATCAATAACACCATTGGCCAAGCACTGTTGGCCAAACACACCGGCAAAAAACGCGTTATTGCTGAAACTGGCGCCGGCCAGCACGGTGTGGCGACCGCCACCGTAGCCGCCCGCTTGGGGCTGGAGTGCGTGGTGTACATGGGCTCGGAAGACATTCAGCGCCAGTCGTTAAACGTCTACCGCATGAAGCTACTCGGCGCCACCGTGGTGCCGGTCACTTCTGGGTCCAAAACACTCAAGGACGCCATGAACGAAGCCATGCGCGACTGGGTGACCAATGTAGACGACACGTTTTACATTATTGGCACCGCGGCGGGGCCGCACCCGTATCCACAGTTAGTGCGCGACTTCCAAAGCGTGATTGGCCGCGAGGCCCGCGCCCAGTGCCTAGCGCAGACCGGTCGTCTGCCTGATGCCTTAGTGGCCTGTGTCGGCGGGGGTTCTAACGCCATAGGTTTGTTCCACCCCTTTTTAAGCGATGCCAGTGTGGCCATGTACGGTGTTGAGGCAGGCGGTTTTGGCTTGGACTCTGGCAAACACGCCGCCCCCCTGAGTGCGGGCATTCCCGGTATTTTGCACGGTAACCGCACTTACTTAATGGAAGACGAGAACGGGCAGATTATTGAAACCCATTCGGTTTCGGCGGGTTTGGACTATCCGGGCGTCGGTCCTGAACACTCCTGGTTGAAAGATCTGGGCCGCGTTAACTATGTTGCGATTACTGACGACGAGGCCATGGCCGGTTTTCGGCGCCTAACCCGAACCGAAGGCATAATGCCGGCGCTGGAATCCAGTCATGCCGTGGCCTATGGCGAAAAGCTTGCCGCCAGCCTGCCGCAGGATGCCATTGTTATCGTCAATATGTCTGGGCGCGGCGATAAAGATATTCTCACCGTCGCAAAAATCGACGGCATACAGGTATAACCATGAATCGTATTAGCCAAACTCTGACTCAGTTACAAAACGAAGGCCGCAAGGCGTTAGCCACTTATTTGGTGAGCGGTGACCCAAGCCAAGACTTCACCTTGCCCGCCATGCACGCTTTAGTGGCTGCTGGGGCAAATATTCTGGAGTTGGGGGTGCCATTTTCGGACCCTATGGCCGAAGGCCCAGTGATTCAGCGCGGTCATGAGCGCGCCTTGGCTCACCACACCAGCCTAACCAGCACCCTTGAGGTGGTGCGCCAGTTTCGCGCTACCAACACCCACACCCCAGTAGTGCTAATGGGTTACGCCAACCCAGTGGAGCGGATGGGGTTTGCCAAATTTGTGAATGCGGCGGTGGAAGCCGGCGTGGATGGCCTTTTAACGGTGGATTTGCCCCCCGAAGAAGCCGAAACGCTTAATGGTTTGCTGGCTGATGCGGGACTAGAAACCATCTATTTGATCGCCCCCACCAGCAGCGACAGCCGTGTCGAGCAGATCACCCGTGTGGCCAGCGGTTTTGTGTATTACGTATCACTGAAAGGTGTCACCGGTGCCGGCCATTTGGACGTGCAATCCGTGGCCGACAAGCTGGCCATTATCCGCCGCTCAACCCAGGTACCGGTGCTGGTGGGTTTTGGTATTAAAGACGCCGACTCCGCTAAAGCCATTGCCCATGTGGCGGACGGCGTGGTGGTGGGCAGTGCACTGGTCGTTATGATGGAGGCGAGCAAACCGGCCACTGAGTTGTTTGCCGATATGAGCACACTTGTGGCGGATATTCGTCGCGGCTTGGATAGTCTGTGAACCTAGCACACCGAGACATTTTGTAAGCATCGCCGTTTAAATTTTTTGACTAAGCACCATCTGCCGTTGCTTGGTAAAAGACCCTAAAATCTAGAGATTTCGCTATGAGTTGGTTAGACAAAATTGTACCCAGCGCGGTGCGCGCGGTGCGCCCTGGCGTTAGTAAGGTGCCGGAAGGTTTGTGGAAAAAATGCACCAAATGCGATGCGGTACTGTATCGCCCCGAGCTGGATAAAAACCTTGATGTCTGCCCTAAGTGCGACCACCACATGCGCATTACGGCGCGCCGGCGCTTGGACATTTTTCTCGATCCCCAAGGCCGAGAAGAGTTGGCCACCGATGTATTGCCTGTGGATCGCTTGAAATTTAAAGACGTCAAAAGATACAAAGACCGCTTAACCAGCGCGCAAAAGGAAACGGGTGAAAAAGACGCGCTGATCGCCATGAAGGGCACCCTGAAGGGTATTCCGGTGGTGGCGGTGGCGTTTGAATTTGCGTTTCACGGCGGCTCCATGGGTTATGTGGTGGGCGAGAAGTTTACCCGCGCCGCCCAAGTGGCTCTTAAAGAAAACCGTCCGCTGGTGTGTTTTGCCGCTACGGGTGGCGCGCGCATGCAGGAGGCCTTAATTTCCCTGATGCAAATGGCCAAAACCAGCGCGGTTATTGAGCGCATGAAATTGCAGGGCGTACCCTATATTTCGGTGATGACCGACCCTGTGTATGGCGGCGTATCCGCCAGTTTGGCACTCCTTGGTGACATTAACGCGGCTGAGCCAGGCGCCCGCGCCGGTTTTGCTGGCCCCGCGATTATTGAACAGACGATCCGCCAAAAACTGCCCAAAGGGTTTCAGCGCTCTGAATTTTTATTGGATCACGGCGCCATCGACATGATTATTCACCGCCGTGACATGGTGGACCGCGTTGCCGCCCTGTTAGCCAAATTTACTCGCCGAGCTGCCGTCTGATCTTGAGCCCTTCACCGCGTTTTACAACATTAGGCGATTGGCTAGCATGGCAGGAGACCTGCCACCCTATCGCCATAGACTTAGGCTTAGGGCGCGTGCGCCAAGTGGCTGAGGCGCTGGATGCGCAGCTTGGTGGCACACTGCTCCATAACCCCGCTAAACGCGTGGTCGTCGCCGGCACCAACGGCAAAGGCTCCTGTGTGGCCGCCCTCGGCGCCTTGTTGCGCACGCAAGGTAAACAATTCGGCACCTATAGCTCCCCGCATTTGTTGCAGTATAACGAGCGTGTGCAGCTGAACGGCGAACCCGTCAGCGACGCAGACCTCTGCCGCGCCTTTGCGGCCATAGACGCCGCACGGGGCACCAACTCCTTAAGTTATTTTGAATTCGGCACCCTTGCCGCATTGTGGTTATTCGCCCAGCAGCCGCTGGACGTGTGGCTGTTGGAAGTCGGCTTAGGCGGACGCTTAGATGCGGTGAATGTTCTCGATGCGGACGTTGCGGTGATTACCTCCATTGCTCTGGATCATCAGGCTTGGTTGGGCGAAACCCGGGAGGCCATCGGCTTCGAGAAAGCCGGTGTTTGCCGTGCCACCAGCCCAGTGGTGTGTGTGGAGCCTGACCCGCCGCATAGCCTTTGCGACCATATTGCTCGTCTCGAATGCCCGGCATTTTGGCTGGGGCGGGATTTTTTCTGCGGCCAAACCGGCGCAAGCGCACAGGTGCAGCTAGATGCCACTTGGCAGTTGCAGCTGCCAGCGGACAGCGTGTTTTTGCCGCTACCCAGCGTAGCGGCCGCCCTAAAAACCTTGGAACTGCTGGATCTGTTACCTAGCCCAACTGCCGCGGCCGCGGCACTGGCGCAGACTCACTTGGCTGGGCGAATGCAACGCAGTGTTCAGGGCACCACGGAGGTTATTCTCGATGTGGCCCACAATCCAGCATCCACCACTTATTTGGCTCAGCAGTTGACAGGCCTGCCTGGGTTACCCACTTTTTTGGTGGTGGGTATGATGGCGGATAAAGACTTAGCAGGAAGCCTTGCGCCCTTGGTTGTAGAATGTCGCCTAATCTACTGTGCGGACTTAGTCGGCAACAATCGTGCGGCTTCGGCGGATCAGTTAGTGGTCGTGGTTCACGCGCTAGGCGGCAGGGCGCAGGCCCACAGCTCCGTGGCCGCCGCCTTGAATTCGGCACTTGCGCAGGCGGCCTTGCTGCCGGCAGCCAGAGTCGTGGTGTGTGGTTCCTTTTTTACGGTGGCTGATGCGCTTCTGCATCTGGCGAGTCTTGCGGAGGTGAACCATGGATGACGGCTTAAAGCAGCGGATTGTTGGCGCTGTAGTTTTGCTGGCGCTGTTGGTGATTTTTTTACCGGTATTATTCGACCGCAATCGTGTGGTGCCTGTGGATCAGACCACGCAGATCCCCCCGGCGCCAAGTATTGTGGCGGCGCCGATTGGTGCCCCGGTAGCGCCGGAGGTTATGGAGTCCGATGTGGCGCCGGAGCCCAGTCAAATGTTTACTCCGCAGGAGACCAAAGCGTCCAAAAACCCAGAGCCTGAAGCGCCCAAACTGAATGCCAAGGGCGCGCCGGTTACCTGGGTGTTGCAAGTGGCCAGCTATAAGTCAGCGGATATGGGCCGGAAGTTTCGCGATGAGCTGGCCGGCAAGGGCTATAGTGCGTTTATGCGCGACATTAAGACGCCCAAAGGAGTGAGCACCCGCGTCTATGTTGGCCCTAAGCTCGACAACAAAAACTTGCTGGAGGCAAAGCGGCAGCTGGATGAAGCCTACAAACTCAACACCACCCTAATGGAATTTACTCCGCCTTGAGGCGCTTTTTGGCGCACAACAGAGGTTTCTAGGTTAAAATTCACGCCTTTCTTCAAGGCACTGACCGCATGAACTGGGCAGACTGGACAATCATCACCATTTTGGGCGTTTCCAGCCTGATCGGGTTGGTGCGCGGCCTCATCAAAGAGGCCTTGTCGCTGGTGGTCTGGTTGGGCGCTTATTTTGTGGCCACCCATTTCAAACTGCCCGTCGCGGCGCTTCTCGAACGCTATATTGGCACGCCGTCCCTGCGCGAAATGGCAGCGTTTGGTCTGTTATTTTTGCTTACCCTGCTATTGGGCAGCATGCTGAATTATTTGATTGCCCAGCTGGTAAAAATGACCGGCTTAAGCGGCACTGACCGTGTGTTGGGTATGGTGTTCGGTGCCTTGCGTGGCGCCATGATCGTGATGGCAATAGTGATTTTTTTACCGCCGTTGGTGCCCATCGATAAAGACAGCTGGTGGCATGAGTCGGTGTTGATTCCTCAATTCACGGCCTTTGAAGACTCGGCGCGAACCCTATTTGCAGATATTTCTACACTTTTGGCGCGTGTGTTTGGTGCGTAACCTGAGCCATTTTTAATGGCCAGTTACAACGGCCTGCTGCAGGGGCCTGCCCACGCTTTTTGGCAAAACTGCTGCTTAACTTCATGCAGCGCGTTTCACTTAATGAGGTAAACCTATGTGCGGCATTGTTGGGATAGTCGGTAAAAGCCACGTCAACCTAGCGCTCTACGACGCTTTGACCATGTTGCAACATCGCGGGCAAGACGCCGCCGGTATTATGACCTGCCATAACGGCCGCTTAGCGCAGCAAAAAGGCGTAGGCCTAGTGCAAGACGTCTTCGACAGCCGCCACATGCAGCGCCTGCTGGGCAATATGGGCATCGGCCACGTGCGCTACCCTACCGCCGGCAGTTCGGGCCCCGCGTTGGCACAGCCGTTTTATGTGAATTCGCCCTACGGCATAGCCCTAGCCCACAACGGCAACCTCACCAATGCCGCGCAGCTGAGCAACGACTTGTTTTTATCGGATCTACGCCATCTGAATACGGACTCCGACTCCGAAGTGCTGCTTAATGTGCTTGCCCACGAAATGCACGAACAAGGCAAGCTACGTCCCACCTATGATGATATTTTCAAAGCTGTGGCCGGCGTACATAAACGGGTGCGCGGCGGTTATGCGGTGGTGAGTATGATAGCCAGCTATGGCGTATTGGCTTTCCGCGACCCCAATGGCATTCGACCCTTGGTATTCGGCAAGCGCAGCACACCGCTGGGGGATGAATACATGGTGGCTTCCGAAAGTGTTTCCCTCGATGTGCAAGGTTTTAAACTGATCCGGGATGTTATGCCCGGCGAGGCTATTTTTATCACCACGGAAGGCGAGTTGTTCACCCGCCAGTGCGCAGACAATCCGCGTCTTTCACCCTGTATTTTTGAATACGTGTATTTCGCCCGTCCCGATTCAATTATGGATGGCGTGTCGGTGTACAAGGTGCGCTTGCGTCAAGGCGAAAGGCTGGCCGATAAAATCCTCCGCCTGCGCCCCGACCATGACATTGACGTGGTTATCCCTATTCCCGACAGCTCCCGCGTGGCGGGGCAGGCGCTGGCCTACAAGCTCGGCGTAAAATTCCGTGAAGGTTTAGTTAAAAACCGCTATATCGGCCGCACGTTTATTATGCCCGGCCAGCAGCAACGCAAAAAATCTGTGCGCCAAAAACTCAATCCAATCGACTTGGAGTTTCGCGGCAAAAATGTACTGCTGGTAGACGACTCCATTGTGCGCGGCACCACCTGCCAACAAATTATCCAAATGGCGCGAGACTCCGGCGCCGCCAAAGTCTACTTCGCGTCTGCCGCTCCCGCTGTGAAGTTCCCCAATGTCTATGGCATTGATATGCCGTCGGTTTCCGAGCTGATTGCCCACGGTCGCACCACCGAAGAAGTGGCCGCGGCCATCGGCGCCGATTGGCTGATTTACCAAGATCTTGAAGACCTGATCGCCGCCTCCGCTGCCGGTAAACAAGCTATTCCTCGTTTTGACTGCTCGGTATTCGACGGCGATTACGTGACAGGCGACGTAAACCAAGCCTATCTCGACAAACTCGACGCCGACCGCAACGACCGCGCCAAAACCAAAAATTCCGGTGAAAGCCATGACACCACTTCCGTGGGCGGGATATACAACCACTAAAGCTCAGCAGAGGCCCAGCATGCAGGATGATTTTCTCGAAGGCGCGGGCATCGACACCCTCGCCATCCGCGCCGGTATTCACCGCACGGCGGAAGGCGAGCACGCCGAACCCATTTTCCTCACCTCCAGCTATGTATTTGCCTCCGCTGAAGAAGCGGCCGCCCGCTTCGACGGCAGCAGTCCCGGCAATGTTTACTCGCGTTACACCAACCCCAGTGTGCGCAGCTTTGAGGGGCGCATCGCCGCCCTTGAAGGCGCTGAAGCCGCGGTGGCCACCTCGTCCGGCATGGCGGCTATCCTGGCCACTTGTTTAGCCCTGCTGCAGTCCGGCGACCATGTGCTCTGTTCGCGCAGCGTGTTCGGCACCACCAGTGTGCTCTTCACCAAATACCTGAAAAAATTCGGTGTAGCGGTAGATTTTGTCGCGCTTACGGACTTAAGCGCCTGGCAGGCGGCACTTAAACCCAACACCAAGCTGCTGTTCTTAGAAACGCCCTCCAACCCCCTCAATGACGTGGCGGACTTGCGTGCCTTGGCCGCCATGGCGAAACAACAGGGTTGTCTGTTGGCGGTGGATAATTGTTTTTGCACCCCCGCATTGCAGCTGCCGCTAACACTCGGCGCCGATTTGGTTATCCACTCCGCCACCAAATATCTCGACGGCCAAGGCCGTTGTTTGGGCGGTGCGGTAGTGGGTAGCAAAGCCTTAATCGATGAAGTGCTCGGCGTAGTGCGCACCTGCGGGCCCAGCATGAGCCCGTTTAATGCGTGGGTATTTAATAAAGGCCTTGAAACGCTGCGCCTGCGCATGGACGCCCATTCCGCCAACGCCCAGCAATTAGCGGAATATTTACACGCACACCCACAGGTGGAGCGCGTGTTTTATGCCGGCCTGCCCAGTCACCCCGGCCACGCCTTGGCCACCAGTCAGCAACGCGGTTTTGGTGGGGTGTTGTCGTTTCGCATCAAAGGCGAGCGCCAACAGGCTTGGCAATTTATTAACGCCACCAAAATCATGAGCCTCACCGCCAATCTCGGCGACACCAAAACCACCATTGTTCACCCAGCCACCACCACCCACGGCCGCCTTGCGCCAGAGGAAAAACAGGCGGCGGGTATTACCGAAAATTTAATTCGGATTGCTGTGGGGTTGGAGGATATTCGGGATTTAATTGCGGATGTGGAAAGAGGGTTTGGGGCAGTATCTTTAGTTTAGGATTTGGGTTGCGGTAGGGGTGCCGTTTGCTGCGCCACGACCTTTATCCCTGCTTTAATAGCATTGAGGTTTTGGGCGAAATTTAAAATGTAACCGCGTATTTAGAAAACGCGATCGCTTTCTGCTAACAACGAAACAGCCTGTTTCTTAACTGTCATAAAGGTCTAGCGATATGAAAAAAAATATTAGTGCTGTTTTATTTGTGTGTGGATTGGTGCCGAGCGCATTATTTGCTGCTGAAAAAGACCCAAATAGTTACGCCGATAAATTTCCAACCATACCCCAAAATGCCCGCGTGGTTTTGCTGCCCATGGCTTATGATTTTTCCGCTGCCGCCCAAGAGACCCCCATTGTTCAAGCGGCCATTGTCGATCAATTAAAAACGTTGGGCTTTAGGCCGGTTAAGATTAAGCTGGAGCCTAGCTCAATGCCCCCAGGTATAGATCGTGTATATCTAACCCCAAACCTCGCCAATAAAAACGTTCGCCCATCTAAGCAAGTCTATTTGCACGACGTTAGTAGCCAAGTTCCATTTGATATAGCGCTTATCCCAGCAGTACTTTCTCGGACCGCAAAGTTAAGTGGGCAAACAGCTAGATGGGATAATGTAAAAGTTCATTTGAATGTCAAGGGTTATGGCTCCGGCATGAGCACCGAGTGGCGAGGGACTAGTTTAGGGTTGAGTCTGGAGCTAGATGCCTATGATTCAAAAGGCCAATGGTTGTTTACCTCCTACGGCGGTATAAGCCTGCCCTATGTAATCAATACCAAGGAAGCAATGAACATTTTAAAACCTCGTTTGTTTGAAAGCGAAAAGGATCAAGAGAGCTTGCGGCAGGGCGTTGAGGCGGCACTAGAGCCCCTGACGGAAAAAATCAAAATATCTAAAAACTGAGAATTCTCGGGAGTTTTTTTGGGGCTAAGACTGCATTGAAGCGAGTCCCATCTTTCACTTTGCCTTACTACACAAGAGTAGCTCCATGAAAACCACATTCCGTACCCTTTTGCTTGTCGGCAGCCTATTATTGCCTGAAATAACGCTGGCCATCGAAGCCGCGCCGGGTGTAAACGTCACGCCGGTATTAAAAACCCAAACCAGTTGGGACGGGCAGCCAATTGTTTACCCAACGGGCAAAGCGGAAATTACGGGGCTAATTGTTGAACTGGCGCCGGGGGCGGAAACCGGTTGGCATCTGCACCCCGTGCCTTCGTTTGGCATGGTGCTGGAAGGCGAAATGGAAGTGACACTAAAAGACGGCCGCAGCAAAAAAATGAAAGCAGGAGATAGTATTGCCGAAGTGGTAAATACGCTACACAACGGCCGCAATACGGGCAAGGTGCCAGTGAAATTGGTGGTGTTTTATGCCGGAGTTGAAGGGCAAGTTAACGCCGTGAAGTCGGCGGGTAAATAACTCTCGCAAGCTCCGTTGTCAGCTATTTTTAGACTTTTCAAAATATTTTCTACTGTTACAGCCACAATCTTGCCGAAGTGGAACCAGCCCGTTTTTTGGCCGAGTGGAGAGGTGATTTTGAGGGGTAAATGGACAGGAGCCGCATGGATGCGGCGAAGTAGAGCAACGCACGACTGCATGGATACAGGAGGTAGAGCGACGCAGGAGGCCAAAGCCGAGGAGCAGTTGCCGAGACGTCCATTTGAGCCGTGACGGGCATCAAAAATGGCAGGATTGCCATTTTTGATGCCGGAGGCAGCCCGAAGGGCAGCGCCACATGGATGTGGCGAATCCTCTCACGCCACGGCGACCCTCAAAATCGTCTCGGCAGAAAATTGCTCGATTTCATTCCCGATGAAATTCTACCTCCCCCATCCATGGGGTCGTCCTGCATTTTCTGCATTCGCGCCATTCATGGCGCTTGAGGGAGGGAATTTTTGTGTAGCAAAAACCAAAAAGTCGGGTGCCGTTTCTTTTGGTTACTTTTCTTTGCCAAGTGCATCCATGCACTTGGCCCGAAGGGTCGCTTCGCGATTAAAAATTGCTCCAGCAATTTTTTGGGCACGCAGCAATTTGCTGGAAGCAAATTGCCACAGCGAAGCTGCCCGAAGGGTGAAGGCCAGGACGGCCTTCATGAAAGAAAAGTGACTCGCCCAGGGGGGCGAAATAAGGGCTAAAAATCACTCAGAAAATCAGCCTTCCGCTTTAATTAATGACATTGCCCAGAGGCTCCTAGGGTAATGACTAAGCTGGAAACTGCGCGTCTGTATATCAGCAATTTATAAATCTAAGGGCAAAGCATGAAGTACGATGATGCGTCGTGGCATTTTGGAGCAGAAAATTTCGGCAATTTACCAGAAATTAATGGTTACACCCATACTGGAACTTTCCTAGCTTGGGCTATCCTCAATGGTTTAGCTGGAGAACTTCATATTGAGGAATGGCCAGAAGAAATAGAAAAGCTAAAAACTAGGGTGATCTCTCCGGCTGAGTTTTTCCGAAACAACTGCGACGGAAAATTTACAGATGAGGACCTAAATGATCTCGGGAACAAATTTGTGCGGTCATTTTTTGCAGGTAAATATTTCGGAGTCTACATAGAAGCGGCTGATCCAGAAGATCGATTTGAAAATATATATGAAATACCGAGTAGCTGGGAAACTTACGACAAAGTGGCGCCGAAATTAGATAATGTTTTTAGTCTTTGGAAGCGTGAAAATTTATAGCAAGTCGTAGCAGCACCGCTCCTGCGCTTCGCACCTACGCGGGGCAGTTTCTAAATCGCGGTTCTAGGGTCTTACTGCGCAAAAGCGCCCATAAAACCACAACTTAAAAACTGCCGCTAAGCCCAGCGCCACTTAACGCCACCAGTGCGGGCGCCAAGCCCCCCCCCTGCCCAATGTCATTAAGTTACCTAATTACCACTCAACCTAAGCCAACTTTCAATAATCTTTCTGGCATAGGCGGTGTCCGAAGAGCAACATAGACCAAACGAGAAACTATAGAAACCAAATCTGCTCGCCGATTAAATCGGTATTGAAATTCA
>CAMCXE010000052.1 GCA_945882995.1 Thalassocella blandensis | reverse complement strand
CCTGGTTGGTTGTTCGCCAAATTTAACTTTTGCTAGGCGCTGCCCGGGGGTTGCGCAGACTTTGGTGATCCAACTGAGGTTTCTAGGTTTAACTTAGGCATGGTCAATCATCTTCCCTTAATCGAGCCGAAAAGTCTCTTATGCCGAAACTCAAAATTATTGTCGAAAATACCGCCGACTGGGAGGGCTTATACCCCTCCGATGATGTGATTCTGGCTGACGATTACCTTGCGCAACCCGTGGATAAAGAGCGTTACCGTATTATCAATCTGTGTAACCAATACAGTTATTTAAGCACGGGTTACTATTGTTCGCTGTTGGCCGAGGCCCGCGAACACCAAGTTATTCCCTCAGTTAAACACATCCGCGACTTGTCGCGGCGGATTTGGCTCGGCGTGGTCAATGTGGATGCAGAGCAGGATATTTCCGAAATTGCTGGCAGCAGCCACGAATTCTCCATGTGGATTTATTTTGGGCAGACCCAAAACACCGCTCTGCGCGAGTTGGCCCGCCAGATTTTTGAGCAGGCACCTATTCCTATTTTAAAAGTGACTTTTTCGCGCAAGGAAAATTGGCGGCTGAGCGACCTAGTGGCTGGGTCGATTACCGACCTCGATGAAAATCAAAAAACCGATTTTGCCAATGCCTTAGATAACTATAGCCACCTGATTTGGCGCCGCGCTCGAGCGAAAAAGAATTATCGCTACGACATGGCCATTTTGATCGATCCAGATGAGCCATTTCCCCCCAGCAATAAATCGGCCCTGAAGAAATTTATTGCCGCCGCAAAAAAACACGGAATTTTAGCCGAAACCATTACCCGCAAAGACCTGGGTAAGTTAGCGGAATACGACGCGTTATTTGTGCGCGCAACCACCTCGGTGAATCATTACACCTATAAATTTGCTCGATTGGCACAGGCCGAAGGCCTTGTGGTTATGGATGATCCTGATTCAATATTACGCTGCACAAACAAAATTTATTTAGCGCAGTTGCTGGAAACGCATGGCCTTCCTATTCCCAAAACGCGGGTATTAACACGCGCCGATCTCAATAAAATTGACGAGCTAATTGAAGATTTGGGTTTGCCCATAGTGCTCAAAGTGCCGGATGGCTCCTTTTCAGTGGGCGTTAAAAAAGCCAAATCGAAGGAAGATTTGGAAGTAGACCTTAAAGCCATGTTCAAGAAAAGTGCGTTATTAATCGCGCAAGCCTATTTATATACGGAATTCGATTGGCGTATAGGCGTATTAAATGGGCAGCCGCTATACGCTTGCCGGTATTACATGGCCAAAAATCACTGGCAAATTTATAACCACGCCAGCAGTAGCGGTGGTAAAACCGGTGGTTTTGATGCCATGCCGACTTTTGAAGTGCCCAAGCCGGTGCTGAAGGCGGCGCTAAATGCCTGTAAGCCCATTGGTGACGGGTTTTACGGTGTGGATTTAAAACAGTCGGGAAAATCCGTGTATATCATCGAAGTTAATGATAATCCGTCTATAGATGCTGGCGTCGAGGATCAGTTTCTGGAGCTGGATTTATATGACGAAATTATGCAGGAGTTTAAGCGCAGGCTGGATTTGCAGTGATTTTCAGTTGCTTGGTGTTGTTAGTGCTTTTACGGAAAATAAGCGTAATCGCTCGCTTCGCTGTAATGTGTCGGCTCCCAACGCGACATGGTCTGCGCTGCCGTACTATTCCTCATCATGCGTCCAAGGTTCTTCCTCAACGGCTTCACCCTCAATGCGGTGGTTTTCGTTGGCCCATTCACCTAAATCAATTAACTTGCAGCGTTGGCTACAAAAAGGGCGATAAGGGAATTGTGGCGTCATTTGTACAATTTTTTTACAGGTGGGGCAGGGTAGGGACAGGGTTTTAACGGTCATTGGCTGAGGCTTAAATAAAATGCGTGAAGCTGGTGAATATGCTGGAGTGTTAGGCTAAACGGACCGCTGTTGTCTAACACCCTGTCCGCCTTAGCTGCTCGCGTTTCGCGCGGCATTTGGCTTGCGATAATGGAATTTATCAGTTCGCTAGAGCTCGCGTCGCGCAGGCAGGCCCGTTTCATCTGTAAATCTTCCGGTATATCCACCACCAAGGTTTGGTCCACTAGCGCATCTTGTGCACTTTCAAATAGCAGCGGTGACACTAAAATGGCGTAGCATCCAGTGGCGGTGTTTAGTTCCTTCTCTATTTCGGCGCGAATGAGTGGGTGGAGTAACTGTTCAAGCCAGCGCTTTTCCTCCGCATTATTAAACACAATTTGGCGTAATTGGCGCCGGTCAAGTGTCGCGGTGTCGGTCAGAATTCCGGCGCCAAAATGTTCCACAAGTTCGCCAAAGGCTGGCTGATTGGGCTCTACCAGTTGCCTTGCAATCACATCCGCATCAACCAGCGTGGCGCCAAGTTTAGCGAATTCCTCCGCCACCGCCGATTTGCCCGCAGCAATTCCGCCGGTCAGCCCCAGCTTGAACATTTAATGCTTAAGCCCAGCAACATTAAAATACCAATCGATTAACTCTTGTCCCCACAAAAAAGCCAATAAGCCAGCGCCGGCTAAATAAGGGCCAAAGGGAATGCGAAAATCCTTATCCCTTCCCGCCAACACCATGCCGACGCCGCCAACTACGGCGCCAACTAGCGACGACAACATAATAATCACCGGCAAATATTGCCAGCCCATCCATGCACCCAGCGCCGCTAACAATTTAAAGTCGCCATAGCCCATACCTTCTTTTTTGGCGACCAACTTAAATACCCAATACACACACCAAAGGCTCAAATAGCCAGCGGCGGCGCCCCATATGGCGGAATTCAGGTCGGTATAGGTGCCGAAAGTATTGGCCAAAAGCCCAACCCACAACAACGGCAAGGTGATGTTGTCGGGCAATAATTGTGTGTCAATATCAATCATGGTAAGGCAGATAAGCGCCCACAAAAATACCAGGCCTAAAATTCCGGCTGGGCCAACGCCCAGCCGCCAAATAATTAGCAGGCTCAAGGCGCCAGTAATGGCTTCGATAACTGGGTAGCGTTTAGATATAGGGGTTTTGCAATTGGCACAGCGCCCACCCAGCACCAGATAACTCAGCACCGGTATATTTTGCAGGGCGCTAATGGGCGCCTTACAGTTTGGGCAGTGCGAGCGTGGAAACGCAAGATTGAACCGTTCAGGTAGCGGTATTTCGGGTTCGGCTAACACATCCTTTGCGGATTGCCGCCACTCACGAAATAACAAGGCCGGTAGACGATAAATAACGACGTTTAAAAAACTGCCGATTAATAACCCTAAAACCACGGCCCCAGTGAGCGTTACCACTGGAGCTAGGTGGTGAATTTCCGTCAGGGTCACAGTTAAACCACGCTGCCAAGTTGGAAAATGGGTAGGTACATAGCTATCAACAGGCCACCCACCAGCACACCAAGCACGGACATAATAATGGGTTCAAGCAGGGAGGTAAGGGTGTCCACTTGGTTGTCCACCGACTCTTCGTAATAGCTCGCCACCTTATCAAGCATTTCATCCAGAGCACCAGATTCTTCGCCAATGGCGGTCATCTGTAGCAAAATTGATGGGAATAGTCGCGTCGCCCGCATCGAGACGTTGAGCTGGGTACCTGTGGAAACATCATCTTTAACTCGGATAGTGGCATCATGATAAATAATGTTGCCAGTAGCACCACTTACCGATTGGAGTGCGTCGATCAGGGGTACGCCTGCAGCAAACGTCGTGGATAGGGTGCGCGCAAAACGCGCGATAATTGATTCAAATACTATTTTCCCAATAATCGGCACCCGTAAAATCAATCGATCTAAAAATTGCGCAAATTTTCTATTGGTGCGTTTGAGGTGGCCCAATACAAATGCTCCACCCACCAAACCGCCGAGAACCATGAACCAATAATCCTGGGCAAAATGGGAAAGCCCCAAAACAAACAAGGTGAACGCGGGTAGGTCTGCACCGAAGGAGCTGAAGGTTTCCGCAAATTGGGGTACCACCTTCACCAGCAGCAAACCGGTAACTACAATGGCCACCACTACAACTGCCGCAGGGTAGGTCATGGCTTTTTTAATTTTTGCCTTTAATCGTTCGGTCTTCTCTTTGTAGGTTGCGATGCGGGCAAGCATGGTCTCCAATGCGCCAGAGCTTTCTCCGGCCTCCACTAAGCTGCAAAATAACGGGTCAAAATATTTAGGGTGTTTTTCAAGTGATTTGGCAAATCCGTTGCCGGAGGCGACTTCATCGCGAATGGTGCGCAGTAATTCGGCTAGGCTTTTGTTGTCTAGGCTGTCTGCCACTATGTCAAAGCTTTGCACCAATGGCACACCGGCCTTCATCATGGTGGCCATTTGGCGCGTAAACAGGGCAATATCCATAGGCTTAATCGCCTTTTTGCCGCCGCTAAAAAAAGGTTTGGGCTTCTTTTTAACGTTAGTGGTGCGTATACCTTGTTTAATAAGCTGAGCTTTGACGGCATTAATGTTGGACCCGACAATCTCGCCAGAGACAACCTTGCCTTTTTTGTCCATGCCCTTGTACAAAAATAAATCGGTGGTGGAAATTGCCATAGGAATTAATCCTTAGTGACTCGGTTAGCCTCTTCAAGGCTGGTGAGGCCAAAGGCCGTTTTGCGCAAGGCGGATGTGCGTAAATTGTTAAAGCCGGCGCGCCGCGCCGCATCGGCTATGTTAATGGAGTTGCCGCCCTCCATTATAATGCGCGAAATTTCTGGCGTAATGCGAACAACTTCATAAACTCCAACACGGCCTTTGTAACCGGCTGAACATTTATCGCAGCCTACGGGGTGGAAAAGCTGTAATTCCTCACGGGGGATGCCTATATCGTCAAATCCTTCTTCAGTGAGCACTTTGTCGGTAATATCCGTGGCCGGCCGTTTGCAGGTTGGACAGAGTCGGCGCGCTAAACGCTGCGCAATGATCAGGCTAATGGACGTAGCCACGTTGAAGGTAGCTACGCCCATGCTCATCAAGCGCGTCAGAGTTTCTGGGGCGCTGTTGGTATGTAATGTCGAAAGCACCAAGTGGCCCGTTTGTGCCGCTTTGATGGCAATTTCGGCGGTCTGCAGGTCGCGAATTTCCCCTACCATCACTACGTCTGGGTCTTGGCGCAAAAACGAGCGCAATGCCTCGGCAAAGCCTAGCCCCACCTTGTTGTTCACGTTAACCTGGTTCACGCCTTCTAAGTTGATTTCAACCGGGTCTTCCGCAGTGGCGATGTTGCGCTCTATGGTATTGAGGATATTTAAACCCGTATACAGGGATACGGTTTTGCCTGAACCCGTCGGCCCAGTCACTAAAATCATGCCTTGCGGCTGCGCTAGCGCATCTAAGTAGAGTTTTTTCTGGAAGTCTTCATACCCGAGAGCATCAATGCCCAGCTTGGCACTGGAGGGGTCCAGAATTCGCAATACAATTTTTTCCCCCCAGAGCGTGGGTAGGGTGTTCACCCGAAAATCAATAGCACGGGTTTTGGAAATTTTCATTTTAATGCGCCCGTCCTGTGGCACACGCCGCTCGGAAATGTCCATTTGCGACATCACTTTCAAGCGCGCCGAGAGCCGCGTAGCCAAATTGGTGGGTGGCCTTGCCACCTCACGCAATATGCCGTCCGTTCTAAACCTTACGCGGTAAACTTTTTCGTAGGGCTCAAAATGAATATCTGAAGAGCCGGACTTAATGGCGTCGAGCAATACTTTATTCACAAAACGCACAATAGGTGCTTCGTCAACTTCTGTGGTGTCCTCTTCCCGTGCGGTGCCACTTTCGCTGACAGCCTCAATATCTAGCCCTTCAAGCCCTTCGCCATCTAGGTCACCTAAACCCTCTCCCAGAGACTCTTCTGCCACGCTCAAAAATTGGTCTATGTGATGGCCAAGCTTGTCGGCCTCCACCAAGATGGCTTCGGTATTCAGGCCGGTTTGGAATTTAATTTCGTCCAAGGCGTGCAGGTTGGTGGGGTCGGCGATGGCCAAAAACAGGCGATTGCCGCGCTTAAAAATGGGCAGCGCCTGATGCTTGCGGATCAGCTTGTTGTCTACCAAGTTTTTATCAAGGTTCGAAGGATTCAGTGCGTTAATGTCTACCACCGCGGCCCCAAATTCATCCGATGCGGTGCTGAGGAGCTTGCTGGCGGATATCTTGCCGCTACTCACCAGCTGTTGCGGCAGCGACAGTTTTTCCTTCTGCGCGGCAGCCAGTGCTTGATAGGCAAGTTCTTCGGTGATCAAGCCGTCACGCACTAAACGCCGCGCCAGACCACTTAACGGGGGAGATGGATTATTCATAAGTTATTATTATGCGCACGATGCCGGAAAAGAGTCCTCCAATATTAGCGCTAATGCGGGCGCCTAGCCAGAATTGATTGCCCTTGCCGCCCCAGGTGACAAAAATGGTCAGCTAGTGACCCCGGGCGCCGCGCCGCTGCCGCTTTGGTGGCGGAAATTGCGCGAATGGGTTAGCCTTATCACGGACCTAGTCGAGCGGCGTGGATTGGCACGGCGTTTGATTGTCTCAACCTACAAACCAACTCTTAGAGGTATACCCCATGAAAAAGCAACAAGGTTTTACACTTATCGAATTAATGATCGTAGTCGCCATTATCGGTATTCTGGCAGCGGTCTCTATCCCTATGTATCGCGATTATGTAACCAAAACCCGTTTTAGCGTCGCCTTGGGGTCGGTAGCCGCACTCCAAAAAGCAATTACCCTAACGCAGAATGAAGGCACAGTGGCCACCTCTTTGGATGCCACCGATGGCAGCGATGCTAATTTTATATTGTTGGGTTTGCGTGCGGCGCCCGCGGATACCAATGAGGTATCGGCGGTGTCGGTGACGGATGGTGCTATTACCATTACACTGACGGCTAAGGTTCCCGGCTGTACAGGCGCGACCTTCACTCTTACGCCAACCTTTGGTTCCACCGCTACTTCGTGGACTACGGCGGCCGGAGCGACCGCTTGTACAGAGGCAGCTGCCGTCACGGTTATCAATGCCTATATTGCCAAAAATATGGCATCTTAAGAGTTCGGTCCTTTCGCCAATAACTTCAAGCGGGCTTGGCCCGCTTGATTTTTTTTGTAATTCAAGCGGGCTTGGCCCGCGTTATTTTGGAGCTTAGATTGTATGAGAAATCAGAAAGGCTTTACGTTGATAGAGTTGATGATTGTAGTGGCCATTATCGGTATTTTGGCGGCAGTATCCATCCCCATGTATCGCGATTATGTAACCAAAACCCGTTTTAGCGTCGCCTTGGCTTCGGTAGCCGCACTCCAAAAAGCAATTGCCCTAACGCAAAATGAGGGCACAGCGACCACCGCTCTGGATGCCACCGATGGCTCCGATGCTAATTTTGTATTGTTGGGTTTGCGTGCGGCGCCCGCGGATACCAATGAGGTCTCGGCGGTGTCGGTGGCGGATGGCGCCATTACCATTACACTGACGGCTAGGGTTCCCGGCTGTACAGGCGCGACCTTCACGCTTACGCCAACCTTTGGTTCCACCGCCACCAGGTGGACTACGGCGGCCGGAGCCACGGCTTGTACAGAGGCTGCTGCCGTCACGGTTATCAATGCCTATATCGCCAAAAATATGGCCTCTTAAGAGTTCGGTCCTTTCGCTAATCACTTCAAGCGGGCTTGGCCCGCTTTATTTGGCAACATACATGAAAAATCAGCAAGGCTTTACGTTGTTGAATTGATGATTGCCGTTGCCATTATCCCATTTTGGCTGCTGTCTCTATTCCTATGTATCGCGATTATGTAATCAAAACTCGTTTTAGCGTTGCCGTGGGGTCAGTAGGCGCACTCCAAAAGTCAATTGCCCTAGCGTAAAATAAAGGCACCCCCTTACGCTAGTTTGGTGGCCGCGATGGCAACGATGCTCAGTTTATATTGTTGGGTTTACATGGGCCGCCCGCGGATACCAAAGAGGTCTCGGCGGTGTTAGTGTCGGCTGGCGGCATTAGTAGCTTTACACTGACGGCTAAGGTTCCCGGCTGCGCAGGTGAGATCTAGAAACTTACGCCAACATTTGGTGCCATCGCTACTCATTGGACTACGTCGGCCGGAACCACGGGTTGTTCAGACGGCAGTTCCACGCCTGTTATCGGTGCTTATGTCGCGAAAAATATGGCCTCTTAAGCGTTGGCGGTATCACGAGCTTCCTGCAGGCTTGGCCTGCTTTATTTGGGACATTATATGAGAAATCAGCAAGGTTTTACTTTGATAGAGTTGATGATTGTTGTGGCCATTATCGGTATTTTGGCGGCGGTCTCTATTCCCATGTATCGTGATTATGTAACTAAAACCCGCTTTAGTACGGCCCTAGCATCGATTTCTGCACTCCAGTTAACTATTGCGCTGGCGCAAAATGAAGGCATTCCGGAGGCGTCTTTGTTGGCCGCCGATGGCAATGATGCTCAATTCAAAGCGTTGGGTTTAGGCGGGGCGCCCGCCGATACCAATGAGATCTCAGCTGTGTCGGTGGCTGCCGGTGGTATCATTAGCTTGACATTGACAGCTAAGGTTCCAGGCTGCGGAGGCGCAGTCTACAAGCTTACGCCATCTTTTGGTTCCACCGCTACTGGGTGGGCAGTGACGGCATTTACCGTTTGTGGCGAGGCCGGGTCCGATGCTGTGATTGCCGCTTATATCGCGAAAAATATCGCCTCTTAATGTATCAGTTTGATGTCCTTTTAAATATAGAGCGGGCGTTTCCCTCTGTGTATTTGGCGTTCGTTAGCCTGTGGCGACGGCCGTCCAGAGGACCACAAAATGAGATGAGAGGTGTGAGTGATCGGGCAGGATAAATCTAAGCATTTCCTGGTCCTGCTGGTAGTGCTGTTTGTGGCCGCCCTGCAAGTGCCCCTAGCTGGGCTGTTCGAGATGAGCGAGCATAATTATCAGCGATGGGTGCAGGCATTTTTTTTGGTTTTGATTGCTATTAGTGGGTTAGCGCCCAGCTTTCATCATCGCTTTACCGCGTCGCTTCAATGGCTGGGGCCGGTTTTTCTCAGCGGTATTTTTTTGTTTTTGATCGGCGGGGCAGTGAGCGTGTCTGTCAATGGGAAGGCTTACGCGGCGTTGGAGTATTTGCATTGGTTGTTGTTGCTGTTTGTGTTAACGAGCTGTATTGGAGTTGCCCCTTATGTTGCTCGTTACGCGCTCGGGTGCTTTTTGTTTTTGCATATGCTGTCGGTCATGGTTGGTGTGCTCAATTGTAGTTTCGCGCTTTTTTCCGGAAATTCGTTATGGGCTCAAATCGTTTATCCTAATAATGGCAATATTCGTTTTTTTAATCAGATTCAGGTATTAGCTATACCTTTGCTGTTGTTTTTTTTGCCGCTGAAACGGTTTCAAGTTTGGGTGGCACTACTGATAGCCGCAGAATTTTTTTTACTGTTTATTGGCGGCGCTCGCGGAGCATGCCTTACTTTGGTGTTGGTGGCGGTGTTGGTTGGGCAATGCAGGCAGTGGCGGCGCCAGTTTTATATCTTGGTGTCGGCCGCTGCGGCTGCTGGGGTCTTGTACTGGTTGAGTTTGCGCTGGGGATTCGACGGCATTCAAGATTTAACTCGTTCGGGTTCAAGCGGGCGTGTTGCCATGTGGTCGGCTTTGTTGCGGGAATTAGATTGGCGGTATTTGTTTTATGGAGCAGGGCCGGGTAGTTACACCTTATTTTCAGGTAACTTACAGTTAGGTCACCCGCACAATGCCATATTGCAAATACTATATGAGTGGGGTGGGTTGGCGCTGTGTGGGCTTTTAACGTCGGTTGCCGTGATGATGCATCGGGCTTTAGTCTACGTTAGGGGCCGACCGCTAGATGGTTTCGCATTTTCAGTATTTTTGAGCTTGGTGGCAGCATTGGCGTATGCCATGGTTGATGGCGTGATTGTTATGCCTGTGTCTCAATCCATGTTGATTATTTTGGCTGGTTTATTGATGGGGTTGGTGGCGGCGGGCCCACAGCAAGTTGCTTCGCCGCTCGCACCGGTTCGCAGGGTTCCTTTTAGCCTAGCTGGCAAGGGCGGGCTGTGTTTGGTGTTGGCAGTCTATATGCGTTTGATCGAGCATGAATATTTCGTGCGGCCGACAAGGGTATATGATTGGGATATGGTGCGATTTTGGGTGCCTGGTGAGCCAGTAGTTGAATCTATCCTGGGTGCCATTTTTTATTAACAGGGATGGGACGTCACCATACTAAACGGCTTATGCTGCCCGAATCGCATTTGCATTCATCGCAGCGTTGCTGGCTTGGGGGAGGGCACTTTACTTGTATGGACGCCGCTGGGGTGTAGAGGTTGATTATCATTTTAAGAAAAAATAGACTCGAAATTGATAATTTTACGAGCTTGGGTAAAGTGGCTGCTGCGCGCAGCAACAGCTCAACAAACGTTACGCCCATCGTGCGCATGAATACAAAATTAATGTGTCGCATGAGCTATCGGCAACGAGCCTAGAAACCTCAGTTGAGCGCCAAGGGGTTGCGCAGACTTTGGCGATCCAACTGAGGTTTCTAGGTTTAACCATGCGAGGCTAAGTCAATTCCTTGCTGCAGGGCATGCCTTATCTCTGATGAGGGACAAAAAAGACATCGCCAAAAAAACAAAAACAAAAACTCAAAATGCCTAGCCCCTGAATTTATTCACTGCCGCTGAATTTATGGCCAGTTCTACCTCACCATCTTTTGGGTTCCGGAAAGGGCCGGCTATTTTTTCAATGGTGATATTAATTGGTTGCTACAGGGGTTGCGCTTTTTGGTAGTGAAAAGCTGTAAGCAACGGCCATCCTGTAGCAAGGTGGCCGTGCGTTTCTGGCTGGCCGGTATAACTGGTGGTTTAGCGCCGCTTTTGGAGGCGAGAATTTCACGGCCTATGCACCGGTTACCTTCCTATCCATGCGGAGGCCCTGAAGTTTTTTAGGCTTTGGTAAGTGGGGAAGGCTAGGGCTGAGGGTCTTCCAATACCCGCATCGACAAATCAATCGCCCGGCAGTGTTTGGTTAAGGCTCCAATGGAGATGTAGTCCACACCGCTGCGCGCAATACTTAGCAGGCTTTGTTCGGTTACGTTGCCTGAGGCTTCCAGTTTAGCTTGCCCCTGATTAAGCGCCACGGCGCTAACCAGCGCGTCTTCGCTGAAATTATCCAGCATGATAATGTCGGCTTTGGCGGCGAGGGCTAGTTCTAGTTCGGCGAGCGATTCTACTTCCACTTCGATTTTTTTGTCGGGCGCCACTGAGCGGGCCGTGGCTACTGCCGCTTGAATACCGCCACAAGCCGCAATGTGATTTTCTTTTATCAAAAATGCGTCGTATAAGCCGATGCGGTGGTTGTGGCAGCCGCCGATGGCTACGGCATATTTCTGTGCGTTGCGCAGGCCGGGGATGGTTTTGCGGGTGTCTAGAATTTTTAGCCCAGTGCCGGCTACTTTTTGCGCATAGTGGCGGCTGGTGGTGGCCGTGCCGCTTAACAGTTGTAGAAAATTTAACGCGCTGCGTTCACCGGTGAGTAGGTTGCGGGTATTGCCTTGTAGGGTGACTAACAGCGTATTGGCTTTAACAAACTCGCCTTCTTGTACCTGCCAGCGGATGTGGTTAATGCCGCCAAGCTGCGTAAATACCTCTTCAAACCACGCTTGACCACAGACGACACAATCCTCACGGGTGATGACACTTGCCGTATTCTGCTGTTGCGGGGGAATCAGTTGGGCGGTGATGTCGCCTGTGCCTACGTCTTCGGCTAAGGTTGTAGCCACAGCGCGGGTGATGTCGTGGCGAAGGTCATTGAGTAGCAGGTTCATGGGTGCGGCGCATGGGCTGAGGGAGCGGGGATCATAGCAGTTTTAACGGTGATGTCGGAGCCTGTGGGCGGACCATTCGCCGAGCGCCGACTCGCGGGTGCTTGGCGCTATGGCCGGGTTTGTCTGAGTGTTAGTTGGCCATCTTTTTGGGTGAATTCCAGATGCTTTAAGAAGCTCATGCCCAATAAAATTTCGTCGTCATCCATGCCGGGGTTGATACTGGCAGCGACGTCCAGTAACTGGATGCTACCGAGCTGGAGTGTGTCGATGCGGGTGCGACGCGTGTTGACTTTGCCATTGGCCGTGGTGACTGTGTCCTGGGCGCCGGGTGTTAAGCCCAAACTTGCGGCGAGATGCGCCGGTACGGCCACGTCGCTGGCGCCGGTGTCCACCAGAAAGGTGACTTCCTTGCCGTTGATGCTGCCGTTGGCCAGGTAGTGGTACTGCGGGTTGCGTTGCAGGGTAACCTCCTTGAATGCGGTTTCCTCGGAACTTATCAGCTGTTGGTTGGGGTTGTGCGTGTGTGATTCGCGGTTAGCAAAATACAGGGTGAGGAGGGCCAGTAAGGCCACCCAGCTAAGGTTGACCATGGTTTTGCCAAGGGGGGCGGTTTGGGGCTGATCAGGCATGGCGGCGGCTCGGCAGTGGCTACTCAGTTTAAGTGTGGCATTTTGCGAGGGCTTTGCAGCCTCGTTTCAAGACGGCCGTCACGGTTTGCATGGCTGTTATGTTAAGCGGGTCGCAATTCATGCTTTGTCATCGGTTATTTTTACTCGCTTGCCTAGACTAAAACATGAGTACATTCGCTAGGGTGTATGGCGTGTTGAATTTCCCGCTACTATTTGTCTCTCGAAGGTAAATTATGTCTGATCCAGCTAAGGTTGTGCGTTTGGATGTTGATGCGGAGCGGGTGTTGAAGGCGCGTTTGGCGCGTTTACCCAGTGAAATTCAGGCTCTGCGTGACAAGAGCAAAGTGTTATTGGGGGAAAACCTAAAAGCATTTTTTGACAAGCTGGACGATTCCCTATTCGACTTGGCGGATAAGGCTCAGAGTCAAGGTGACCAGCACGCCTTTTTTGGTTCTATGCGCTTACTGCGCGTGCAAAGGCGCGCCATTGAGCAACAGTTTTTAAACTCGTTGGACGAAGGTTTTGCTCGTCTTGAGACCCAGCCCAGTGGTGCTACAGGGGAGCGGACCTTTACGGCTGAAACCCTCACACTTGTGAAAAACGACGACTTGGAAGTTCAGGTAGCCGTGGACGCCATGGTGGCCCAAGCGCATCGTCGTTTTGCCGAGACGTTGGGCCAAGTATCGTACCGTATGGATTCGCTGGTGCCAGTGAAGGTTTACGCTAAAAATAACCCAGTAGGGCCAGACGCCATTTGTGCCGCCCTTGCCGCGGCAACTGGGCGCCTAGAGCTGGATATTAAAGTGCGATTGGTGCTACTGAAGACTTTTGACAAGCAGCTTATGTCGGAGCTCTTAAATTTTTATAAATCCATTAATCAATTATTGATTGATTTAAAAGTGCAGCCCACGCTGCGGGACATGGCCGAACACTCCGCGTTGCCAGCCGCGGGCCAGCAGGCCCGGGACCTTGGGTTGCAGGGGCGCGTGTTGGTCTCAGGGGGCGTGTCGGCTCGCGGGGAAGGTGTACCCGCTGCGGGAATGCGGGAGCCCACCGCGCAGCCAGTTTCCTTCGACGAAGAGCTCGCCCAATTACTGAATGAAATGGTGCGTGGCGTTAGCGCCCCAACGCCGGGCTTTTTAACCAGCCAGACCTTGTCGTTAGCCTCGTTGGTGGATGTGTTGTCCCGCGTACAACGCGAAGTGAAAGTGAGCCCTGGCATAGCCGATGTACGCAGTTTGGTGGCGGCTTTTAGTGATCAGCGGGGTTTTGCCGCTCAGTTAAGCCGTATGGACGCCGAGCTGATTAATTTAGTGAGTCTGTTGTTTGAGTATATTCAAAACGATCAAAACCTTGCCGACCCCATCAAACAACTCTTAAGCCGTCTGCAAATTCCCATTGTGAAAGTGGCGTTGGTGGACAAAGGCTTTTTTACCCAAACCGGCCATGTGGCGCGCCGCTTGCTGAATACCCTAGCCATGGCGGGTGTAGGCTGGAACGGGCAGGTGGAAGACCCACTGTACAAACGCATCCATTCGGTGGTGCAGCGTATCGTAGATAGCTTTGAGGCAGACACCACCCTGTTTGGCGAATTGCTCGCTGAGTTTGGCGGTTTTATGGACCGGGAAAAGCGCCGTGCGGCTTTGTTCGAGCGCCGCGTGCTGGATGCCGAAGACGGCAAGCTCATAGCGGATGAGGCGCGTAATCGCGTTACCGCCGAAGTGGGGTTGCGCACGCAAAATTTCGCATTGTCAGTGGAAATTTTGGATTTCATCCAAGGCCCATGGTCAAGCGTCTTGTTGGTGGTGGGGCTTAAGCAGGGGCTGGATTCCCCCGCATGGGGTGAAAATCTGCAAACACTCACGGAGCTAGTCTGGAGCCTGCAGCCACCTCATTCGCCGGTGGAGCGCCATACGCTGATTAAATTAGTGCCCGGTTTGTTAACCCGCCTACGGGCGGGCCTAGATTTGATCGCGTTTAATCCGTTTGAAATGGCCAAATTTTTTGGCAGCTTGGAAAAGCAGCACATGGCGTTCATTAATGCTTATGCTCCGCAATACAATGGCGCCGTCCCAGTAACCGTGGCCGTTGCGGCGGTGGCCCCGGCCCCCGTTGCGCCTGCGGTTGATGCCATTTCGACGGATGACCTGCATTGGCAACAGGTGGCGGCCTTTGCTCAGGGCTCGTGGTTTGATTTTTTTGACGGCCAAAAACCCGCGCTGCGCTGCCGTTTAGCGGCGGTTATTCGCCAAACCGGCAATTTTATTTTTGTGAACCGTAGTGGTGTGAAGGTGACGGAAAAGTCACATCGTGAGTTGGCTTTGGCGCTGCGGGCTGGAACTCTGCGTCCGCTGGACAGCAGCATGTTATTTGACCGCGCCTTGGAGGAAGTTGTCTCCGGCTTGCGCAAAACCAATGGCATGAACCTCGATTTGAGTGAGCCACCCAAGAAGTCGTAACTGGCTGTGAAAATCCGTTGTGCCCGCCGCAGTCTGATTTTTCAGGGGGCCAGCGTTAGGTTCTAGGGTTATCATAGCGGCTACACCGGCGGAGCCATAACATGCACTTCAGCCTCATCGACGGCCGTATCCACCCGGCCCTTTTTCTGCCATCACCCAACCACAATGCACGGCCAGAGGGTGTGACGATAAGCCTATTGGTGGTGCATAACATCAGCTTGCCGCCCGGCGAATTCGGTGGCGGCCACATACAGGCCTTGTTCCACAATCGTCTGGACGCCCAAGCCCACCCCTATTTCACCACCATCGCCGACTTGCGAGTGTCCGCGCATTGTTTGATATCGCGCACCGGCGAGCTAACCCAATTTGTTAACCTTGAACAGCGCGCGTGGCATGCGGGGGTGTCCTGTTTTGATGGGGTAGAAAACTGCAATGATTATTCTATTGGGGTGGAGCTGGAAGGCACCGACGACACCCCCTACACCGAGCCGCAGTACCGCACCTTAGCCGCACTTAGCCAAACGCTGCTGAGCAGCTATCCTGAACTTATCGCTTCGCGAATCGTTGGGCATTCCACTATTGCCCCAGGGCGCAAAACCGATCCCGGCCAGGCCTTTGATTGGCCGTATTTTTTTAGCTGTTTAGCCGATTGCGGGCATCAATAGCGGGGGTGAGCACATGATTTTTTTAGCGATATTGTTGGCCTTGGGCGGTTTGCAGCTGTGGGGCAGCCGTAATCCACTGCAGCGCGACGGCTGGTTTTGCGGGCCGTTACGGCGCCTTACGCAAGGGCCTTGGGCGCCCCTCGGCTTAACGGCGGCAGTGTGCTGCCTTGTGGTATTGCCGGTGGCCGGCTTGGCCCTAGTCAGTGTTTATAGCCGCGAGCATTACTGGTGGCTTTGGCTGCCAATGGCAACCGCGGTGCTGTTATACAGTGTTGGCCGTGGCCCCTACGGCACCTTGATTGCGGACTATATCGAGGCCTGCCGCGCGGAGCAGTGGGCGGCCGCGCTAACCGCCTGCAAAAACCTAGGCCGCGAGCCGAGCAATATTGCCCCCGGCGATTGGCCCAACTTACACGCGGCGTTTCTAGAACAAGCCAGTTATCGTGGTTTTGAGCGTGTATTTGCCGTCTTATTTTGGTTTCTATTGGCCGGCCCCGCTGGCGCACTCCTGTACCGCCTAAGCGCGCTACTGGCCGAATCTCAACCCCGCCCCCTCCTGCAGCGTTGGCTGTGGTTAATGGAATGGCCGTCAGTGCGCGTGCTGAGCTTGAGTTTTGCCTTCACCGGTAATTTCCTCGGTTGTGTGCAGGCTTGGCGGCGTTACTACCGGTGCGTGACATCGCCATCCAGCTTGGTCATCGCCCAAAGTGTATTGGGTGCTTTGAGTGTGGGCGAAGGCACCACACAAACCAGCGCCGTTACGCGCCGTGAGCTTATGGCAATGCGCAGCCTATTCGGCCGCACACTCTGGTTTTGGTTGGGCACCTTGGCCCTATTGACCCTGCGCGGTTAGTCTTCGGCGGCCTAGAGATGCTGCGCTGCCAAATTGCGTAAATTGATTAAAAACAAATAGTTACGGCAATGTCTGAAAATTTTATTTAAAAGCTTGACCACCCACTTGGGCAGCGAATATCATGCCCCCCACTTGCTGGCCCGCTGTACCAATCTACAGCTCTCCCCGATCTGCATGGATGCAGGCAATCCCTGAAGTTAAGTACGCCGGCTGGCAAGCCTTCTTTTTTCGCCCCCCTTCCTCCGTTTTGCACCTCTCTATTTTCCTTTGCTCTAGTGCTTAGCTTGTCTACACAGGCTCACGTCTGGCTTTTAGGCCTGTCTTGGGTGTCATTTTGAATTTAATTATTGGGCGCATTTTTTTGTCACCTACACAATGAAATAGTTGTTTCGGGCACAGGCCCAACTGGAGGTTATTGCCCCGTGAGCAATCAGCGGTACGCACCTAGCTATCTAAGTAATTTGTAACTATTCAGCATGTTTCCCAGTCATCCCCGCGCAGGCGGGGATCCAGCGGCAAATAGGCGGTTTTTATTTAAGTGAAGATCGTAATCGCTTCAGAGCGGTTGCCATCTGGATCCCCGCCTGCGCGGGGATGATGTAAGAAAATGAAAAAAGTGCTGAATAGCTGCAGTAATTTATTGTCTCCTCGAACGAGGTCAAAATGAAAAATTATCTGATCAAGCCGCTATTAATTGCGGCGTTGATTCACTTGCACGCACATGCCGCCACAAGTGGCGCTGAGATTATTGATCGCTGCTTACTTGATCCAGTCGAATCATCATCGATAAAACCCAAAAATATTGTTAATCCAGATTTCGTAGATCGCTTCGAGGGCGCACTGACTATTTTGGCCGCAGAAAAACAGCTTGGCGCACCTAAATACAACATCATGGAAAAGAATATTCACGACAAGCGTGATAACGCGACAAGAATTTTTCAAAAAGACGGCAGTGTTGCTGTCTTTGTAGTCGGGCCTAAGCCGTCAAAGGAGGTGATTTTGATATGCTCAGATATTTCCGATAAAAACTCAGTTTTTGATAATTGGTTGCGTCTCGGGCTGCGCTTGGATGAATTTAAAAAACGCCTTAATTTCCATGAGGATGTCAGCTGGCTGCGGGTTGAGCGGGGCGAAACGCTAATGGATTTCTACTTTAAGGAAGGTATTCTTTATCGATTTACCTTTAGAGGTTACTACGATGGTTGACGCGTAATCCACATCAAATTGCATACCGTATGGCGCACCTTGGTGCGCCTTGCTCAATGCTCCGGAGCTCTTAATACGGCGCACCAAGGTGACGCCCTACACAACAACCATTTAATTCGAGTTGCGCTCTTGGCTTATCCTGCGGCTGTGTGTGCGAATAAATTCGCACCTACGTATTCTCAAAGACATTCAAGTGCACTGGCAGGGAATTTAACGCGTAGGTGCGAATTTATTCGCATGGCGAAAAAGCAGAACTTCCAGAAAAAACGCTTACCCTATACATCCCAGAAAAACGCCAATACCCCCGCCAGAGCCTGCAATGCTGGTGCACAGGCCCAGCTCGGAATAGGCGCGCGCACGTTCAGGCATGGCTAAATTTTTCCCAGAGCACGCGCAATTGTTCCAATATTAAACATTGAAAGTGCCTGCGCCCTATTTACTCGACTCGCGACTAAGCCCGGCTTTTTACGCGCTCGCGCCACAGTAGGCATTCTGCCGCCGCAATATTCACCAAGAATCCTACCCACATGCCTAGGCCAATAGTGAAATCGTTGGGAATGCCGAAAAGAAAATACGCAGGAATAAAAAAGGCCCGCATTGTGGATACCGCTAGGCCAATAGCAAATGCGCGGATCATCCAAGCGCGGTGGCGGGCAATATCACGCCGCAAAATTGCGTGTAAAGCCAAGAACAAGGTAAGTATTTGTGCGGCGCTAAAAATATAAGCGGCAAGGCTTTTAAACCAGCCGCTTACACCATGCAGTGACAGGCACATAAAAATGGCCACGCCAGAACCTGTATCATGCGCGGGCTTCATCATTAAACAAGGGAAACCTCGATGCCTCACGACTCCCATGATCATCACCATCACGATCACGTCCACCACCACCACACCGGCCACCATCATCATACCGTTCCCGCCAATTTTGACCGGGCGTTTGTTGTGGCTTTGCTGCTTAATGCCGGCTTTGTGGTTGTGGAATTTGCCTACGGTATTATTGGCAACTCAACCGCGCTTTTGGCGGATGCGGGGCATAATTTGTCGGATGTTTTGGGTTTAATCGTGGCCTGGACAGCCACGCTGCTGGCCCGTAAAGCACCCTGTCAACGCTACACCTACGGCTTGCGCAGTAGTTCCATTTTGGCGGCGTTGGCCAATGCGGCGTTTTTGTTGGTGGCCTGTGGCGCAATTGCTTGGGAGGCCTTGGTGCGGTTCCGTCAGCCGCCGCCCGTGGCGGGCTTTTTGGTGTCCGCGGTGGCCGTGGTGGGAATTGTGGTGAACGGCATTTCCGCGTGGCTGTTTATGCGCGGCAGCAAAAGCGATTTAAATATTCGCGGCGCCTACTTGCATATGGCGGCGGATGCAGCCGTGTCCCTCGGCGTGGCGGTGGCGGGTGTGGTCATAGTTTTTACCGGCTGGTTTTGGCTGGACCCAGCGACCAGCCTGGTGATTGTGGCGGTGATAATTTGGGGCACTTGGGGCCTGCTGCGTGAATCCCTGCAGTTAGCATTACATGCCGTACCGGTGGCCATCGACCCGGAAAAAGTGGCCAATTATTTACGCACTCGCCCCGGGGTTAAAGCTATTCACGATTTGCACATTTGGGGAATGAGCACCACCGAAAGTGCGTTAACCGTGCGCTTGGTAATGCCGGACGGTGCTCCCAGTGACCAAGTGCTTGATCACTGGGAGCACCATTTGCGACATGATTTCCATATTCACCATTGCACCTTGCAGGTAGAGCAGGGCACTAGGGCGCAGCAGTGTGCGTTGCTGCCTGCTGTTGGCTAGGTTGGGGCGCAATGGCATTACGTTAAGGGTTTTAGCCTGCTTGTTCGGGTGATTTTTGCCTCGACCAGAAACCCCCTCCCAGCCTCCCCCTTCAAAAGGGGGAGGGGTAAAAGGTCTTACCCCTCAAGCAGGGAGGGCGGCAAAAAGTCTGCAAATCAACACATCTGCTAGTTTTCAATGCCGTTCTGCCCCCTCCCCTTTTCAAGGGGAGGGTTGGGGTGGCAATGTCATTAAGTTAAGAAAAATCCCTTTTAAAAACAGCACACTAAAGGCATAATCCACACCAGACTTTATTGGAGCCCCCCCATGAACTGTACACAAACCGCCCCAAATTGTACAAAATTTGT
>CAMCXE010000051.1 GCA_945882995.1 Thalassocella blandensis | reverse complement strand
CGTATCATCTTCCGAGGCATTGATCACGTCATCGCCAGCAACCACTGCAATAGTCACTACGGGTTTTGTGGGCGCAACGTTAGACGAACAGCTTGGTACCACCGAATCTACAGTAGGTGGCGTGAATGAGGTTTTGGTCACGCTTGCGTCTGGAGCAGTGCCTTGCTGATCCATGATTTTGTTGCCAGTGGGCGTGGTGTCATAAAAATTGATTCCCATGGCATCGGCGCCGAAAGGCCCGGAATTATCAGTGGCGCCCGTAAAATAATATTTACCCGCACCGGTAACACCCGCCCCATTCCTAAAATTAATACCCACCATTACGCCAGTGGCGGACTGGTAAAAAGGGTTGTTCATCTGCATAAGGTTTGCGCCACCGGCAACACCCGTGACGAATAAATACCCATTGTTTCGGGTTAGGCCACTGTTGTTGTTAAAACCTTTGGAAGCAATAAAAGTACAGTTATTCGTCAAGCTGGAATTAGCATTAATATTGATAAATTCATCGGTTTGCACGAAGCCAGAATTCACCACCGTACCATTCGGGCTAAAGTTGCCCCCCGTCAGCAGGATGTATCCCGTATTGGTAACCGTGGTACCGGCACCGCTATCAAAAGTGCCATTGGTGGTAATTTTGCCGTTATTAGTTAGTACGGATTGATTACTAAGCGCGAATGACGCGGTAAAAGCCATGGTTGCGTTGGTTTCATTCAAAAAATTTACGGCGCCGTTAAAGTTGACGCTGGAGGTGAAATTGGCCGTTTTGTAGTTAGAAAATTTAAACCCCGCACCCAAGGCCACCGAAGGAAAATTGGTAACGCCGCAGTTCACCAAGTTGCCGTTAGCGCTGTTTAAACTGCTGGGAGAAAAGGTGGCATTCGGCCCGACGTAAATGGTGGCAGTAGCGGGCAGGCCATTAACGCCCCCCGTATAGGTACCGGAGTTAAAACACACGCTTTGGCCTGCGCCTAAATTGGTGTTTTGATTAAAGTTACTTTGCGTATAGGTACAAGCCGGCGGCGCGGGGCACTGTGCCGCCCAAGCATTGGAAGCCACAAACGCAGGCATCAGCAACGCCCCACCCCAATAAAGTCTTAGTCCCTGGGTGTGTGGTTTTAAGGCTAAAAAGCGTGTAGCGCCAATACGAGAGGCTAAAGCGGGGCGTTTGTTCATAGTAAGGAGTAATCCTAGCGATTAAGAGTGATCGATTAGGCCTTGTCTAATTTTTTCAGCCAAATACATAGCACTTAAGTATTAGACCGATTAGGCATTGCCATTAAAAAGACTTAGTTGATTTGGAAATATTTTTACTACTAAAGTGTAGGTAAAGTTCCACAATCATCATATTTGTACATATAAACACCACTATGATCATTTTTCAACCAGCAAGATAAGCTGATGCCAGAAAGTGAGACTTATGCCCATTCATGCGCCAGAGCAACGAGATTTGGCCGTTATGGGAAGGTAGAAAGGGGGAAGGCTGAGGCCTGGGTGGGCCAAGTGGACTAACAAATAACCAAGGCTACTGCATGTCCATGGGATGGCATGCGGCCGTAACAAGGCGGATAATCCTAGAAACCTTAGTTGAGCCTAGAAACCTCAGTTGGATCTCCAAAGCCTGCACAACCTTTGGCGCGCCTAGCGCAAGCACTTATGGAACGGTGCGCTGCCTTGGCGAATATAGTAGATGGTAGACGGTAGACGGTATCTGTCCGTTACTTAGCTGGTGCCCCGCCGTGGCGAATAGGGTAGATGGTGGCTGGCGGTTACTTAGCTTAGGCTGTCCGTTTCTTGAGACTGCCTCGTTGTTCTAGCGGCGCTTGTGGCCGTAAAAGGCTTACTAAAAACCCTGCACAGCGGAAAACCCACCGTACAGGGTAACAGTACTTCATTACACCGATTTGCGGCTGCGACGCACGCCGAACAGACCCAGTAAACCAGCAACTAACAGTCCAGCGGTAGCAGGTTCGGCCACGGCAACACCCGGTGCTGTTAATTTCAGCATCGTGTCTTTGTCGCTATTAGCGTGCTGCACGTTTACGTAGGCTACGTTAGGGTTAAAAATGTCGAAGTACAAACCCGTAGGCTCTGCACCCACAGTGGACAAAGAAGCCCAGCGCGAAAGGCCTTCTCCAGCATCCACCAAGTCGCCATCTTTGTTCAGGTCTAGGGCAAACCAAATATCCGCTTGGCCACCGGGTTGGTCTTCGATAATGTACATATTGTTGTCAGCATCAATCGCCATGTTGTCCGGGCTAAGGAAACTGCCACCCACCGCCGAGCCAGTGGCTAGATTTAGCGAAGCTTGGCTAGCGAACAGGTTAACAGTATTGGTAGTTAAATTGATTGCATAAACATCATGGTCAGTTGTGGTGGCAACGTACAACAGTTCTTGGCCATTAACGGTTTGAAGCTCCAAGTCTTCAGGACGGTTGTAATCCGTTGCGCCAACCAAGTCTGCCGCTTTACGGCCATCAAAGGAGGACGAGGCTAAATCGGCGCTGGCAGTGGAACCTAACAAAGCACCAGTCACGCCAGTTAAAGCCGTCCAAGTAGCAGCGCCCGTTTTACCTGACGCGGTTTTTAAGGCAAAGGTTTGCCCGGCAGCAAAATAATCATTGCCGTTGGTGGCAAAAGGATTAGTGGATGTAAATTTGTAAATGGAGGCATTGTTAGCTTCGTCAATAAAGTAGAGGTTGCGTGCCGCATCAAATGCCAAGCCTTCATGGGAAACATTAGGCAAAGCGGTAGTGCGGTTAACCATAGTTACAGTGCCCGCTGCGGCCAATGGGTTTACCACTTCAAATAAGCGACCTTTAGTACTGCCCGTACCCCAGGATTCTTCGGCAGTCAAATAAGTGCCCCAAGGCGTCCAACGCGATGCATCGCCGCTTACAAAACCTTGTGTGCCTGGTGCAATAATGGTTTCAGCGGTATTTGTCCATGTATCCACACGCATTACACCGGCAGCGCCGGTTTCGTAGGGCGTAAATAAATAACGACCAGCATCTGGGCCAGTGCGGTTGGTATCAATCATGTCCCAGTTGTCGCCAAAATTCTTGGTGCTGTTATTGATAACAATGGCCGATTGGGTAAACGCGGGATTAGACAGTGCTAGAGGCGCGGTTTCGGGTAATGAACCGGCAGGGACGTTAGAGGTGAGCGGGGTGAAATTATCAAAATTGGTGTTGTTTACTGCAAACGCGGCTGGACTAGCAGTAACAATACCAACGGCAATAGCAAGGCTAAGCTTTTTCATGGTGATTCCTCTGGGTTATGTCTGGAGTGAATTTAATCAAACAGCGTCGCGACTATGTGGGGTGCAGGTATTTACTCCGCGCGAAACTCAGGGAACAGTAGTTGTGACATATGACCGATTTCTTACGATTGCGTGAATTATTAAAGAACGACGTCACTAACACAGGCGCTTAGCCGTTGTAAAAATAACCTGGTAAACGGATGGCGCGCAGCACCCAGACGTTTGGCGCCCCCAGCTGCGGCCTGTACGGCCAAAATTAGCAAGTACAGGACTGGGAACGGGAACCCGTGACGCCAAAAACCTCAGTTGGTCGCCAAAAGCTGTGCAATCCATTGGTGTGATTAGTGAAAGTTAAAAATCAGGGGCAACCTGGTTGGTTGTTCGTGATTTTTAACTTTTGCAAGGCGCTGCCCGGGGGCGCAGACTTTGGTGATCCAACAGAGGTTTCTAGGTTAACGGCGCCGGAGTAATGGATTGGCTTCGGGTGATGCCGGCGAGGTGCCGCTGCAAGTTTGACGGGTGGGTTAGCCAAAGGCGGAACCCACCATTTGTAATCCAATGTTGTAGCTTGGCGCAATTAAAAATGTAAAAAAAGTCAAACAGCGCAGCATAAATAAATCCCCAAATGCCCTCCGAGCGGGTCATGCTCTGCTAAGTGTTTGATTTCTTACTTGAAAAAACACTATTGCGGAATAAAATTATTTCCCGGATGACGGGTTCTCATTTTTTCGTTGGGTAGAGCGCAGTGACACCCAACACAGCTCGCATCCACAATATTAGCAATATTGTTAGTGAACATTTTCAACTTGGCGACAATTGCCGCTTTCTATGTTCACATGTTGGGTTTCGCTTCGCGCTAGCCAACCTACTCGCTGATGCAGGGTGGCAAATGTAAGGCTTGACCTCCATTACGCACTTTCACCCCCATCACGCATTTGAGCCCCATTACGCATTACGTTGCTCACCAGAAAATATTCGCCGAGTGGTTAATCCACACTGCCTGCGCCTTATTCCACTGCCAGCGCCTATCAATTAAATTCGCCCAATTTATTGACCAAAATTTTCCTCACTTTTGTGATGCTGCCGCTGTCATCAAATTTTGATAAATAAGAAATCCAGCACATGCGCCATCCCAGCGGGTGCCCAACGCAAGCAATCCCCAGCGAATTCGATTTGCAATCAAAATAGATTACAAACTGTCCCAACAAAAACACACTTCAATGTGCGCCGACAAATTCGCAAAAATAAAAGTTATTAAAATTGGTGGGCTTGCGCCTAACGCATTTTTATTTGTCACAGCATGGTAACAAACGTAATTGAGTATGGGATGTCTCTCAAATTTTCCATCCATCGAGAGATCAAAAACACCGCGAACTAAAAATGGGCGCTGGTGCACCTCTCGAAAAAACTCTGTAAACCCAAACCTTAGGAGATCGCCTAAATGAAAGGCCCAAAACATCCCAAAAACGATATTACAATTAATCCCTCTGGTAACCCGTCTATTTATGACGTTATTGATGGCATAGAAGCGACGCGAAGAAGTTTCATTTCTACCGCGGGTAAAGCATCCATTGCGGCGAGCTTAGCGGGTGTTTACTCAAGCACTATTATGCACACAGCTCAAGCGGCTCCTCTACCTGCCAGTTTGGGATTTGGCGGTATAGGTTTTGACAGCCTCCCACCTAAACTTGCCCCAGTTGCCAACACCGTCAACGTGCCAGCGGGATACAAAGTTGAAGTGCTTGCAGCTTGGGGTCAACCCATTATGCCCGGCGGCCAAGATTGGAACCCGAACGTTGCGCAACAGGGCGCTGCTGAGCAAGAAAAACAATTCGGAATGCACTGCGATGGTATGCACTTTTTCCCCTTCAGCACCCGTCGTGGCCCCTCAAATGATCGCGGCTTGTTGTGTGTAAACAACGAATATACTGACGAAGTACAGTTGCACGCCGATGGCCCGCAAGTCGCTTCAACTCCGAGCACAGTATCTCTTGCCAAAACTCGTAAGTCTCAGGCCGGCCATGGTGTTTCTATTGCGGAAGTGCGCAAGACTGCTAACGGTGGTTGGGGCGTAGTGCGTGATTCTGTCTATGGTCGTCGTATCACCGCCAATACTCCAATGCACATCTCTGGGCCTGCGGCTGGTCACAGCTTGTTGATGTCAAAATTGTTCGACATCACGCCTACAGGCTCGGTGGACACTGGCGCTATCAACGATGGTTTTACCGCTTTTGGCACTCACAACAACTGTGCACACGGTTACACGCCTTGGGGAACTTACCTCACCTGTGAAGAAAACTGGAACGGCAATTTTGGCTGGAACACTGGTGATGCAGCAGTGACTGATCCTTCGACCGCCAACGGCCAAGTGCGCTATGGCGTTACCGCCGCTGGTTTTGCCTACAACTGGCATCTAACCGATCCTCGCTTTAACGCGCGCACCAACCCGCTCGAACCACATCTTTATGGATGGGTAGTTGAGATCGATCCGGCTGACCCCACCAGCGTTCCCGTTAAGCGCACAGCTCTGGGCCGCTTCAAGCATGAAAGCGCGCAGACAGCCATCAGCCGCGATAGCAATAACAACCTGCGCGTTGCTTACTACATGGGTGATGACGAGCGTAACGAATACGTTTACAAATTTGTGGCGGCTGGCATTTACAGCACCACCAACCGCGCGGCTAACCGCAATTTGTTGGATTCCGGCATTTTGTATGTTGCTCGGTTTACCAGCGCTGTGGGCAACTCCAACAAAACTTACCGTGGTGAATGGATAGCTTTGGTTCCAGATGCGGTTTCGGTAATCCCTAATGGTAATGGTGGTTTCTTCAAACTGCGTGAACTTACCCAATTTGGCGCTGTGGCCAATGGTGTGGCGAATACCAATGACGCCGATGCTCTGGCGCTGATCTTAATCAAAACTCGCCAAGCAGCTGACGCTGTAGGCGCAACCATGATGGATCGTCCCGAGTGGACCGCGTTGCGCACTTATGGCAATGGCTGGGGTTACTCGACCACTAACGCAACTGGTTTGGGCTATAACGCCCAATACCCTCTGGAACTGTATCTCACACTGACCAACAACAATCGTCGTGGCGGTGGTGGCACGATTTCAGTTAACAGCCCCAACGGTACTACGGCAGCTGGCGGGGCACGTCCGCCAGTCGATCTGGCCAACCCTCGTCCCGATAACGATTTTGGCCACATCATCCGCTGGCGCGAAGACGGCAACATGGTAACTGCCACTGGTTTTGAATGGGATATCTTTGCCCTGTGTGGTGATACCGCAACCGCTAAGACCTTGGCGGGCAACTACCAAAATGCCAATTTGGTCGGCGGTGTTGCTGGTACGGGCGCTTTCTATCAAGGCAACATAGTAGACGCTCCCAATGGTTCTGCGGATTTGGGTGCGCCCGATGGTCTTTGGTTTGACCAGTTTGGCCGTCTTTGGATTCAAACTGACCAGCAAGGTGACGCCGGTGGTGACTTCAACAATATCGGTGCCAACTGTATGGCCTGTGCGGATCCCAACACCGGGGAAATTCGCCGCTTCCTCACCAGCCCACGTAACTGCGAAGTTACAGGTGTTGTGAATACGCCTGATGGCAAAACCATGTTTGTTGGTATCCAGCACCCGGGTGAAGATGCTCCAGTATCCAACCCATTACAGAACAGCACCTGGCCACAATCGCAGTTTTCTAAGAACAGCGCGGGTGAGCCTTTAGCACTGGTTCCCGACGCAGGTAATCCAAATATCAAAGTTGAAGCACCTGTGGGCGCGCCCGTTCGCCCACGGTCTTCAGTTCTTGTTATTACGCGGACTGATGGCGGCGTAATCGGCGCCTAATGCTTGAGTTCCGGTGGCCGCTTTTTGCCACAAAGCACTGGGTTTGAACTAGCCTGGCTACAACATCAGGCTAGTCGACAACACCCATCCACCAGGTGGGGCCTCCTTGGCCCCACCTAATAAAAAACATTTTTATTGAATTATTTTAGGAGTACAGCAATGACTATTAAATTTTCTGCCGTGTTACTCGGCGCAAGCCTGATGATCGGCGCCTCAGCGCAAGCTGCAGTGATTGGCGGGCTTTCCAACTCTGTAGTGCTCGAAGATTTCGAAAATCTCGAAAATCTCGGTTTCATCACCACTGGCCCTGTTGCCCTGGCTGCTGGTCAGGTAATCGCCACTTCCAACGTAATCGCCACTTACGACTCTCTGCCTGTGGATTTGGGTAGCAACGGCGCCTGGGGCACGGATGGCTATGTTGGTATCGGTGATTACTACAATTTTTCCACCACGCCAAGCCCGACTGACAGCCTGACGTTCACCTCCCTTGCCGGTCTGTCCAGCCTAGGCGCTGATTTCAGCATCTATCAGGATGAGTTTACGACTGAAGACCTCTTGCTCGAAGCCCTCAGCTACGATGGTTCGGTACTGGAATCCACCCTGGTGGCTATCGCTTTCCAAGACCCAGCGTCTTACAACCGGTCAGCGTTTTACGGCTTTGCCCGCGCCTCGAACGACATCTTCGGCTTGCGGGTAACGGGCGACGGCTTTGTGATCGACAACCTTTCCACTGCAGTCGTACCAGAGCCAGGCGCTCTGCCTTTGCTGGTTTCTGCTCTCGGAGTGTTTTTCGGTCTGCGCCGTAAAAAAAGTCAGTAGTTGTTGTGAAAACAGGCGGTGCCCTACCTAGGCACCGCCTGATACACCTTGTGGCGGGTTCCCCATGAAAACCACTATCGCCAGATGCTGTGCGTTCCTGCTGCTTTGTGTAAGCCAGGCCAGTATGGCTTTGCAGGCCAGCTTTGAACCTGTCGCCAATAACACCATTTATGAGGACAGTCCCACCTACGCGAGCGGACAGTCCAGCAATCTTTTTTTTGGGACTATCGCTAGTGGATCGTCGCGCCGCGCTCTGCTGCGTTTTGATGTGAGCAGTTTGCCCGCCAACGCCCAACTGACCAGCGCCACTCTGACATTAACAACCGACCGCGCCGCCCGCGCTAGCGACCTCACCGACCAGGTATCACTCCACCGGGTGCTAGCATCCTGGGGCCAAGGCACTTCGGACGCTGGGTCCGGGGGCGGGGGCACCCAAGCCAGTGCAGGGGATTCCACCTGGAACGCGCGTTTTTACAACACTCCGCCTGCAACTCTCAGCCAAGCCTGGAGCCGACCCGGGGGGGACTTTCTAGCCCCGGCAAGCACCGCCCAGGCCCTGGGGCTCACCCTCGGCAGGGTCACCTTGGCGTCCACCCAGGCTTTAGTGAGCGATGTACAAACTTGGCTTGGTGACGCCTCGCAAAATCACGGTTGGATAATTCGGTTAGCGGAAGGTAGCGAGTACAAGGCCCGGCGGTTTTATGGCCGCAATGCCTTTGCAGCGGAGGATCGCCCCATTTTAAGGGTCGAATACCAGCTAGCGCCGCCGGTTGAGGTAGCTCCAAGGCAAATTCCCGCCGTAAACATTTGGGCGATGATTATTTTAGCTCTGGGCATTTTGGCTATAGTTCGTGCGAAAGTTTGAGCCGGCAAATGCCTGTGGGGCCTCTGCAACAAAGTTCGGTAAAACCTCTAATTCCGCCGTCCTATAATTTGCGAGACTGGGACACTAGAGTCAGCACGTAGTTTGGGTAGAGCGCAGCAAAACCCAACATTCTGACTTGAAAAAATGAGAATTTCGCCCGGTTAAACCTAGAAACCTCAGTTGGGCGCCAAAAAGCTGTGTAATCCCTTGGTGTGATTAGTGCAAAGTAAAAATTACCGGCAACCTGGTTGGCTGTAATTTTGTAACTATTCAGCATATTTCCCCGCCATCCACGCGCAGGCGGGGATCCAGCGGCCAATAGACGGTTTTTACTTGAGTGAATATCGTGATTGCTTCGGAGCAGTTGCCATCTGGATCCCCGCCTGCGCGGGGATGACGTGGGAAAATGAAAATTGTGCTGAATAGTTACGTAATTTTTACCCTTTGCTAGGCGAGGCTCGGGGTTGCGCAGACGTTGGTGATCCAACGGAGGTTTCTGAGGTGAAGCCGCTAGAAGCTTTATAAGCACTTCGACGCAGCGGCGGACAGGGACGCGACGGGCAGGAAGACGTCAAGCGGAAGGAAAACTAAGCGGACATGGCGCCCGCTTAAGCCGAAAAACTAGAGGTTTTTAATTTGCGCTGCGAGTCTATTTTCAATTTCCGCAATGGGAATGTGGCGCACATCCAAGCCATGCACCATGTAAATCACGTTTTCAGCGATATTGCGGGCATGGTCGCCAATGCGCTCCAGCGCACGTAAGGCCCAAAGAATGTTCATCACTCGCGTAATGGAACGCGGGTCTTCCATCATGTAAGTAATCAGCTCGCGTAACGCCGTCCGGTACTCCATGTCCACCAAGGCGTCGTCGCGCACCACCTTAATGGCTTGGGCCACGTCGTAACGGGCAAAAGCGTCCAAACAGGCGTTGACCATTTTGATAACGTTCGTGGCGATATGGCGTAACTCCACATAGCCTCGGGGCGAAGCGCCGCCATCCTCATTAATTGCAATAGCCATTTTGGCAATTTTGTCCGCCTCGTCACCCATCCGTTCTAGATCGTGGGTAGTTTTGGTCACCATCAATACCAAGCGTAGGTCCGAAGCTGCCGGTTGGCGGCGCGCCAAAATTAACGTGCACTCGCGATCCAACGCTATTTCGCGACGGTCCACCTCTTGCTCTGTTTGCAACACACGCTCCGCCAAATTGCCATCGGCGGTTTCAATCGCTTTAACGGCGTCCACCACCTGAGCTTCCACCATGCCGCCCAATTCCAACAGGTGGGTACGTAAATGCTCAAGGTCCGAATTGAATTGCTGCGAAATATGTTGGTCGATGTGCAGGTTATCCATAGTTTTTAAACTCGTGTTAGGGCTAACGGCGGTTAGCCAATACGCCCAGTGATGTAGGCTTCGGTCAATTCATGATCAGGGTTAGTGAAAACTTTTTGCGTCTCATTCACTTCAATTAATTTGCCCAGATGAAAATAGGCCGTGCGGTCCGAGACCCGAGCAGCCTGCTGCATAGAGTGAGTCACTATGGCTATGGTGAAATTCTGGCTCAATTCCGCAATCAGCTCTTCAATCTTAGCAGTTGCTATAGGGTCCAGTGCGGAACAAGGTTCATCCATTAAAATAACTTCTGGGCTAATGGCGATGCTGCGCGCAATACACAAGCGCTGTTGCTGCCCGCCCGAAAGCCCCGTGCCGGGGGACGCTAAACGGTCTTTCACTTCGTCCCACAAGCCAGCGCGGCGCAAGCTAGTTTCCACGATTTCTTCCAAGTCGGCACGTCGACCGGCCAGCCCATGAATTTTTGGGCCGTAGGCCACGTTGTCGAAAATGCTTTTGGGGAAGGGATTGGGTTTTTGAAATACCATCCCGATGCGCGCTCGCAGTGGCACCACGTCCAATTTAGACTCATAAATATCCATACCATCGAGTTTAATGCTGCCCTCCACTCGGCAACTTTCAATAGTGTCGTTCATGCGGTTTAAGCAGCGCAAAAATGTGGATTTACCACAGCCAGACGGGCCAATCATGGCGATCACTTGGTTTTTCGCGATATCCAAATTCACGGCAAAAACGGCCTGTTTTGTGCCATAAAATACGTTCACATCGCGCACAGCGAGCTTGGGTGTTTCGACAAAGGGAGTGCCAACAGTGGTTTCGCGTTTGGTAGTCATGTTAGTTACGGACTCATGTCTGTTAAGGTTTTGCGCGCGTTTTCATTTGCGTCACAGCACTAAAATTTGTACGGCTCTCGATGTTATTAACCTAGCAACAAAATACATCGTCCTGACGTATTTTGTTTACGCGGCAAAGCCGCTGAAAACGCGTCCTGCGTTTGCTATTAACCCGACATTTATCGATGCCGGGATAATCCTAGAAACCTCAGTTGGATCACCAAAGTCTGCGCAACCCCTTGGCGCGCCTAGCAAAAATTAAAAATCACGAACAACCAACCAGGTTGCCCCTGATTTTTAACTTTCACTAATCACACCAATGGATAACACAGCTTTTTGGCGCCCAACTGAGGTCTCTAGGATAATAACTACCAGCGGCGTTCTAGCCGTTTACGCAACACCACGGCCAAGGTGTTCATACAAATTAAAAACATCAGCAGCACCATAATGGCGGCAGACGTACGTTCCACAAAAGCGCGCTCTGGGCTGTCGGACCATAAAAATATTTGCACCGGCAGCACCGTGGCCGCCGAATGAATGCTGTCGGGGATGTCCATGACAAAAGCCACCATGCCAATCATTAATAATGGCGCGGTTTCACCCAAGGCATGTGCCATGCCGATGATGGCGCCGGTCAACATACCGGGCAATGCCAAAGGCAGGACGTGGTGGAGTATGGTTTGCATTTTCGATGCGCCTATGCCTAGCGCCGCTTCGCGAATACTGGGTGGCACCGATTTAATAGCCACCCGGCTGGAGATAATAATGGTGGGCAAGGTAATCAAGGTTAAAACCAAACCGCCCACTAAAGGGATGGACCTGGGCAAATGAAAAAGATTGATAAAAATAGCCAACCCCAACAAGCCAAAAATTACCGAAGGTACCGCCGCTAAGTTATTAATATTTACCTCGATAAAATCGGTAAATTTGTTGCGCGGCGCATATTCTTCCAAATAAATGGCCGCCGCCACGCCGATAGGAAAAGACAGCGACAGGGTAATGCTTAACGTGAATATACTGCCCAATAAAGTACCTAAAATACCGGCCAGTTCGGGCTCTGCCGAATCCCCAGACATGAAAAAGGCCACATTAAATTTGCGCTCCATGTCGCCTTTGGCAATCAACTCCTCAATCCAACCGATTTGCTGCTCTTTTAGCCGATCACCTAAAACTTTGCCTTTGCGGCTTTTATAATAAACGTCCACATCGTCGTCAGCGGTTAACCAAATTGTTTGCTTGGTGCCCAGCCATTCTGGGTGTTTACGCATCAAGGCTTGCACCTCATAACCAGCACCCACACTCATAATGGCATTTAATAATCGTTTATCACTGCGCCCTTCAACCTGGGGAAAACGCAGCGCCAAGGCTTCTCGCACTACAGGCTGATAATCCGCGTCTTTAATTTGCTCGGCGTTATGGGTGTCGGTAATACCCAGCAATTCAACAGACAAGTCTAATTCCAGTCGCACTTTGGTTTGGGTAAATCCACCAATACCGCTACCAATAATGCCGACAAATAAACAACTCAGTGCCACCAGGCCGACGGCAATAGACAATATACCAAAGGCACGAAAGCCTTTTTCCGAGCGGTAGCGTTTAGCCAGACTGCTTTGGACCATCAGTGCCTGTTGCGTAGGTGTATTACTCATATTGTTCACGGTACTTTCGGACGATGTGGAGGGCGAGGTAGTTGAGGCAGAGCGTGACGATAAATAACACCAAACCAAGGGCGAATGCCGCGAGGGTTTTAGGGCTGTCAAATTCTTGATCGCCCACCAGCAGTGTGACAATTTGTACGGTGACCGTAGTGACGGCGTCCAATGGGTTGGCGGTGAGGTTGGCGGCCATACCCGCCGCCATTACCACAATCATGGTTTCTCCAATGGCGCGGGATGCGGCTAAGAGCACGCTGCCCACAATGCCCGGTAAGGCCGCCGGTATTACCACCTGTTTGATAACTTCGGAGCGTGTTGAGCCCAAAGCCAAAGCGCCATCCCGCAAAGATTGCGGCACAGCATTGATCACGTCGTCTGACAGCGAGGAGACAAACGGGATGATCATAATTCCCATCACCAAGCCTGCCGCAAGCGCACTTTCAGAGCTGATGACCATCCAACGGTCCAAGCCAAAATTCAAACCCAGGTCGCGAATTAAGGGCGCTACTGTCAAGGCCGCAAAAAAACCGTACACCACGGTAGGCACACCGGCCAGCACTTCAAGCAGGGGTTTAACGATATCGCGCATGCGGTTACTGGCATATTCCGACAGATAAATGGCCGACATCAAACCGGTTGGTACTGCCACCAAGAGCGCGATAAAGGCGATCGTGAGCGTCCCTAAAAACAGCGGCACAGCACCAAAGCTGCCGGAGCTGCCCTGTTGGTCCGCACGGAGTGCAATTTGCGGGCTCCACTCAAGACCAAATAAAAAATCCAAGGGGGAAACGTGACTAAAAAATCGCAAGGCCTCAAACACCACCGACATGACTATGCCAATAGTGGTAAGCACCGCTAAGCCGGAACAGCAAAATAAGGTGCCGCGAAACACCTGTTCCACTTTCGCGCGTGCTTTAAATTCTGGTGCGATTCGCAACCACACCATCAACGCCACAAAAATGCCCATAGCTAAAGCACAACCCGCCATGGCCCACTGACTCAGCGCGGTAAACTGCTGCAAGTGATCTTTAGCGGCTAACAAATAGGCGGGCTGCGCTTCAAGCCCGATGTGACCAGCGGCCATGTTGATAATTTGGTTAAACACCAAATCGCGATGTTCACCCTGAGCGCCTAAAACCTCAACAGGCAAGCCGGCCAAGACAGCTTTTTCGATCAGGGCGCCATCAAACACCAACCACAATACAACCACCGCAAGGCTTGGAATTGCGCACCAGAGCGCAGTGAGCGCGCCATAATAAAACGGCAAGGAGTTCAGTTTAATTGGGGTGGGGCCACGACTCGCCAGCGCCAAGGCGCGACCTCGCCCCACAGCATAAGCACCCAGCGTGACCAGACACACCACCAACAGTAAGACCGACAATTGCATGCTGAGCACCTAAAGTTAAAACGAGCAACGCCGGGAGACCCGGCGTGACGACAAAATGAACCTTTAAACACGGCGCCGCGCAGGAAAAACCTAGACCTTGACGGATTCTAGCGTCACTGCCTGCTCGGCGGCGGGTTGTTCAGAATGCCTAGGGCGCTCGAAACTGAGCAATGGTTTCAAGCTCAGCGGCAGACTTAGCCACGGAAGCACGCTCTTTTTTGGGCATGGGCGTTAAGCCTTTCTCGGCCAAGTAACCAGTATCACCCCAAGCGGCTTCGCTGGTGAACTCGGTGATGAACTCTTTAATACCAGGAATTACCCCAATGTGCGCCTTCTTCACGTAAATATAGAGTGGACGTGATACCGAGTAGCTACCATCGGCGATGTTTTCAAAGGTAGGGGCCTTACCGTTAATTTTAGAACCCTGTATTTGATCGGCATTCTGCTCGAGGTAGCTATAGCCAAAAATACCGAAGGTGTTTGGGTTCTCCGCCAGTTTACGCACAATCAGGTTGTCGTTTTCACCGGCTTCTATGTACACACCGTCTTCACGCAACACGTGACACGCCGCTTTATAGGCCTCTGGATTGGAGTCTTTGAGCGCCTTTAGGAAAGCAAAGCTACTGCAGCCAGATTCCATAACCAGCTCCACAAACGCGTCACGCGTTCCGGAGGTGGGGGGTGGGCCCATAACGGAAATCGGGGTGGCTGGCAAAGCCGCATTTACATCTTTCCAAGTTTTTGCGGTGTTAGGAACGAGTTTGTCGCCACCTTTAGGATTTGGGACTTGTTTGGCTAGCGCCAGATAGACATCTTTAACCGATAGGTCTAATTGTGGGGTTTTTTTCGAGTTGGCCAGCACGATGCCGTCATAGCCAATTTTTATTTCAACAATTTCGGTCACACCGGCCGCTCGGCAAGCGTCGGTTTCAGATTGTTTAATGCGACGTGACGCATTGGCGATGTCAGGGAAAGTCACGCCAACACCCTTACAGAATTCTTTAAAACCACCACCGGTGCCGGTTGGCTCGATTTTAGGTGCCTTGAAATTGCCTTTGCGGGCAAACCGCTCGGACACAACTTTAGCGAAAGGGTAAACAGTAGAAGAGCCCACTGCCGAGATGTTATCGCGGTCTGCAAATGCCATGGGTGCGGTAAGGGCAAAGCCGGAAACACAGGCCAAAGCTGCAATCACTTTTTTCATAATGAGGATCCTGAACAGAAGGTTAAGCAAGAAGCGGCGACTGCCGCCAGTAAACGGACGAGGGCATCCTAGGGAGATTCTGTGACAGTTTTGTTACATTCGCAGCTAAGGTGAATTTTGCGGGAATTTGTGCGCCTTGGCCAGACCGAAAACGCGGACTCAGTTGAACGAGTCGCCTTGTGAGAAAAACTGTGCTCCAATTGCGCCGCGCTAGACTTAAACCTAGAAACCTCAGTTGAATCACCACACCCCAAGCAACACGCCGCCGCGAGGACAGGAGCACCTATGAGCAATCACGACGAAACCCCCAAACCCAGCGGCCAGTTGGCGCTGCAAACCCTCGCCATGCCCAAAGATACCAACTCCAACGGAGATGTATTTGGCGGTTGGCTAATGTCGCAAATGGATTTAGCCGGCGCCATAGTTGCCCGAGAAGTGGCCTGCGGCAGAGTCACCACCGTGGCGGTGGGCGGCATGGCCTTTTTACGCCCAGTGCCGGTGGGAGCCACCGTGAGCTGCTATTGTGAGGTGCTGGAATTGGGCCGCTCCTCAGTCAAAACGGTGATTGAGGTTTGGGTAAAACAATACGATAAGGAACAATTAAAGGTCACCGAAGGGGAATTTATTTACGTGGCCATCGACAACACCGGCCGCACTCGGCCGCTGCCGCGCTAGCCGGTGTGCATCCCCAGCTCGTGATTAGTCACTGGGGCGCATTTTTAGCTGTCGCTCGCCGCTTACGCTAGGGCAAAATTTCAGTGTCGGTAACTATGGTTAGGCTGTAGATCCTGTCAAAATGCCAGCCCAGCGCGTTGCTGCTATCCCTGCCTACGGAATCCACATGTCCACCATCCTTCAGAATTTATCCGGCGCTATGGGTCCCGAACCTAAGCTGGACCTAGCCCTTGCCCGCCTATTGGCTCTTAATTGTTACGCGCTAGGCCAAACCAAAACCCTCGATGCCCTTAGCATGCTTAAGGTGTTAACCGCCAAGGGCAAGCGCCTTGATGCGCCGACGCTGAAAGCCGCCCTAGCACGGCTGACGCAGGCCAAAGTGCTTATGCAGCACGAGTCATCCACTTTCAGAATAAACCCCTATCACCAATTCGCGATTCTGCTGGATTTAAGTCATTGCGGGCAATTACATGACTGTCTTGCTGCCCTGCGCAAACAAATCGCGGGCAGCTACACACAATTCACCTATCAATCCCCGGACGAGGCGTTTGCTTGGCGGGAGCTGCTATGGCAGGCACTCGAAGGCGATTTGGATGGTTGTATACGCTGGGGCACAAAATGGGAATTGGCATCCAGAACTCAAAAACTCCCGAGTATCGCCAGTTTTTTGCTGGCCACCAAAGACGGCACCGACATTTTTCGCAACCTCAGGCTCGACATTCAAGCCTTGCTCTTAGAAAAGGACCTGCTTGTCAAAACGGGTTGGCTATTACCCTGCACTGCCAGCTACCAATACCTCGTAGCCTTTCTGCCAGAATTTACCACCCACCCCAAATTAGTGACGTTGGCTTGCCATCAAGCGCGCTTACGTGACGATACGACCGGCTTGACCGCTGCCAGCGCCCATTTGCCGCCAGTGGACCAGCACCTGAACACCGCCATGGGCGCACTCCAAAAAGGCGAGTACGCCGCGGCCAATCAGTGTTATGCCCAGGCTATCCAGCTAGTCCGCGGCACCTCCAAAAAACGCAAAATCCAGCTGCCCGAGCTGGACACCCTGCTGTATGTACTGGCCGGCATTGGCGAAAACTCCGCCACCAGCCGGAGTACCGCCAGAGAGCTCGTAGGCGAAGGCTATTTACGGCAGCGCTCAGATGTCTACTTGGCGTTAAGGTGCCTCATGGAACACCTAGTGACCGGCGCGCAGCAACCTCCGCTGCGGTTGCAGCGCACCACTATCCATATCACCTTGGAGAGCCTACTGGAAACCATCGCCTGCGCTTGGCTGGATTTTCCGTTTAACGACCGCTGGCAAAGCCTCTTGCAGCAAGAACGCTTACGACTAGCCGACAACGGCTACGCTTGGGTGGCGGCGGAGCTTGATGCCCTAATCTCCGGCGTCTTTGACGAAGCCCCCCTTTACCCAGACTGGCACCAGCAGCGGGGCCTAAAGCCGCTAGTTGCCACACTCGCTCATGAAGAACCCTGGCAACGTGCACTCACGGCGCTGGCCGCACTTAACAAGCCCGCCAGTGCGGCTAGCCGCGTCGAAGCACAACGCTTGGCATGGTGGATCTCATCGATTCCCCATGTGGGCTATCAACTGGAACCCCGGGAGCAAAAATGCTCGGCCAAAGGCGTGTGGAGCAAAGGCCGCCCTGTATCCCTAAAACGGTTGGCCACCCAACCCGAACTTGTGGCCGGCATCACCGAGCAGGACAAGCGCCTAGCACTCTGTATTCGCCGCAATCACGACTACTATGGTCCGGAATACGAATTAAGTACGGAACGCGCCCTGCCTGAGCTGATCAACCACCCCGCCGTCTATTGGTCCGACGCCCCCGACGTCCGCATCGACGTAGCCGCTGGCGAGGTGGCGCTGCAACTCAGCGAAAAAGGTGGGCAAATCCACCTCAAACTCAACCCCTATTTGCCAGTCAGTCAGTCTTGCCTGCTGCGGAAAATCACACCGACGCGCGTAGCTGTGTATGTCAACACGCCGGAACTCAAACAAATAACGGGCATCCTCGGCGAAGGCCTTAGCGTTCCCAGCGCCGCCAAGGCGCAGCTGGTAGAGGTCATTAGCGCTATCGCCCCGCATATCGCCATCCATTCCGACCTGCCGGAACTTGCCGCCCACATGGCCAGCATACCCGCCGACACCACCCTGTTCGCCCACTTGCTGCCACTGAACGAAGGCCTGCGTTTACAGCTATTACAGCGCCCACTGCCGGACGGCTCTTGGTTCCCGCCGGGGAGCGGCGCCGCCAATGTGGTTGGCGAAGTGAATGGCGAGCCCGTGCAGGCCGTGCGCCAGCTTAAAGATGAGAAAAAGCAGCTGGCCAAACTGCTGGATGCCTGCCCAAGCCTTGAGGATGCCGAACAAACCCAAGGCGAACTGGAATGGCAACTGGAACACCCCGAACATTGCCTAGAACTGCTCAGCGAACTCAAAGCCCAGCCAGAATCCGTGGTGCAGCTGGTATGGCCGCAGGGCGAGCGCATGCGGCTAAGCGGCAACCGCGGCCTTAAACAGCTGCGCTTAAGCGTTAAAAAACAAGGTGAATGGTTCGAGGCGGACGGCGACATCACCCTTGACGACGGCCGCGTGCTAGCGCTGCGCGAACTCATCCAGCTGATGAACGACAGCCCCGGCCGGTTTTTGAAACTCGGCGACAACGACTACCTCGCCCTCACCAACAACTTTCGCAAACGCCTGCTAGAGCTAAACGCCTACGCCGAAACCACTGCCAAAGGCGGCCTGCGCATCAACCCCCTTGCCGCCCCCGCACTGGCGGAACTGGCCGACGAAGTGGGCGAATTAAAAGCCGACAGCGCCTGGCAAGCCCAGGTCAAAAAACTCGATGGACTAGCCAACTTCACCCCCACACTGCCCGCTGGCCTGCGCGCCGAATTGCGCGACTACCAACTGGACGGCTACCACTGGCTGGCACGCCTAGCCCACTGGGGCGTAGGCGCCTGCTTAGCGGACGACATGGGCCTAGGCAAAACCGTACAAGCCCTAGCCCTGCTGCTGGACCGAGCCCCCCAAGGCCCAGCCTTAGTCATCGCTCCCTTATCGGTGGCCATGAACTGGCTCAGCGAAGCACAAAAATTTGCCCCCAGCCTGCGCATGCGCGGCTACCACAGCAACCGCGACCTTAGCGGCCTAGGCGCCGGTGACGTGGTGGTGGCCAGCTACGGCATGCTGCAACAGGACGCCGAGCTGTTCGCCCAACAACACTGGCACAGCGTGGTGCTAGACGAGGCGCAAGCCATCAAAAACGCCGCCACCAAACGCAGCCAAGCCGCCATGGCACTTACCGCCGACTTCAAAATGATCGCCAGCGGCACCCCAGTGGAAAACCACCTCGGCGAATTATGGAACCTATTTCGCTTCATCAACCCCGGCTTACTGGGCTCCAAAGAACGCTTTGCCAAACGGTTTTCCACCCCCATCGAAAACGGTGACAGCGCGGCACGTGGCCACCTCAAAAAACTCATTCAACCCTTTATGCTGCGCCGAACCAAAAGCCAGGTGCTAGCCGAACTACCCGCACGCACAGAAATCACCCTGCAAGTGGAACTTAGCGACGCCGAACGTCATTTATATGAAGCCTTGCGCCAACAAGCCATGGACAACATCGCCACCGCCGGCAAAGGCACCCCCATGCAAGTGTTGGCCGAAATCACCAAACTGCGACGTTTTTGCTGCAACCCTAAGCTGGCCATTAAAAACAGCCAGGTGCCAGCCAGCAAACTGGCGGTATTTACCGAAACACTGGCCGAATTGCTGGACAACAAACACAAAGCCCTCGTCTTCAGCCAATTTGTGGACCATCTGGCCATAGTGCGGGAACACCTCGACAACCAAGGCATCGACTACCAATATCTGGACGGCTCCACCCCCGCTGCGGATCGCAAAAAACGCGTGGATGCCTTTCAAGCCGGCGCCGGCGACGTCTTCTTAATCAGCCTAAAAGCCGGCGGCACCGGCCTTAACCTTACCGCCGCCGACTACGTAATTCACCTCGACCCTTGGTGGAACCCCGCAGTAGAAGACCAAGCCTCCGACCGCGCCCACCGCATGGGCCAGCAGCGCCCCGTGACCATTTACCGCTTGGTTACCCAAGGCACCATCGAAGAAAAAATCATCGGCCTGCACAGCGAAAAACGCGACCTAGCCGACAGCTTGCTCGACGGCGGCGAAGCGGCGGGACGACTGGATACAGCGGCGTTACTGAGTTTATTGAAGGAGAGTGTTTAACCTAACAACTTCCGTTGGGCGCCAAAAAGCTGTGTAATCCATTGGTGTGATTAGTGAGAGTCAACGGCGTCCGGCCAAATCACAACCATTTCGCAAGCAATGGCCTCAGCTCGCGCTCGTAAAGCCTCTGTGAGGCATTTTTCATATAACACTCCTTTAGGAACCGAATTAGCTGCCCGCTGATTTTCGCTGTTTGGCGATAGATTTCGCGATACCACGGGATTCTATGACCTTGGTCTATTGCGTTTTTTTGTGCCAGAGCGTCTTGCTTTTTTAAGCATTTATCATCTGTTATACCAAATTGGGTTTGGTGATTATGACAAAACA
>CAMCXE010000050.1 GCA_945882995.1 Thalassocella blandensis | reverse complement strand
GGGAAAAATCACCCGAAAAAACGGGCCAAAACCCTTAACATAATGACATTGCAGCGGGGGGGGGGGTAATGCAAAGATAGGCTAGTTGAGTGATTGGCAACCAACGGGGAACCGATTGAATGTTAGCGATGCCCTAACCTTCCCGGTGGATTTGCAGAAATCCCAGTGGCTTAGCGACTACAATGGTTCCAATATTCAGTCGCCATGACGGATCAACGCTAGGTATGGAGCCTCTGGTTAGTTCAATGTGATCGCTGAATAGGTCAGAAAGCGGTTGGCTTCGGCGCCCAACGTTTACCAAATTGCCAGTGCACGCTTATGATGTTGTTAATGGAGTAGGTCTACTGGGTAGACCCAACAGCCAAAGGGCTTAACACGGCTAATCAGTTTGATCACAAGGTTGGCGACAAAAAAATCAACAGTGGAAAGTTGGTTAATTTAAGGCTAATGCAAATAATAACAAGGCTAAAAATTAGCCCGGCTCATCCAGTTAATCTTCACCATCAATTAGGTTTTATTATGCAACCAGTGCAAGCCATGAACCCAGTAAACTCTTCGACTCTGTTACGAGTTTTTTCACACATACTGTTGCCTGTCTTTGTGATGTTGGCTACTTCTAACTGCAGCACGTCACCTACCAAGGTTAAGGCGACGGCTAAACCGGTAGTTGCCGAACAACAAGCAGGTAATGGTGTTGACTGGCATCCATTACCGAATGAGCAAGCAAACACCTATTTATTGGAGTGTAAAGCCGCTTACGACAGCGCGAAACAACAATTGAGCCAATTAGAATCGGCTAAGGAATTTGCAGAAAATTTGGTGAAGGCGGACCCTAAACCGCTACTGCATGCCATCAATCAATTGGATATTACGCTGGATACTGCGAACGGGAAATCGGGTTTGTATTTTAATGTGCATCCAACCGCCGAAGTGCGTCAGGCCGCCGAATTGTGCCAAACCAATTTGACCAAATTACTGACTGACTATTCCTTATCATTTCTGCTTTATACGCGCTTGGCTGCAGTAGACACAGAGCATTTGGACGCCGTGGATAAAAGATTCGTCGTAAAAATGCTGCAAAGCTTTAAACGCGGTGGTGTGGCACTACCAGCTGCCGAACAGAAAAAAATACGTGAGCTCAGCGACGCCATCACCCAGCTGGGCATGGCGTTTAGTAACAACATGAAAAATGATAGCCATAAAGTGGTGGTGAAAGATAAGCAGATTTTGGCCGGTCTACCCGCCGACTTTATCGCAAAATTAAAACCAAATGATCGCGGCGAATACGAATTAAGCACAGACTACCCGATCTATTTTCCCATAATGCAGTACGCAAAAAATGACCAATTACGTAAGGATATGTATATAGCATTTCGGCAGCGTGGCTACCCAGCCAATGACCAAGTGCTTAAAGATTTGCTTAGTCGACGTTACGAGCTGGCAAAATTATTGGGCTATGAAAATTATGCCCAATTTGCAACTGACGACATGATGATAAAAACGCCTGAAAATGCGCAATTTTTTATCGATAAGATTGACCAAGCGGCTAAGCCAAGAGCCAATCGCGATTATCAAGAGTTATTGACCCGTCTGCGTAAAATTGATCCTAAAGCGACCCGCGTGGATGATTGGCAAAAAACTTACCTAGATGATCTAGTCAAAAAAGACAACTACCAAGTTGACTCTCAAAAGGTGCGCGAATATTTTTCCTACGGCAATGTAGAGAAAGGCATATTCGACTTGACCGAACATCAATTTGGCGTACAAATTAAGCCCTGGGTAACCGATGTCTGGCATCCATCAGTTAAGGCTTTTGAAATATGGGATAAGGGCAAAATTATTGGCCGGTTCTACCTAGACATGCACCCCCGGGAAGGTAAATACGGTCATGCCGCTAAATTTTCAGTCCATGCGGGTATTACGGGGGTGCAGTTGCCCGTAGCGGCTTTAATTTGCAACTTTCCTGGGGCAAATAACCCCGCGGCATTAATGCAGCATGATGAAGTAGAAACCTATCTACACGAATTTGGACACTTGCTACACCACATATTTGGTGGTCAACAGCGGTGGGTGGCACAATCGGGAACGGCCACTGAAACCGATTTCGTTGAAGCACCTTCCCAAATGTTGGAGGAGTGGGTGTGGGATGCCGATACACTCAAAACCTTTGCGCGTAATGCTAAAGGCGAGGTGATTCCGGACGCTTTAATAAAAAAATTGCGGAAGTCTCGCAATTTCGGCAAGGGCTTGTGGACGCGCCATCAAATGTTTTATGCCAACATGGCTTTAGATTTCTATAACCGTGATCCCGCAAATATAGACTTAACTGGCCTTATGAAGGAATCGCAAGCCAAATATTCGCCGTTCCCGTATGTTGATAAAACGTATTTTTATACCAGCTTTGGCCACCTAGATGGTTATTCTGCATTGTACTACTCCTATATGTGGTCGTTAGTTATCGCCGCCGATATGTTTAGCGAGTTTGAACGCGATGGCCTACGCAACCCGAACACCGCGCAGCATTATCGGGAAGCCGTATTGGCACCCGGCGGTAGTAAAGCTGCAGCCGATTTAGTCAGCGATTTTTTGGGTCGCCCTTATAATTTTGACGCCTTTGCCCGTCAACTTAATCGCCACTGATAATTACCGGGAATATTATGATGGCTTCAATAGTTTCTAGAATACTGAATGTAATGCTGTTGGCTGCACTAACGACTCAGTTGGTCGCCTGCTCTAAACAGGATGATACGCCGGTAAAGAAAGCCAATGCTGCAAAAATTCTGCTTATTGGTAACGGTGATGAGCCCAAGGATTTAGACCCGCATGTAACGACGGGTATGCCAGAGGCTTATATCGTGCGTGCTTTGTTGGAAGGCTTGGTGACTCGAGATGCAAAAACTTTGGAAATTCTTCCGGGTGTTGCTGAGTCTTGGGCGGTTTCGGATGATGGCTTGCATTACAATTTCAAACTTCACCACAACGCCAAATGGTCCAATGGTGAGCCTGTTACGGCTACGGATTTTGTCTGGTCTTGGCAGCGAGCGTTAATGCCAGCCCTTGGCAACCAATATGCCTATTCGTTGTTTGTGTTAGAAAATGCTAAAGCTTTTAACGAAGGAAAATTGACGGATTTTAGCCAAGTAGGGGTTAAAGCTAAAAGTGATTATGAATTAGACGTTACCCTGGCTGCTCCCACTCCCTATTTTTTGCAGCTTTTGGATCATCACAGTTTTTATCCAGTGCATCGTGCTACCGTAGAAAAATTCGGTAAAATTGACCAACAAGGTAATACATGGACGCGCCCTGGCAATTATGTGGGCAATGGCCCATTTGTACTTGAGGAATGGACGCCAAATAAAGTCATTGCGGTTAAGAAAAGTCCCACCTATTGGGATGCTGCTGCCATCAAACTTAATGGTATTAACTTTTATCCGGTGCAACAGGCAGCTACTGAGGAGCGGATGTTTCGGGCTGGGCAATTACACATTACCAATTCAGTTCCGCCAGAAAAAATTGCCAGCTATAGACAAGAAAACACGGGAAACTTGCGCATAGGCCCATTTTTCGGCACCTATTTTTATCGTTTTAATACCCAACAAAAGCCGATGAACGATGTGCGTGTGCGGCAAGCCTTGGCATACAGCATTGATCGGAAAAAAATTACCGATAAAGTCACAAAAGCTGGACAAATACCCGCCTTTACATTTACGCCTCCGGTTAAAGGCGGCTATATCGCTGAGGCGGCGGTGCCTTACAACCCAGAATTAGCGCGAAAATTATTGGCTGATGCTGGTTATGCCGGCGGCACTGGGTTCCCAATCACTACGCTGTTGTATAACACCATGGATGACCATCAAAAAATAGCTGTGGCGCTACAACAAATGTGGAAGACTGAATTGGGCATCGATATTCAGTTGGAAAACCAAGATTGGAAAGTGTATTTGGCGAGTGTACAGGCAGGCCATTATCAAATGGCTCGAGCTGCGTGGATTGGTGACTACACGGATCCCAACACGTTTCTCGAAATGTTTTTAACCAATGGCGGCAATAATGAAACCGGATGGTCTAATGCGCGGTATGACCAGTTAATTGAATTGGCGGGGAAAACAGGCGATCAGCAGCAACGTTATGCTTATTTTCAAGAGGCGGAAAAAATTATTATGAAAGAGGTTCCGATTTTACCCATCTATACCTATGTTTCTAAGCATCTTGTAGCGTCCTCAGTGAAAGATTGGCCGGATAATGTTCTGGATTATTACCCTTACAAGAGTGTGTACTTAGACGATAAATAGGGCCTCAATCTGCTAAAAATGTTATTTAGGTATTTTGAGGCTAGGCGACTTAGCTTGTAGGCACTTCGGTGGTTCAATTAGACGCATGGCCGGTTTAGCGGCTGTTATAGAAAGCGCAGCTATTCCGTAGGTCGGCGCTATTGGCCGGCTGCTGGATTGTCATCTTGCTGGATCCCTGGCTACGCGTGATGTTATTAATTTATGGGTTTTGGACCTATTTTTGGATGAGTTTTCCTTCGACAAGAAACCCCCTCCCAACCTCCCCCTCAACAAGGGGGGAGGGGCAAAAAGTCTGCAAATCAAAGAATCTGCATTGTTTTAAAGTCTGTTTTGCTCCCTCCCCTTTTCAAGGGGAGGGTTGGGGTGGCAATGTCATTAAGTTAAGGATTTTAGCCTTTTCAACTAGAATCCTCAGTTGGGCGCCAAAAGCTGTGCAGCCCATTGGGGTGATGAGTGAAAGTTAAATTTAGCGAGCAACTTGGCTATTCGCTAAATTTAACCTTTGCTAGGTGCCGCATGGATCCAGGAGATAGAGAGGCGCAGGAGGGCGAGAATGAAAAAACCTAAATCCCCCTAGCCCCCTTTTACAAAGGGGGGATGACTCCCTTCTTCTCGCAAAGTGAGGCGCAACCCCCTCCCTTTGAAAAAGGGAGGGCTGGGGAGGGATTTCTGGACAGTAAAAAATTACCTTAAAAAACAGCTCGCAACCGTTAACTTAATGACATTGGTTGGGTTGGGGTTTCTGGATGAGAGCAAACTTACCGGAAAAATAGCTCGTAACCCTTAACTTAAAGACATAGCGCCTAGGCGGCGAAGACGGCACATAGGCTGAATAGTCACACACGTAAGTCATTCAATTCGGACATCACTATTGGGTAAAGCATGTTGATATTCCTGCTTAAGCGTTTAGCACAAGCCATACCGCTATTATTGCTGGTAATTATCTGCACCTTTTTGTTGGTGCATGCCGCACCCGGCGGGCCTTTTACTTCTGAGCGTTCGGTGCCGCCTCAAGTGTTGGCGGCTTTGAATGCGCAATATAATTTGGATCTACCCATTTGGCAGCAAATCGGTTTGTACATCGGCCATTTATTGCAGTGGGATTTTGGCCCATCGTTTAAATTCCCTGGCCGTAGTGTTACGGAAATGATCAGTACAGGGTTCCCTCTCAGTGCGGAATTATCGCTTTATGCGCTCTTATTTGCTGTGATTTTGGGGTTGCCTGCTGGAATACTCGCGGCCTATAAGGCTAACACTGGGTTGGATTACGGCCCAATGACGGTGGCTATGCTAGGTATCTGTTTACCCTCCTTTGTGCTGGGGCCTTTATTAACCTTGAGTTTTGGCATTGGTTTGGGTTGGCTGCCGGTTACCGGTTGGGGGGAGTCATCGGGTGATAAAATATTGCCAGCGATTACTTTGGGTGCAAGTTATGCGGCTTATCTTGCGCGCATTATGCGCGGCAGTTTAATCGAGGTATTGGGGCAGGATTTTATTCGTACCGCCAGAGCCAAAGGGGTAAGTGAATTTGCGGTTTTGTGGCGCCACGCCTTGCGGCCCGCACTGCCGCCGGTTATATCGTTTTTGGGTCCTGCGGTTGCGGGTTTGCTGGCAGGGTCCTTTGTGGTGGAAACCCTGTTTCAAATTCCGGGCTTGGGGCGTTTTTTTATTCAAGCGGCATTTAATCGCGATTACACCATGGTTTTGGGTACTACGATTTTTTATGCGGCGCTCATATTTGGGTGCAATATTCTGGCGGATTTAATTTTGGTGTGGCTGGACCCGCGACAAAAATTACACGATTAACACTGTGGTGTGAACATTCCATGTTACTAAAGTCTGAAAAACGTCGAGCCTTGTTGCAATCAGCGGAACCCGGATCTTCCTTGGGTCGCGATGCGTTTATTCGCCTGCGAAAAAATAAGGCTGCCATGGCCAGCCTGTTTTTTTTGTTGTTTGTGGCGTTAATTGCTTGTGTTACGCCATGGCTGGCGCCTTATTCCTATGAAGGTCAAAATTTAGATTTAGGTGCCGTTGGCCCCACTGGGGAGCATTGGTTGGGTACGGACACTCTAGGCCGTGATTTACTCACCCGCATCATGTATGGCAGTCGAATTTCCTTAAGCGTGGGACTTATTGCCACCGCTGTGGCGCTGGGCATAGGTGTACTGTGGGGAACCTGTGCGGGCTATTTTGGCGGGCGAATTGATGCCTTAATGATGCGCACCGTGGATTTGCTCTATGCGCTGCCTTTTTCTATTTTGATTATTTTGCTGACGGTGGTGTTTGGCCGCAGTATGTTATTACTGTTTTTGGCGATTGGTGCGGCAGAATGGTTGACCATGGCGCGTATTGTGCGCGGTCAGGTTTTGAGCATCAAGCGCAAAGATTTTATTGAGGCCGCGGTGGGCATGGGTTTGTCGCCTTGGCAAATTATGGTGCGCCATATTATCCCGAATGTGTTGGGGCCGGTAATTGTGTACACCACCCTCACCATTCCCAGTGTAATTTTGTTGGAATCTTTTTTGAGCTTTTTGGGTTTAGGCATTCAGCCGCCAGCGAGTTCTTGGGGTTCACTTATTTCTGGCGGCGTTGAGGTTATGGAGGAATACCCTGGGTTAATTATTTACCCGGGGTTGATGTTGTCACTCACACTGTTTGCGTTGAATTTTTTAGGTGACGGTTTGCGCGACGCCTTAGATCCTCGCTCCTCTAAAGATTAATTTTTATGCCGCTATTAACCGTAAACAATTTAACCACTGCATTTCACACGCGTGATGGCGTGGTGACTGCCGTTAACAATTTGAGCTTTTCAGTGCGGGCGGGTGAAGTGCTGGGGATTGTGGGTGAGTCTGGGTCTGGTAAGTCGGTGTGTTGTTATAGCCTATTGGGCTTATTGCCCAGCCCGCCGGCGAAAATTATGGGCGGTACCGCGCTGTTTAACGGGCAGGATTTATTGGCTTTGTCTCAGGCTGAATTACGGCAATTGCGGGGCTCAAAAATAGGCATGGTATTCCAAGACCCTATGACGTCGCTGAATCCCAGTATGCGCATTATTGATCAAGTAGCGGAGCCGTTGCGCATACATTTTAAGTTAGATAAAAACACGGCGCGGGAGCGCGCTATTCTCGCACTGGAAGAAGTTGGTGTTGTAGATGCTAGACAACGCGCCTATGCCTATCCCCATGAGTTTTCCGGTGGTATGCGCCAGCGGGCGATGATAGCCATGGCGTTAATTGCGGAGCCGGTATTATTAATTGCTGACGAACCCACCACCGCCCTTGACGTAACCTTGCAGGCACAAATTTTGGATTTAATTAGCGCGCTGCAAAAAAAACGCAATTTGGCGGTGATACTGATTTCGCATGATTTGGCCGTTGTTGCCAAAATGGCTAATGCCATTGTGGTGATGAAGGATGGCGAGCTGGTGGAGACGGGACCCACCGCGGAAATATTGGCCCGCCCACAAAATGCCTACACACAAGCGCTCATTGCGGCTATGCCACGTGGCGCCAAGTTGTCGGCCACGCCGGTTAATCATTCGGCGGCGGAAGGAGACAGCCCCCTTTTATTGGAGGTAAAAAATATTTACACGCGTTTTATTCGCTACGGTGGCTGGTTGGTTAGGCGTAAAACTAGCGAGCTGGTGGCGGTAAATAATCTTAGTTTCAGTGTAAGCGCGGGAGAGGTGGTGGGGATTGTGGGGGAATCCGGGTCCGGAAAATCCACGCTTGGTCGGTCTATCCTCCGATTGATACAACCCGATTCTGGACAGGTTTTATTTGCGGGGCAAGACGTTTTGCGCATGACGCCTCGCGAATTAAAAAATCTGCGACCGCAGATACAAATGATTTTTCAAGACCCTTATGCCTCGCTGGATCCTCGGCAAACGGTGTTTGATATTTTGGCGGAACCCTTGTTGTTACACGGTTTAGCCGAAGGTGAAACGCTTGGACAGGAAGTTCAAACGCTGATGGACGAGGTAGGTTTGGCTAGATCCGCGGTGCGCAAATATCCCCATGAGTTTTCTGGCGGGCAGCGTCAGCGTATCGCTATTGGCCGCGCACTGGCATTGAAGCCTAAACTGATTGTGGCGGATGAGCCGGTTTCGGCGTTGGATGTGACTATTCAAAAACAGATATTGCAGTTGTTGCAGCACCTTAGCGAAAAATACCAGTTGGCGATTGTGTTCATCTCCCACGATTTAAGTGTGGTGCGCAAAATGTGCGACAGAGTCATTGTGATGCACAAGGGCGAAAAAGTTGAAGAGGGTAGCACCGAGGAAATTTTTGCGGCGCCGAAACACCCGTATACCATCGCACTTTTGTCCGCGGCGCTGCAGTGATAAACCGGTAGCTGAACAAACTCGTTGGTTACTCAGACGGTTTTTTGGGTGCCTGTTTTGCACTCGGCTTTTTCACCTTTTCTTCCACGACCGGTGGCGGCAATAGCGTGAATGTAACGGCGTTGGTTTCATCGGAATTGGTGCCAATAAATACCTCAAACTCCCCTGGCTCTGTGCCCCAGCTCATGTCCAGTCGGTAAAAGGCCAAGTCTTTTGCGCTGATGGTGAAATGAATTTCCTTACTGGCATTGGGTTGCAGCAGCACTTTTTGAAAGCCTTTTAGTTCCTTAACGGGGCGCGACACGCTGGCCAGTTTATCGTGAATATAGAGTTGCACCACTTCTTCACCGGCCACTGCGCCGCTATTGGTTAAGGTAACGCTGGCGGTAAGCGAGCCGTCTTGGGCTAGGGTTGGCGTGCTAAGGCGCAGGTTGGTGTAGGTGAATTGGGTGTAGCTCAACCCGTAGCCGAAGGGGTAGAGGGCGGAATTGGCTACGTCCACGTAGCGGGATTTGTAGGTGCGGGTGTCGGGTGCGGGGCGGGCGTTGTTATCCGTGGGGCGGCCGGTGGGCAGGTGGTTGTAGAACAGGGGCACCTGACCCAAGCTGCGCGGAATACTCATGGGCAATTTACCGCTGGGGTTGTAGTCCCCGAACAGCACGTCGGCAATGGCGTTGCCGGCTTCGGTACCCAAGTGCCAGGTTTGCAATATGGCGGGTAGGCGTTTTTCGGCATCGTTGAGGATTAATGGTCGGCCAGAACTCACCAGCAACACAATGGGTTTACCCGTGTCGGCGATGGCCTTTAGCAGGCGGCTTTGGTGGCCGGGAAAATCTAAGGAGGTACGGGCGCCATCTTCACCCACTAATGACGTTGGCTCGCCTAGGGCAAGAATTACGTAGTCCGCTTGCAGGGCAAGGCTTACCGCCTGGGCGATGTCTTTAGCCTCGCAGGGGAATAAAAAACTGCAGCCATTAGTGCTGAGGATTTTGGTTTTGGGGTCTAGGGCATTTCTAATGCCTTCCAGAATGGAGACGGGGTCTTCGCGCTTAGAGAATAGAGCCCAAGTGGAGTTTTGATCCTCTTTGCTGTCGGTCATGGGGCCAATCACGGCTAGGGTGCGGATTTTTTTGGGTAGGGGCAGCAGCTTGTCTTGGTTTTTTAAGAGCACTATGGAGCGTTTGGCCACGTCGCGCGCTAGGGCACGGTGCTTGGGGGAGAAGATAACCGCGTCGCGGGTGGCTTGGTCGGCGCAGTATTTGTACGGGTTTTCGAACAGTCCGAGCTTGTTTTTCAGCTCCAACACGCGGCGCACGGCGGCGTTGAGTTGGTCTTCGCTGATGGCGTTGCGCGCCAGTAGCCCCGGCAGGTGGCCCGTGTAGGCGTTGGCCATCATGTCCATGTCGGTGGTGGCGCTGAAGGCTTTGAGTGCGGCGTCTTCTAGGTCCACAGCAACGCCATGGGCAATGAGCTCTTTGATGGCTTCGTAATCGGTTACCACCATGCCGTTATAGCCCCATTCACTGCGTAATACTTTGCGCATTAAAAAAGGGTCCATTACCGCGGGTACGCCGTTGAGGGTGTTGAAGGCGCTCATCACCGAAGCGGCGCCAGCTTCAATGGCGGCTTTGTAAGGTGGTAGGTACATTTCACGTAGCATGCGTTCACTCATATCCACGGAGTTGTATTCGCGCCCCGCTTCCGGTGCACCGTAGGCGGCGAAGTGTTTAACCGTGGCGGCAATGGATGAAGGTGCGGACAAGTCCTTGCCTTGGAAGCCGCGCACTCGCGCTTCGGCCACTGCGGAGCCGAGGAATGGGTCTTCGCCGGCGCCTTCAATAATGCGGCCCCAGCGCGGGTTGCGAGAGATGTCCACCATGGGCGCGAAGGTCCAGCCGACGCCAGAAACCGCGGCTTCTTCCGCGGCCATGCGTGCGCTTTTTTCAATCAGAACCATATCCCAGCTGGCGGCTTCGGCCAGTGGCAAGGGAGTGGTGGTGCGAAAGCCGTGAATGACGTCGCCGGCAATAATTAGGGGGATTTTTAAGCGCGATTGCTCCATGGCTACTTTTTGCAAATCGCGGATATAGTCGGTGTTGTTGATATTAAAGAAGCCCGTGACACCACCAGCTCTTACCATCGCCATGTGTTCTTCAGGTTTGGGTAGCCCCACAATCACGTCAGTGGCGTTTTGTGTGCCGGCGATAATGTTAAGCTGGCCCGCCTTTTCGGCGGGAGTCATCTGCGCAATCAAGGCTTCAATTTGGGCGGGTGTTAGCGCCCAACTGGGGCGCGCAAGTAGCAGAGGGAGTATCATCAAGCTGGCCAGCCAAGGGCGGCGTTTAGCGGAAGGTTTATGGCTAACCATCATGTTGGGTCTCGTTATTGTCATGGGCAAAAAATTGGTTACTGTGTTTAGCTTAATACAGGCCCAAGCTTTTGCTGTAAAGCAATGGATAACAGGGTGATGATTTATGGCAATTCAGCGGATGACTGGCGACAGCCAAGACCAAGGGGTGGTACTGCCAGCGAGTGCGGATACTGGCGACTTCGCCATCTTTTACGACACGGCGAACGAGTATTGGCTGGCGTATGAACTGCAACGCGATTTTTTATCCAGCCCCCGCGCCTATGCAATTGCGCGCGTTTACCTAGGCCCGGAGGGTTGGGCTGTGTTAACGGATGGCGCTGAAGAGCCGGGCCCCAGAGGCTTGAGTGTGCTGAGTGAGGCGCCTTGGCATTTGCAGCTGCGCAGTGAACACCGTTTGTTGGAGATTGGCGCGCAATCTTTGACCCTAGGAGCTACCCGTTATCAACACGCCGGCGCCGCAGTCGCTTTACTGGAGGCCTTACAGGTCAAAGATGCGTTTGCCGTTAGCCCTTGCGAGGAGCCATTGTGAGGGGGTTTGTGTGCCTTGGCCTGCTAACCATTTGCGGCTTCACTGCCAGCCTTGGTCAGGCTGCTGAAAACTGCACGCGTTTGGAGTATTCCTTGGAGGAAATCGGTCAGCTGCGGCTCAATAAGTTGCCGGTAGATGTTTTCGCCCCTTGGGCAGGTAAAACACTGCGCCAGATCACCGTTGAGCCGGGGGATGTCTTCGATCCCGCCAATCCCGACGAGAACAATCTGCTGTACCGCAACCTCGATAAATTCCACATCAACACTCGGCCCAGTGTAATTCGTGCGCAATTATTGTTTAAACCCGGTGAGCCACTGGATGTTAGCAAAATGGCCGAGTCGGGCCGCATTTTGCGAAGCCGCAGTTATTTGGCCAGTGCTTACTTGGTGCCGGTACAGGTGTGTGGGGAGTTTATTGATGTGCGTGTGGTCACTCGGGATTCTTGGTCCACTGAGCCGGATACCTCGTTAAGCCATAACGGCGGGGAAACTAAATCTGGAATAGGCCTTAGTGAAAACAACCTATTTGGCACCGGCAATCGGGTAGCCATCAGCTACGACCAGTTGCCGCAGCGCACCTCCGTGAGTTATGAAATCTCCAGCCCGCACTTGTTCAACAGTGACTACGCCGCGGCGTTAGTTTACGTGGATAAATCCGACGGTGTGGATAAAACCGGCAGCCTGCAAAAGCCCTTTACGTCACTTACCAGCCGTTGGGCTTACGGTGTGCTGAGTAAGGATCTTACTCAAACCGAGTACCTAAACGCCCATCAACAAACGCTCAGCAGTTTTGGCCACAAGACCCTGCGCAATGAGGTATTTGTAGGCCGAGCGTTGGATGCGGACGAGAAGCATACCGAACGTTTATTGGCAGGTTTTACCCAGGCGGAAGACACTTTTACAGCCAATGCATTGACCCGCTTACCCGTGCCAGAGTGGCGGCGCAATGCTTACCCCTGGCTGGGCTATCGCCATATCGAAAATGAATTTGGCGTGTTTAAAAATGTGCGGCAAATTCAAAGCCTTGAAGACGTGGCCCTCGGTCGCGATTTTTTTATCCGCCTAGGTTATAGCGGCAATGACTTCGATAATCCCCGTGACACAATTTTAATGCGCAGCCAACTAACCGATTCCATTGGCGTATCAACTAACCACCTATTTGAGTTTGCCGGCGGCTTAGATGCACGCTGGCAAACGGAAACCGGCGGGCAGCACACTAGCCTGGGTTATGCCGCATTGGCGTACAACTATTTCATTAGTGACCGCCAGCGTTGGTTTTTATCTGCCCGTTACGACTTGGGGCAGGCTCTGGATTCTTACGAAGAATTACGCCTGGGTGGGTCCGATGGCCTACGCGGTTACCCCGTGGATTTTCAACGCGGGGATCATCGAATGCTCTTCAAGCTGGAGCGCCGCTATTTTAGCGACTGGCATGTTTTTAATTTGGTGCGCCTAGGCGCAGTGGCCTATGCCGAAAGTGGTAAAGCCTGGGGCAGCGCCTACGACCAGAATCAAAAATTGTTAACTGATGTGGGTATTGGGCTGCGCTTTAGCTCATCCAAGGCCCATATTGGCACCGTAGTGCATTTGGATTTGGCCATGCCCTTAACCGAGCGCGATCAGATTAGTGAAGTGCAGTGGATTGTATCTACAAGGCAGCAGTTTTAATAGAAAAGCCTCGGTAGAACCCTCAAAATCTGCACGGACTTTGAGGGTTCTACCGAGGCTTTTTGGTTTACGGATCGCGGCATTGATACGCGTCGAATGGTTGATATGGCGCTAATTTATAGCACTTCGAGCTTTCTTGTTAGGCGCCCTACTGCAGCTCATCATCAAACTTAGCCGCAAATTTGGCGATCCACTCTTTGGCCGCTTCTTCGGTATTGAGGTGCTTGCCCAAAGCTTCTAAATTTTGTCGATACTCTTCAATACAGCACACCTGCTCCACCATGCGGGTGCGGAAATAATCATCGTCGCTAATAAAGCGCATGCCCACTTCGAAGACGTGGGGCGCTTGTTCGTGTTGCCATACCACAATGCCTTCGCCGCGATACGAGGGTTTGACCACAGGGATCGAAAATTCCACCAAGGAGCCGATGGGCACGGCTTCTTCGGTTAAAAAACACAGGCCGCCGGCGCTTAAATTTTGTGCCTCTACGGGTAGTGCATGGGTGGAGGCGCAAAATACATGTATGGGGATGGACGTGGGGTGGCGAATATACTGGCGCATGACCCGTTCCTTTTTTGAATGGTTATGTGGCTAAGTATAGGCCTGCTCAATTCTTAGGTCTGGAACCAATAGAACTTAGGCAACCGGTGTTTCATTCAAAAAAGCGCCTAGGGTTTGATGGGGGCATCGCCTGCTGGCTGGGCGTTGCAGCGGTGGAAAGCCTAGGCAAACGGCAAAAATTGGAGCCTTGCTTACCGGCCCGTTTCTATTGCTTTATCCAATTGGCTCTGGCGTTGGTTCATCAGTTCACCCACTTCTCGGGCTTTTTGGAGGGCTTCTGCGGCACCGGCGGGTACTACCGTGGCGGCTGGGTTTTGGGGTGCAGTTTTAGGCTCCACCGGTTTGGCGGGCGCGGCCGCGGGAGCACCTAGGATCATATTGGCGTCTGGATTAACCTTAATGACTTTCGCGGATTCACCCGTTGTGGGCGCGGCATCTGAGTAGTGCACCACCCCATTTTTATCTACCCATTTGTAGGCGGCTGTGTTGTTGCGGTCCGCCGAGGTGTCGAGCAACTTTGGCACAGCGAGTTTGGGTGGCTCAATGGCGCGCACGTCCTGCAAAACTTTTTCGGCTTGACTGGGCATTTTTGCGAAAATTGATTGGCCTGTGCGCAGATACACCAGATAATTCACCCCCCCAGCGGCCACGGCCATTACCATCAGTATTTTCACAATTAATCGTTTCATACTCGCCCCATTTTTGGTTGTGAGTAGCATTCTAGCCAACTTCAGGACACATCATGCAAATCCATACCAGCCCAACGTCACCCTATTCGCGCAAGGTGGCCATATTGGTTGCACTGGCGGATCTACCCAGTGTGGAGTGGGTGGTCTCCAAACCCTTGGAAACGCCGGCGTTGCGCAGCCTTAACCCGCTGGGCAAAATCCCCGTGTTGGTGGATGGCGACCAGACTCTGTATGACAGCAGCCTGATTTGTGAATATCTTGATGATTGCCACATGCGTAGCGGGGGCCGCAGCTTTTTTGGCAAAGGTTCGGCGGACTATTATGTGTGGCAGCAGTACCACTACTTAGCCAACGGTTTGCTGGACGCCGCCGTAGCCATGGTTATGGAGGGGCGACGCGAACCTGCCCAGCGTTCGCCGTTCTGGATGGCGCGTTGGCAAATTGCTGTGGAAGCCGCTGTGGCCGCCATTCCCCCCGCCATACTGGGCGAAGACCGGCAGCTGAATATCGCCGGAATTGCCACCGCCTGTGCTCTGGGTTATCTGGCCTTCCGTTTGCCCCAGATCAGCGTGGCCACACTCAATCCCAGCCTTCACCAGTGGTATGGTCAGCTAGCCGCGCAAGCTTGGTTTGCGGCCAGTACACCCTGCGACCCCGTATAAACAAATTCCTAGGACCTCTTTATGTTTGAGCAACTTCAACAACTTCCCGCTGATCCTATCTTAGGTTTAATGGGGTTGTTTGCCCGTGATGCAAACCCCCACAAAGTGGACCTTGGAGTGGGTGTGTACAAAACTGAGACGGGTTTGACCCCCGTGTTAGACGCCATCAAACGCGCCGAGCAGGCCTTGGTGGCGGAACAAACGTCTAAGGTTTATGTCGGCCCAGCCGGCAATTTAGCGTTTTTGCAGAGCATGATGGTGTTGTTATTGGGGGAGCATCAGGCTCAGAATTTGCAACCGCGCTTGGCAACCTTGCAAACGCCGGGGGGCTGCGGCGCCTTGCGTGTGGCGGCTGAACTCATAAAAAAAGCGCGGCCAGAAGCCAGCATTTGGGTGAGCGACCCCACTTGGGGCAACCATATTCCCCTGCTGGGCAATGCCGGTATCCGCATCAAAACCTACCCGTATTTTGATGCTAGCCGCAATGCGTTGGCGGTGGACGCCATGATGGATGCCTTGAGCCAAGTACCGGCCGGCGACTTAGTGTTGCTGCACGGCTGCTGTCACAACCCCACCGGGGTAGACCTGCAGCCAGCGCACTGGCAGCAGATAGCGGATCTAGCGGCGCAACGGGGGTTTGTACCCTTTGTGGATATGGCGTACCAAGGCTTTGGCGAAGGCTTGGACGAGGACGCTTACGGCCTGCGCCTGTTAATGGCCCAGTTGCCCGAGGTGTTGTTTGCCGTGTCCTGCTCCAAAAATTTTGGGTTGTATCGCGAGCGCGTGGGTTTGGTGGGTTTGCTGAATCACACCGCGGCTGGGGCTACGGCGGTGATGAGCCATTTGACCAGTATTGTGCGCGGCATTTATTCCATGCCGCCGGATCATGGCGCTGAGCTGGTGGCCCGAGTACTGCAGTCGCCGGAGCTTACCGCACTCTGGCGCCAAGAGCTGGTGGACATGCGCGAGCGCATCCAGGGTTTACGCATGGCGTTTGTGGCAGGCATGAACTCGCGCGGCGCCGCGGGTCGTTTCGACTTTATTGCGCAGCAGCGCGGCATGTTTTCATTTTTGGGGTTGAGCGAAGCCCAAGTGGCGCAGCTGGCAAAAATAAGTAGTATTTATTTGCTGGGTTCGTCCAGAGCTAGTATTGCAGGCCTGAATCACGCTAACCTAGGCTACGTTTGTGACGCAGTCGCCCGAATTATATAACCGCGGCGGGTAGCGACCCCCCGGTTACCAGCCCATAATAATAAACGTCGCGCAGGTTTCGCTGCCTAAAATGGGCAGTACGGAGCGCACACTTGATTTGATAGGCGTAGGTGTATTTATGTCCTCCAGTATCCAAAAGGTCCCAGTGGCAGATTTGCGCGTTGGGATGTATATCTCGGCGCTCGATCGCCCTTGGCTCGAAACCCCGTTCATTATGCAGGGGTTTCATATTGAGTCCCGGGAGGATGTGGATGTGGTGGCGGAATATTGTGAGTATGTATATGTGGATATGGCGCGCAAAGCGAAAGCCAGTGCCCACAGTTCGGATGTGAGCGACGTCCTTAGCCCCAAAGGCAAAATTCGGTATCAAAATACCAGCAGTATCGATGCAGAGCACAAACGCATTTTGGGGGCGTTTCACTCGGCGCGCCGTCTGACTAAAACCTTGCTCGATGATATTCGCCTCGGTGGCGCCATCAATACCGAGCACGCTAAACAAATGGTGAATGACTGCGTGCAGTCGGTCATCCGCCACCCAGACGCTCTCATGTGGATGGCAAAAATCCGCAACGAAAGCGAATACACCGCTGAACACTGTTTGAATGTGTGTATTTTGGCTGTGGCGTTTGGCCGCCAGCTGGGCATGCCTGAAGAGGAGCTACACAAACTAGGCCTGTGTGGCCTGCTGCACGATGTGGGCAAAATGCGCATACCCTCCGAGGTCCTGAATAAGCCCACACGCCTTAGCATTGATGAAATGCGCATCATGATGTCGCACACCATCCAAGGGCGTAACCTGCTCATCAGCACCAGTGGTATTTATTCTGGCGTCATCGACGTGGCGTACAGCCATCATGAGCGTGTAGACGGCAAAGGTTACCCGCGAAAATTGGCCGGCCAAGGCATTTCGGTTTTTTCAAAAATCATTGCCATTGTGGACGCCTACGACGCCATGACCGCCGACCGTTGTTATCAGGTTGCCAAAACCTCTACCGAGGCGCTTAAAATTATTTATCAAGAGCGCGGCACCCATTTTGATGAAATGCTCGCCCTTAAATTTTTGCAGACCGTGGGGCTTTACCCTCCCGGCAGCATTGTGGAATTGCATTCGGGCGCCGTGGGTATCGTGGTTGAAACCAACCATAAATTGCGCCACCTGCCAAAAGTGTTGCTGGTGCGCGACAGCGAGAAAAATCCGCTGGAAAAAGATATCTATATCGATTTGGCGCAGATTGAAAGTGGTGAATTAAGCAAAGATCACCTAATCAAACAAGTGTGGAAAGACCGCAGTTTTGGCGTCACCCTGCGTCAATACCAAGAGCGGGGTTTAGAGTTGCGCCGTTAATTCTGGTCGGCGCAGCTTGCGATGATGCCACTGCGGTTTCTAGGTTAAACTGCTCGGCCACTGTCGAGGACCTCAGCATGGCCCAGCCCCCGCACAGCCACAAAGCGCGCAAGCGATTTGGGCAAAATTTTTTAGTCGACCAGCGCATCATTAACCACATAGTGCGCGCCATTCACCCCAAGCCTCAGGATAACCTGGTTGAGATTGGCCCAGGCAAAGGTGCAATCACGGCATTGTTGTTGAGCGCTTGTGCAGGCTTACAGGTGGTGGAGCTCGACCGCGACCTAATCCCCATTTTGCAAGACCAATTCGCCAATTACCCTGGGCTGAACATTCATCAAGCCGACGCACTTAAATTTGATTTCGGTGCACTGGCTTCCGTTGATAATCCGCTGCGCGTGGTGGGCAACCTACCCTACAACATTTCCACCCCACTGATTTTTCATTTACTCAGCTACCGCGAGCGCATAACTGATATGCACTTCATGCTGCAAAAAGAAGTGGTACTGCGCATGGCCGCGGGGCCGGGGGACAATAATTACGGCCGGCTGGGGATCATGACCCAATACTTTTGCCGCGTGGAGCACCTGTTTGACGTGGGGCCAGAATGTTTCCGTCCGGTACCCAAGGTGGAATCCGCGATAGTGCGTCTTGCGCCCTATAGCCAGCTCCCATTTGTGGCCCAAGACGAAAAGCTGTTTGAAGCTGTAGTGCGCACCGCCTTTAGCCAGCGTCGCAAAACCCTGCGCAACTGTTTGCGTACGCTCCTCGAGGCCACAACGCTCGAGAGCCTAGGGATAGACCCAAATCTACGCGCGGAAAACCTAAGCATTGGCCAATATGTTGCTTTAGCCAATCATCTGGCTGCTGCGGGAGTAGCCGCCAACGACGCCGAACCAGCGGCCCACACCGAGAGCGATGTATGAGCCCAGCCATTCAAGTGTCCATTAAAACCCAATACATCCAAGACCAATCCGAGCCACAGGATCAGCGCTTCGTATTTGCCTACACCATCACCATTGAAAACCGCTCGCCGCAGCCGGCACAACTGATCAGCCGGCATTGGGTTATCACTGACGCCAACAATCAGGTGCAGGAAGTGCAAGGTATGGGCGTGATTGGCGAGCAGCCGCGCCTAGCGGCGGGTGCCAGCTACACCTACACCAGCGGCGTGGTGTTGAACACCCAGACGGGCACCATGAGCGGCAGTTATCAAATGCGCTTGGATAATGGCGAAGAATTCGCGGCCCCTATCCCCACCTTTGCCCTGATTCACCCACAGAGCCTGCATTAATGGCCACCTACGCGGTGGGTGATGTACAGGGCTGTTATGACTCGCTGCAGCGGCTACTGGAAGCCGCCGCCTTCGACCCCGCCGCCGATTGTTTGTGGTTGGCAGGCGACTTGGTTAACCGCGGGCCCAACAGCTTAGGCGCTTTACGTTTTGTGAAAGACTTGGGCCCCAGCGCCATATTGGTGTTAGGTAACCACGATTTACACCTGCTGGCCGCCGCCGAAAACCTGCGCAGCTTGCAGCGCAAGGACACCCTAGACGCCATCCTCAAGGCGCCAGACCGCGATGAACTGCTGCACTGGCTGCGTCAGCGTCCGCTGCTGCATTACGACCTCGGCTACACCATGAGCCACGCTGGCCTGCCCCCCATGTGGACACTGGATCAAGCCAAAGCCTGTGCCCGTGAAGTGGAGACGGTATTGCAGGGGCCTGACTATTCTGAATTCCTCGCCAATATGTACGGCAACGAGCCGGACACCTGGTCGGAGCAACTCACCGGCATGATGCGTTTGCGAGTGATTACCAACTACTTCACCCGTATGCGCTTTTGCGACCCACAAGGCCGGTTAGACCTTAAAGCCAAAGAGGGGCTGGAAACGGCCCCCAAAGGTTTTTTGCCCTGGTTCCAGCAGCCGCACCGCGATTTGCAACAGCCTGTACTCTTTGGCCACTGGGCGGCGCTGCGTGGCCATACCGGCCAACCCAAGGCCATAGCACTGGACACCGGCTGCGTGTGGGGCGGGCCTTTGACCATGTTACGCCTAGAGGACACGCAATATTTTAGTGTGCCCAGTGAGTTGGCGGCGGGTTGAGCCGCTTCCCCCTGTGTCAGACTACCTGTCGCCTCTAATTTTTTCCAACCCATAAAATAAGAGGCACCCTAAAATGCAAACACCCCCCTATTCAAACGAATTCAAAGAACAGGCGCTACGCAAAGTCTACCGGTAGCAAGCAGGGAGTTATCCCCCCCTTTGAAAAAGGGGGCTAGGGGGATTTGGGTTTTTTCGTTTTCGCCAGCAATTAACGCGGGGCTTGTTCTATTACCTCGCACACGCGAAGCAAAACCCCCTCAATATTTTCCGTTACATCCGCATTGTTGAACCGCAAAATGCGCAAACCCATTCCGCGCATAACCTCATCGCGGATGTGATCGCGCACTTGAGCACCCTCCTGATAGTGGCTATCGCCATCCAGCTCAATAACTAAACAGCAGGCCGCACAATAAAAATCGGCAATATAGCCGGCTATAGGTTTTTGCCGATAAAATTGCAAACCAAAAAGCTGTTTGCGACGCAAACGTGACCACAGAATTTGCTCGGCATTTGGTAAGTTGCTGCGTAGATTACGCGCTAAGGGTTTAAGTGTGGTTTTGTAGCGCAACATAAAATCTCCTTATTGAAATTGATTCTGAACATAAATCCCTCCCCGGCCCTCCCTTTTTCAAAGGGAGGGAGTTAGGACCCACCGTGCCGGCAGCAAGCAGGGAGTCATCCCAACTTTGGTCGCTGCAAGAAGGGAGTTATCCCCCCTTTGAAAAAGGGGGCTAGGGGGATTTGGATTTTTTCATTTTCGCCTTCACCGCCAAAGCTTACCGCTCCGCCTTAATTCTTTGCAACAAGGCCGCTGCCGAATTTTCGCGAGAAATTAATCATCCTAAATCCCTCCCCAGCCCTCCCTTTTTCAAAGGGAGGGAGCAGTGCGCCGCTTTGTAGCGAGCGGGGCGTCATGCCAACTTTGGTCGCAGCAAGCGGGGAGTCGTCCCCCCTTTGAAAAAGGGGGCTAGGGGGATTTTGGTTTTTTCGTTTTCGTTTTCGTCTTCCCAACCACCGCCTCCCGCTCCGCCTTAATTCTTTGCAACAAAGCCGCCGCCGAATTTTCGCCAGAAATTAATTAAGGGTTTTGGGCTCGCCACTGGGCGGTGAGTTCGCCGCGACAAAATCGTCTGGAACGATTTTGGACAGCCGGAGGCTGGCCCGAAGGGCAAACCACAGGGACGTGGTTTGCAAACGCTTTGGCTAATAGGCTTTGGGTTAGGTGATTCACACGGGCTTGGGCGAGCATTTGGTCGGCGTAGGCAAATCCCTCCCCAGCCCTCCCTTTTTCAAAGGGAGGGAGTAGTGCCGCGCCTTGTAGGGAGCGGGGAGCCATCCTACAGCCAGCCGGAAGTTATCCCCACTGTGCCGGCCGCAAGCTGGGAGTCGTCCCCCCTTTGAAAATGGGGGCTAGGGGGATTTGGGTTTTTTCGTTTTCGACTTCCCCACCACAGCCTCCCGCTCCGCCTTAATTCTTTGCAACAAAGCCGCCGCCGAATTTTCGCCGGAAATTAAATCTGGGTTTTGGGCTCGCCACTGGGCGGTGAGTTCGCCGCGACAAAATCGTTTGG